>NZ_JBWKIR010000016.1:0-39527 GCF_056432605.1 Streptomyces sp. NPDC045022
ATCAACCACAACCCACAACTGCCATGGTCCTTCCTCGCCCACACCGGACTCACCATCCACCCACCACACCCACTGAACTTACGAAAAGATCAGTATGACCACTGTCATAGTCGGCCCGTGGAGCGGGAGGCGGCCCCCGTGAACGTCGGATTCATCGGTCTCGGTGTGATGGGCCGGCCCATGGCCCTGCGCCTGGCCGGCGCGGGCGCCCCGCTCGTGGTGTGGAACCGGAGCCCGGAACGCGCCGAACCGCTGCGGGCGGCCGGGGCCGCCGTCGCCGCCGTCGCCGACGAGGTGTTCGCGCGGTCGGACGTGGTGCTGCTGATGCTCGCCGACGAGGCCGCGGTGGACGCGGTCCTGGGCCGCGGCGCCTCCGCCCTGGCCGCACGCGTGGCCGGGCGCACCGTCGTCCACATGGGCACGACCTCCCCCGAGTACTCCCGCGCCCTGGAGAGCGACGTCCGTGCCGCCGGCGGCCGGTACGTCGAGGCGCCCGTCTCCGGATCCCGGGTCCCGGCGGAACAGGGACAGCTGGTGGCCATGCTCGCCGGCGAGCAGGCCGCCGTGGACGCGGTACGACCGCTGCTCACCCCGATGTGCCGGGAGACGTTCGTGTGCGGTCCGGCGCCCGGCGCCCTCCTGATGAAGCTGTCCGTGAACCTCTTCCTGATCACCCTGGTGACCGGACTGACGGAGGCGTTCCACTTCGCCGAGCGGCAGGGCGTGGACCGGCGGCTCTTCCTGGACGTCCTGGACGCGGGGCCCATGGCCAGCGGGGTCTCCCGGATGAAGGCGCCCAAGCTGCGCGAGCGGGACTTCGCGGTGCAGGCGGCAGCGCTGGACGTACTGAAGAACAACCGGCTCATCACCGAGGCGGCCCGCAGGAGCCACCTCGCCTCGCCGCTCCTCGACGTCTGCCTCGCCCTCTTCGAGGAGACGGTGGCGCAGGGGTACGGCGGCGAGGACATGGTCGCCGTACTGCGGGCGATCGAGGCGCGGACCGCCGAGGCGCCGTGAGCCTGCCGTCGGCCCGGGGTCAGCGCTTCGGGACGCCGTAGACCCGTTCGACGCGCAGGCGCACCACCAGGCGGCGGTCGCGGACCATCGCAGCCCGGTAGTCGTCCCAGTCCGGGTGCTCGCCGAGCACGTCCCGGTAGAGCCGGATCAGCTCCTCGACGGTCTCGTCGTGCGGGTCCTGGGCGACCGGGGACAGCTCGGCCGTGCCCTCGGCGACGGTGTACGCCCGGCGGTCGGCGCCGGTGACGTGGTAGGAGGCACGCGGATCGCGGCGCAGGTTGCGGGTTTTGGCTCGGTCGTCGGTGACCGAGATCCGGATGGTCCGCTCCTCGGGGTAGTAGGCGTGGCTGACGTTGGACAGCTGGGGCCGGCCGTCGCGCTTGAGGGTGACCAGCACCCCGCCGTGGCCGTCGGAGAGCAGTTCGAGCAGCGCGTCCTGCGCGGAGTCCTGGGTCATGACGGGTCAACCCCGCGGGGCGGGCCGTGCATTCCCGCACACCGAAGAGGCGGTAGACACTGTCTACGGACGACTGGTAGACAGTGTCTATGACTGAGTCCGACACGGGCCTGCGTGCCCGCCTGGTCGACGTGGGCGTGGAGTTGCTGGCCGCCGAGGGGCCGCAGGCGCTCACCCTGCGGGAGATCGCCCGGCGTGCGGGCGTCTCGCACGGGGCGCCACGCCGCTACTTCCCCACCCATCTGGAACTGCTGTCGGCCGTCGCGCGGCGGGGATTCGCCGACCTGGCCGACCGGGTGCAGGCGGCGCTCGCGCGGGGATCCGCCGCTCCGCGCGCCGAAGTAGCCGCGCTGGCGCGGACGTACGTGGAGTTCGCGCTGGACGGCCCCGGCATGTACGAGCTGATGTTCCGCCATGATCTGCTGGAAAGCGGTCACTTGGGACTGCGGGAGACGAGCCTTCCGTTGTTCTCCCTGCTCGCCGGGCTGGTCGGGCAGGTTCGCCCCGAGGCCGATGCCCGGCGGGTGGCCGGTGCGCTGTGGGCGAATCTGCACGGCCTCGCCCAGCTGTGGCGCTGGCGCAGCCTCCAACTCGCCGTCGGCGCGGAGGACCTGGGCCCGCTCCTGGAGACGGTCCTGGTCGCGCACCTCGGTCCCGAGGGCGGCCGGTGAACCGGCGGTGGGCACTGGCGAGCAGCGTCGCGGGCGCGGTGATCGTCGCGCTGGACGGTACGGTCCTCACGGTCGCGCAGCCCAGCCTGCAACGGGATGTGCACGCGTCCTTCGCCGAGGTGCAGTGGACCAGCACCGCCTATCTGGTGGCGGTGGCGAGCCTGCTGGTGTTCGCGGGGCGGCTCGGCGACCGGTACGGGCAGCGGAGGGTGTTCGCGCTCGGCATGCTGGGGTTCGGCGCGGCCTCGGCGGGCGTCGGCCTGGCCCCCGGGGTGGGCTGGGTGATCGGACTGCGCGCGGTGCAGGGGGTGTTCGGGGCGCTGCTGCAGCCGGCCACGCTCGGGATGCTGCGGGCCGCGTACCCGCCGGACCGGCTCGCGACGCCCCTCGCCGTGCGGACCGGCGCGATCGGGCTGGCGGCGGCAGCGGGCCCGCTGGTGGGCGGGGCGCTGGTGTCGGGCCTGGGCTGGCGGGCGGTGTTCTTCCTCAACGTGCTGCCCGCGCTCGCCTTCGGCCTGCCGGCCCTGCTGCGGCCGGACCCCGGCCCGGCGGCCCCCCGGACCGCGCTGGACCTGCCCGGTGCCGTACTGCTCGCGGTGACGCTGTCCTGTCTGGTGCACACGCTGACCGTCCGGCCCGCCTCCCCGGTGGGGGGCGTCATCGCCCTGCTCGCGGCCGCCGCCCTGGTCCGGCACGAACGGCGCACGGCGAGCCCGCTGCTGCCGCCCGAGGTGATCGGCTCACGGACGGTCGGGGCGGCCCTCGGTATCCTCGTCGCCGTCTCCGCGTCGCTGTTCGGCACCCTGTTCGTGGCCACGTACGTACTGCAGCGCCGCCTCGGCCTCGACCCGTTCCACAGCGCGCTGCGCGGCCTGCCGCTGGCGGTACTGATGATCCTGGCCGCGTCACTGTGTCCCGTGGTGCTGCGCCGGTTCGGGGCGCGCGGTACGACGGGTGCCGCGACGGCGGGGCTCGCGCTCGGTGTCCTCGTGCTGTCCCGGGCCACCGCCACGCCCGCACTGGCGTGCGGGTTCGCGCTGCTGGGCGCCGGGTTCGGCACGGTGATGGTGGCGGCCACCCATGTGGTCGTGCGGCGGGCGGACGTGGCGGTGGCCGGAGTGGCGGGCGGGCTGCAGCAGACCGCGCTGAACGTCGGCCCGGCCGTGGGGGTGGCCGCGGCGACCACGCTGCTGGGTGCGGGCACCGGGCCGGCGCTGCTCGCCCTGGCGGCCGTGGCCGCGCTCGGGGTGCCGCTGGCCGGCGCGCTGCCCGGGTCCGGAAGCGTCGCGTCGATCACACACACCGCTGATGAGCGGGTACGGGGCGGTGTTCCTGCGCGACGATGAGAGCGAGTGCGGGCCGGCGGGGTGGTCGGAGCGCACCGCGTACGACGCGAGCGGAGGAGAGCGATGGGACAGCTGCGGCAGGAAGCCGATCCGGGCGAGGCGGGGCTGGACCCCGGGGCGCTGGACCGCCTGGACCAGCACTTCGCCCGCTACGTCGACGAAGGGCGGCTGCCCGGGTACCTGGTGGCCGTGGCCCGCGGCGGCCGGGTCGCCCACCTCACCACGTACGGCCGGCGCGACGTCGCGGCCGGGCTGCCGGTCCAGCCGGACACGCTGTGGCGGATCTACTCGATGACGAAGCCGGTGACCGCGGTCGCGGTGCTGATGCTGGTGGAGGAGGGCAGGCTGTCCCTGGACGACCCGCTCGACCACCATCTGCCCGTGTTCGCCGACCCTGTCGTGTACGAGGGCGGTTCGGGCGCCGACGTGCGCACCCGCCCGGCCTCGGGCCCCATCCTCATCCGGCACCTGCTCACCCACACCGCGGGCCTGACCTTCGGCTTCTACTACAAGCACCCGGTGGACGCCCTGTACCGCGCCGCGGGTCTGGAGTACTCGGTGCCGCCGGGTGCCGGTCTGGCCGAGACGGTCGAGGTGTACGCGCGGATGCCACTGCAGTTCGACCCGGGCACGCAGTGGAACTACTCGGTCGCCTCCAATGTGCTGGGCCGGGTCGTCGAGGTGGTCTCCGGGCAGCCGCTGGACGCGTTCTTCCAGGAGCGGATCCTCGCTCCGCTCGGCATGACCGACACCGGGTTCCACATCGTGCCCGAACAAGCCGGCCGCCTCGCCGAGTTGTACGGCGAGACCGAGGACGGCGGGATGCGCCCGGCGCCGGGACTGCCGGTGCACGGCAGGCCGCGGTTCCTGTCCGGGAGCGGCGGCCTGGTCTCCTCGGCCCTCGACTTCCACCGGTTCATGGAGATGCTGCGCCGGGGCGGTGAGCTGGACGGCACCCGGCTGCTGTCCGCCGACACCGTCGCCCGGATGACCCGCAACCAGCTGCCCGGCGAGGCGATCCTGCGCGACTTCGGCGCCCCCGTCCACCAGGAGCCCGGCAATGACGGTCTCGGCTTCGGCTTCAACGTCTCCGTGGTGGTGGACCCGTCCCGGACCCTGGCCCCGTCGAGCGCCGGCACCTACGGCTGGACCGGCGCGGCGACCACCGCCTTCTGGGTCGACCGGCGCCACGACCTCACCGTGCAGTTCATGAGCCAGGTCCGCCCGAAGACCCTGAAGGTCTTCCCGGAGGTACGGCGGCTGGTGCACGAGGCGCTGGTGGACTGAGGGCCGGCACGGGCGCCTCCCTGGCGGCAGGCGCGGGCGAGATCGGTCGCGGGTCGGTTCTCAGACGGCGTGCGGCGCGTCCGCTGCCGGGGCCTGGACATGCTCCAGCAGGGCCCTTGCCGCCTCCGACCACGTTCGTTCCGCCGCCAGGCGGGTGCTGAGCCGTGCCGTCGCGGCGAACTCGGCATCCGGGCGGCGCAGGGCGCCCTCGATGGCCTTGGTCCACTCGGCGACGTCCCGGGCGTCGTCGCCGACCGTCGGCACCACGATGCGGCTGACCTCCTCGGGCACGAACTCCTCGAGCAACTCCGCCACCCCGCTCTCGCTGCTCACCAGCACCGGCGTGCCCGCGGCGATCGCCTCGGCCGCGACGAGGCCGAAGCCCTCCGCCCGTGACGGCATCAACACCAGGCTGGCCCCGCGCAAGTCCGCTCTCAGCACCTCGTCGTCGGTCGAGTAGGCACGAGCCCGCACCGGAAGCGATGCGTCTCCCGCCCATTCACGCATCTTCTTCTCCAGCTCCGTGGGGGCTTCCGGAGGAGCGCCGCGTACGAGGAGTTCGAGGCGGGGCAGGCCGGGCCGGCGACCTTGCCGTGCCTGGTTGAAGGCACGTGCCGCCAGATCGAGGCCTTTGAGCCGGTAGTCCTCCGTCCGGCCGACGATGAGCACCGTGCAGCGTCCCATCGGTGGCCGGTCCCGCGCGGCGCCGGGGTCGAATCCGGGATCGAAACGGACCAGCTGGTCCGGGTCGACTCCACGGGCGTCCAGGTCGTGCAGGAACCACTCATGGATACGTGGCCCTACCGCCACGGCACGGTGGGCGGCGGCGCCCAGGGCCAGTTCGACCTCCTGCCGTTCCTCCGCCAGCACCGCCGCGTCCACCTGGCGTTCGCCCTTGAACCGTTCGATGTCGTCCGGGATGACATGGAGGAAGTGCAGGATCTTCGCGAGGGGAAAGTCGACGGCCATACGGTCCGCTGCCCGGCCGGTCCACCGCCCGTGCCCGATGATCACTTGGGGCAGGGCATCCTCCGCGAACGCCGGAGGGTAGGAGAGCCGTTCGGCGTCCGAGGCGCCAGGAGCTTCCCGTGCCTCGACCAGGACGACGTTCCCCGCCGCGGCATCCTTCCGTTCCTTGTCGCCGGCTCGGAGCACGAGGCACGTCACCTGCGCATGCTCCGCCAGTGACAGGCACAGACGCCGGTTGAACGTGCTCACGCCGCCCTTGCCCGAGGACCACTCGGTGGCGATCGCGAGGATGCGCAGACGGCCGTCGGGGGCCGGACCGTCGACGGTCGGCTGGTGCTGCGGCAAGACGGGGCCTCCGTACAGGGACCGGACAATGACGCCTGGCAGACCGCTGAGGGCGGTCGGCAAGGCGGGAAAGGCCAGGGAGGGAATGGGCAGGCCCGGTCTGGCGACGACCGTGTCCCACGAACGCAGCAGGCTGGCGCGGATCTGGTCCGGCGCCGAGTCGCAGACGTCGGTGCCGAGGTAGTCGCTCAGCAACTCCGCGGCACGCGACAGGCGGCCGAGCTTCAGGGCGACGAAGCTGGCACACCAGGTGACGACCGAACCCCGCTCGAAGCGGAGGTCCGCGAACCGGTCCAAGGCGTCCTGGGCCGCCGCGGCGTCATCGAGCGCGAGCCGGCACAGGGCCTCGTGGAGGGTGAACGGGGCGTATCTGGGCTGGCGTTGCCGGCCTTCGACGACCAGCGCGACGGCCTCCTCCCAACGCCCCTCGCGCTCCAACAGGAGCACCTCCGCCAGTATGCTCTGCAGGTCCCTTTTCGGCTCGCTCCGCAGCCATGCGCAGACGTCGCGGAGCAGCCCGTCCGTCGATTCGCCCGCGGCGATCTGGGCGGCCAGCTGGGCCAGCCGCTCCGCGCTGCCGGTCGCGTGCTCGGCGCCTGTGCGCAACGCGGCGACGGATTCGCCGGTCCGGCCGAGTTCGGCCAGGTAGCTCCCCAAGGCCCCGTAGATCGAGTAGAGGTTCTTGGCGGGCGAGACGTGGGTGATGGCCTCACGGGCCGCCGCGATCGCGGCCTCCGGCCCGTCGACGGCGTGCACCAGCTTGATCCACAACACCCATGGATGCGAGTGCTCCTGGCCCGCGGTCGCCTGTCGCGCGTGCACGAGCGCTTGGCGCAGATCGTCCGGTCCGCCCCGGTCACGCAGCAGGTTGGCCAGATAGTAGTGCGTGGCAGGCGTGCCCCACCGACTCGTGTACGCCTCCAGCAGGGCGATGCGGGCGTCTCGCTCTCCGCGGGAACTCACGGGCACCGGCGCCCATCCATAGCGCTGCTCGATGTAGCGCCGGGCGGGCTCCATGGCCGTGAGCAGAGCGTCCGCGGCGTCCGCAGCGGTGTAGTGGTACCGGGCGCCGTCCAGGCCCAGCGTCAGCGTACGGTCGTGGACGGCAACACCCTGCATGGCCTTCAGCTTTTTGGCGTACCAGCCGCCCGCGCGAAGATGCGCGGCCCGCCATGCCGCGTTGTCCCGGCGCAAGTGGACGACATCGACCTCCCGGACCAGGGGATGGACCTGGTGGTGGCCACCGCCGTGCTCCGCCGCACGCGGCCCGGTGAGGGCGCGGCTCTGCAGGAGGTAGCGCTCGCGTGTCTCCCGCACGAGTTCCCTGACGTCACCCCGGCCGTGGCCCATCGCCTCGACGAGGTCCCAGGCGGCCCAGTCCCGGATCACCGACATGTCACGGAGAAACGCGCGGGCCGGCTCCGGCAGGTCCCCGGCGGCCCGCGCCAGCAGGTCCCGTTCCATGTCCTCGACGAACCGCGGATCGAAGGGTTCCTCGGGAACGTCACCGATCGGCGGGAGCAGATCATCCAGAACGTATGTCTTGAGCAACAGACCGAGCAGTCGCAGGACTTCGGGGTTCCGGCCGAGGCGGCGCACGACTTCCAGCCGTCGGCCGTGGGGAAACCGGGCGTCGTCCTCCTCGCCGTTGAGGTTCTCCAGAACGATGGAGACGGCGTCGGCGTCCTCGGGCGGCATCAGTTCGGTCACGTAGAGCTGTCTGGTCCAGCTCCAGTCGACATGCCGGTTGGTGACCAGGAGCAGGCAGCCTTTGTCCGCCGGACGCCGGGCGAGTTTTTCGAGTGTCTGTGCCATGGACGGCGACGGCCGGCCCTGCGAGTCGAGCAGCCGCTGGAACTCGTCCACGACGATCAGCGCGCCCGCCCGCAGCAGCGGGAGGACCACGGAGGCGAACGAGGTGCCCTTCGCCACCGTCGGCGGCAGGGAGGCGTACTCGGTGCCGTCCATGTCCTCCGCGATCCGGGCGGCGAGCCCGCTGTCCGCGTCCAGCGCATCAATGGGCACGTCCACCCAGGCAGTGGGCACACCTCGGCCCGCCGCCCACTGGCGGAGCGGCCAGACGACACGGTCCGACTTGCCGACCCCCGAGAACCCGAAGAGCAGGGCGATACCGCGCCCCGCCAGCCACCAGTTCCGCCACAGCTCCTCCGCCACCTTGGCGCGTGCGGCACCATCCAGGCGGAAACCGGGCCCCGACTCAGCCTCGTCCACGACAGGTTCCTCCTCCCCCGGCTCCAGTATCACCCGCGACACCGGCCGTCACCCGAGCTTCACCGCCGCTTCAGGATGCGAGTTGCTGTCGCCGGCCGGTCCGGCGTCTGTACGGCGGACTTCTTCGGGTGGTTCAACGTACCTCGGGGTCACCGGTGGTACGGGGTGCACAACCGGCGGAGGGACTCACTGACCCTGATGCCGGCTCAGGCGGCCGCCGTGGTGCCCGGTGGGACCCCGAACGCCGCCGCCGAGACGTCCCGCTCCAGCTCCGCTCGGTGGAACTCGTAGGTTCCGATGCCGGAGACCTTGATCAGGAGGCAGAAGCGCTCGATCGAGGGCAGCCGCTCGGCCACCCTGGCGTGTTCGCGCCGGAGGAAGTGGATCGCCGCCAGGTTGGCCACCGACGTCTGCCCGGACACCACGAAGACAGGTCTGCTGGACTCCACGGGCTTGAACTTCGCGACGAGGGCGTACTCCTCGTTGCCGCGGTCGAAGAGGAACTTCTCCCCGCCGACCTCGATGGCCACCGAGTCCGGGCGCGTGACGTCGTAGGGATGGACCGTGACGCCGGGGAGGTGTGCCGCGAGGTGACCTTTCGTGCGGACGTTCGCGTCCCCGGTCGGGCCGCCGACGCAGAACTCGGTGCGGTCACCGTTGCTGCCCACGAACTCGCCGGTCTCCACGGTCACCTGGCAGCCCAGCACCCCCGCGAGCAAGGCCAGTTCGACCACGGCACGGACATCCCGATAATGCGCGGTGCCGGGCGCGTTGTACTTGCTGCCCAGCACGACGAGACAGGTCTGGCCCGGCCGGACACCGAAGAACGCCGCCCTCCTGTTCACTGCCCGGATGCGCCTGGCCCGCTCCCACAACCAGACGAACCCGCCGCCGAGCAGGCTGGTCACCAGCCCCATCACGATGTTCGCGAGTACCGACTCCATGCCCGTCCCCCCTGCAGCACGACATCGCGAGAGCCTCGCACGCGTCGCGTCCAAGTGCGCCCGCACCACAGGACCTTCCCCTGAGACCGATACCCCACCCACTGCCGTCAGTTCTTGACCGGAGCCGCGCCCGACGCTCCGCCGGGCGGCCGGGACGCGAGCGGGCGCGGCTACGAAGACGTGGGGACGGACTGTTGTCCCTCAGGGCGTTGGAGGTGGCACGGCACGGTCTCCTCTCATGCCCCTTCGCGCACCTGGGCGAGAGAGAGGAAGGTTCTGGCGCGGTCGGGCCGTGAGGTCTCGGACACCGGCCGCAAATGCCAACGGGTCTTGGGAGCCCGCTCGTGCGTGCCTTCGCCCGCGGTCGCCTCGATGTCGTCCTCGAAGACCTCGGTGAAGGCGTAGCCGTTCGCCGCGTTGCCCAGGACCGGGCAGTGCTCCACCGCGAGGCTCAGGCACGCGCGGTGAATCGCGGAGGACGTGATCACAGGCGACCCGTCCTCGGGCCTCTCCAGCGCCACCCATGCGGTCGTGTCGAGGTCGTTCCCGCAGACCTGGCAACCCCACAGACGGCGGCACAGCTCCGCCTTGACCCGCTCGACTTCCCGGAAGAGCGGCCCGCTGTCCGCCATCGGGGTGACCCAGGGGAAGGGCAGCCCGGCCACCACGGGGCGCGGCAGTCCCGCCGGATTCTGGAACTCCTTCCCCTTGTAGCTCGGCGGGTGGACGTAGATGACGTCCTTCATGCGCTGGTCATCGTCCCGGTCGCGTAGGTGGACAATCCTCTGGCCGGGGCGCGCTTCAGCGGGCAACGGTGCCCTCCTGCAGTCGCTCGATCATGCGCTCGGTCGTCGCGAGGGGCGCCTCCCCTGACGAAGCCCCTTCCTGGGCGACGCCCGGCTGGTCGTTCCAGGTCTCGTGTCCCGCAAAGGGTATGGTCTCGTTCGGCGTGTACCGCGGCCGCTTCCGGTAGGCGTTGACACCGTCGACGGGCTCACCGCGGACCAGCACCGGATCCAGGTACACGCCCTGACTCTCGATACGGGTGGACGTCGCGATGTATCCGATGTCGAGCCCGCAGCGCCGCTTGGGCGACGTGTTCGCCTCTGAGCAGTGCAGCAGGTGCGGATGGTGGATCGAGACGTCGCCGGGGTTCAGCTCGATCTCGACGACACCCCGTTCCGCGGCCCACCGAGACACCAGGTCGGTGTCGGCCTCCGAGAAGAGCATGTTGGGCTTGTCCGTGCGCAGGTTCGGCGGGTGGAGCGGCAGCTTGTGGCTACCGGGGATCATGCGCAGGCAACCGTTCTCGGTAGTGCTCTCGTCGATGGCCAGCCAGACCGTCAGCGCCTGCATCGGCGCAAGCTTCCAGTAGGCGCCGTCCTGGTGCCACAGCACCGGCTGGCCGTCGTACGGCGGCTTGCAGATGTAGTGCGCGGTGAAACAGGCGAGGTCGGGGCCGAGGAAGTGCTCGCCGATGTCCACCAGCCGCGGGTCCGACACCAGCCGGACCCAGAACGCGTCGTTGCGGATCAGCGGGTGGTGGAAGTGCTCGGGGCGCAGCTCCGGATACTTGGCGGTCAGCCACTCGACGTGCCTGCGCGCTTCTTCCAGAAGATCCTCGGGTATGACGTCGCGGATGATCGCGAAGCCGTGTTCCTCGTACTCGAGGGCGGCCTGCTCCAGTGGGGTCATGTGTTCCTCCAAACGAACCGTTCGTTTTCCTGTGGTGGTCGAAAAGCGCGCCGCCCTCACACCTCCCACTCGGCCGGAAGCGCGTGGTGGCGGCGCAGCGGGGAGAACAGCAGGAGGACGAGGGGCAGGGCCATGACCAGCCCGCCGGCCCACAAGGCGGTACCGGTGGACCAGTGGTCGGCGATCAGGCCCCCGGCGAACGCCCCGAGCGGGGTGGCCCCCTGGATGACGACGCTGTAGGCCGCCGTGACTCGTCCCATGTACGCGTCGGGGGTCACCCGTGCGCGGAGCCCGGCGGTGGAAACGGCCCTGCCGACGATGGCGATGCCGATGAGGACCTCCGCCACCGCGATGAGAGGCACCGCGGCCTGACGGAACACTCCGGCCAGCGGCGCCGCGAGCACGGCGAACGGGGTCAAGGCGGAGAAGACGAGCGTCATGCGAATCTCGCCGAACCTCCGGCGCAGTCGTGGGGCCAGCAGGGAGGCGGCGAAACCGGCCACGGCTCCGAGGGTGGACAGCAGCCCGTATTGCCAGGTGGCGATCCCGATCTCCGTCAGGAGGAAGACCGGCAGCATCGACAGGAGGATGCCGGCGCCGATGTTGTTGAGGGCGGCCTGGTTGAGCAGGAGCCGAAGCAGCGGCTGCCGGAACAGGACGCGGATCCCGTCCGTGATCTCCTTCCCGAACTTCTGCTGGGTGTCGGACCTGCCCCGGGCGATGTCCCCCTGCGGATGGATCCGCCGCAGCATCAGGAGCGACGTGAGATGGCCCAGCGCCGCGAAGCAGTACAGGATTGGGGCGGCCACGCTCTGCGTCACCACGCCCGCGACGCTGGGGGAGACAGCCTGGATGGCCGTCTCGGAACTCTGCAGCCGGGCGTTCCCGTCCGCCACGCGCCGCCGCGGAAGCACGTACGGCAGCACACTGCTGTGCGCCACGTCGAAGAAGACGCCCGCCAGACTCACCACAAGGGCCACCCCGACGAGTTGGGCGACGGTGAGGACGCCCAGGAAGTAAGCGAGCGGCACGCTGGCGAATGCGGCCGCGTACGCGATGTCGGCGCAGATCATTACGGGTTTTTTGCGCCAGCGGTCGATCCACACCCCGGCCGGCAGCCCGATGGTGAGAAACCCGGCCCTGCTGCACATGAAGATCAGGCTCATCGTCAGAGGCCGGGCGTGCAGCAGGAGCAGGGCGGTGACCGGCAGGGCGAAGGAGGCCACCTCGGCGGCCGCGTACCGGAATCCGTTGGCCGCCCACAGCCGCCTGAAGTCGGGGACCTTGAGGACTTCGACGGCGTCGTCGGAAGCGACACCGGCCGTTGAGGAGAGCGACACGGACACGGCCTTTCTTCAGCGGACGATCGTGAGCCCGGGGCTGTCGCCGAGGGCCGGGGACGCGGCGAGCTCGGTGAGAGCCTTGCGGTCGACCTTGCCGTTGGAGTTCCTCGGCAGCTCGCCGGTGGCCAGGACGACCCGCTGCGGGATCATGTAGTGCGGCAGCCGGTCCCGCAGCAGGTGGGGCAGCGCCTTCACGTCGTCGATGCCGTCCGCGCTCACGAACGCCGTGATCAAGGTGGAGAAGAGGGCGTCCGGTGTGGCCACCACCACGCACTCGTGGATGCCGTCGAAGGCGTGCAGATGTCTCTCGATCTCGCCCAGCTCGACCCGGAAGCCGCGCGACTTGACCTGGGCGTCCCGGCGGCCGATGAATTCGAGCTCGCCCGTCGCGTTCTCCCGGACCGTGTCCCCGGTGGCGTACCACCGCCGGCCGTCCGCGGTGTGCACGAAGGCGCGGACCGTCTGCTCCGGGTCCAGGTAGCCCTCCATCAGCATGCTGCCGCGGACCAGCAGCTGTCCCGCGCTGCCGGGCTGCACCGGTTCCAGCTCCTCGTCCACCACCACGATCTCGGCACCGGGCAGCACCCTGCCGATGGGGATGACCGCGTCGAGCGGCTGTGGCCCCCGGATCTCCTGGAAGGTGCAGACGTTGCTCTCCGTCGGTCCGTACACGTTGAGCAGCCGTATCCCCGGTACGGCCCCGAACAGGGTGTTCACGTCGCCCGGCGGCAGCACCTCACCACCCACCACGGCGGCGCGCAGCGATCCGAGCTGCGGCAACAGGTCCTTTCCCCGGCGGGCGAGCCAGACCAGGGTCGAGGTCACGGCGTACCAGACCGTGCCCCCCACCTGACGGCAGAAGTCGATGTAACCGGCCGGGAAGGGAGCCATCGAGGCGGGCATCAGGGCGACGGCGGCGCCCACCCGCGCGGCACCGAACAGGTGCAGCGTGGTGGGGTCGAAGTGCAGGGGAGCCGAGTTGACGATCACGTCCTGCTCGGAGAGCCGCAGCTCGTCGACGGACCAGTCGACGAAGGCCGAGGCGCTCGCATGCGTGTGCGCCACTCCCTTGGGGTGGCCGGTGCTGCCGGAGGTGTGGAACACATAGGCGAGATCCGGCAGTGGCACGCGCGGGGAGGCCGCCGGGATCGCGTACCACAGGGGGTCGTCCTCCGCAGACCCCGTGGGCAGCATCCGCCAGTCGAGGTCAGGGGCGGTCGTGTGCCACTGGCCACGGGCGTGGGTGTCCGTCACGATGGCTCGGGGCCGGCTGCGGTCGACGATGAGCCGCGCGCGGGCGATCGGGCCGTCCGGGTCGACGGGCACATACCCCGCCCCGGAACGCAGGATGCCGTGCACGGCCGCCACCGCCAGGCGGGACTTCGCTCCGTGCCAGGCGACGCAGTCTCCGGGCCGGACGCCCGCCTCGCGCAGGGCCTGGGCGATGTGCTCGGCCATACCGTCCAGCCGGGCGTAGCTGAGCGTGCCGGTGCCGTCGATGACAGCGGTGCGGCCGCCGTGGCGGGCAGCCGTCGTCCGCAGGTCGTCCACCAGCGATCGGCTGGTAGTCATCAATGCCCCTTGGACTTCAGGAACGCCCGGATGGCGAGCGGGGTCTCGAAATGGGTCGGGAGGATCTCCGAGTCGCGTACGGTGACGGAGAACTCCTTCTCCAGCAGCGCCACCAGACTCAACAGCGACAGGGAGTCGATGATGCGGTGGGCGATGAGCTGGGTGGTCTCTTCCACCACTGCTCCCGGCGCCACCTCCCGGACCGCGGCCAGCACGGAGCGCAGCACGGAGTCTTCTGCCATCACAAACCCAGCCCTTCAGCAATGATCTTCATCTGCATGTCCGAGGTTCCGGAGTAGTACCTGCTGGCCACCGCGTCTGCCAGCAGGGCGGCCGCCCCTGTCTCCGGCAGCAGTGCGTAGCCGCCGTACACGTCCGGAAGTTCCTGGCAGAACCGGTTGAACTCGGTGCTGACGTGAAGCTTCGTCAGCGAGGAACGGCCGTGGTCGAGGGCGCCCGCGTCCGCGCGGCGGGCCGTGGCGTGGAGCAGCTCCCGTGCGCTGGTCAGGGCCACGTGCATGCGGACCAGGCGCCGGCGGATCGTGTCGTAGGACGCGAGAGGGTGCCCGAACTGGCGGCGCGTCCGGGCGTGTTCCACGGCCTGGCGCAATGCTCGGGCCATCAGTCCGAGCGCCGGGGCGAGGATGAACGCCCGCTCGTGGCGCATGGCATGCATGAGCACGGCGAAACCGCCGCCCGGGCCACCGAGCACGTCACTGTCGTCGAGCACGCAGTCGTCGATGTGCAGTGAGCCCAGGTCCGCACCGGCCAGGCCGGCCTTGTCGATGACCGTGCCGACGTGCAGGCCGGGAGTGCCCCGGGGGACCAGGAACGCGGTGAGCCCGGACAGGGCGCTGCCCTCGGTGGTGCGGGCGAGGATGAGGAAGACGTCGGCGGTCGGCCCGTTGGTGACGAAGGTCTTCGCGCCGTTCAGTCGCCAGCGTCCTTCGCCGTCGCGTTCGGCGCGGGCGCGCAGGGACAGCAGGTCGGAGCCGGACTCGTACTCGGTTGCCGCGAAGGCGCCGACCGCGGTGCCCGAGAGGAGCGGGGCCAGATACCGGTCGTGCTGGGCTCCGCTGCCGAATTCGAGCAGTGGTTCCTGGCAGGCCCACATCTGTGCGGCCATGGCGAACGGCGGACCGCTCAGTCCGCTCTCCTCGGCGAACGCCTCGAGGGCCAGGCACGCGGCCTCGTACCCGGCGCCGCTGCCACCCGCGGACTCGGGGACGGCCAGGGACAGCAGTCCCTGGGCTGCCGCGGGGCGCCAGAGGTCGTCTCCCTTCGGGCACTTGGCCGCCCAGGACCGCAGACCGGCCAGCCAGCCGGAGAACTCCTCCGGAAGGGACGGGCGGTGCGTCACCGCGGCTCACCTCCTTCCCGGACGGGCCACCGGAACACGTGGTGGGATTCGGTCAGCCCGAATGTGTCGAAGGTGGACGGGCGTTGACCGAGCGAGGCCATGGCCAGCAGCTCCCGGTCGGTGCCCACGCCGAGGCTTGTCGCCAGCCAGTCGAAGATGTCGTCGGCGATGCCCGTGCCCCGTACGTTCGGCCGGAGTTTGATCTCGTGGAGGATCAGCCGGCTCTTCCCCCCGGGCCTGAGCCGTCCCAGCGCGGTGAGGGCGAAGGCCGCGACAACCCGGCCCTCGGACTCGGCGACGTAGTGCGTGGTGCCGGGCGCGGTGACGCGATCCGTCACCCGGAGGGCGAACTCCTCGACGTCACCGCCCCCGTAGATCTCATGGATGGCTCCCGCGTCGGCCGCCGTCGCCTCACGGATGGTCCGCCGCCGTACTCGGTCAGCCACCGGCCACCGCCGACATGATCATCACGGTGGTCCTGGGCGTGACGACGACGTCCAGCGAGCCGAGGTCGCGGATGTTGTCCTCACCCAGATAGACACTCACGAAGGGGAGGAAGCCACCGGAGGTGTCCGCCAGGCGCTGTCGCAGCGCCGGATGACGCTCGTACACCTTGTCGATGACCTCCCGGAACGTGCCCACGGGTACCTGGAACCTGGTCTCACCGCCGGCGAACCGGGCGAGGGGTGTGGACAGCACGACCTCGACCTCGGACATTCAGTCCTCCTTTCTGTTTGCTGCTCGGCTGTGCTCATTCAGCGGTGCTCGACGCCGCAGTGCTGCGGTGCAGTCGGTAGTTCTCCCAGCCCTGGATGGCCTGCTGGAGCTGGGAGTCGTAGTCGGCGTCCCGGATGAAGCCGTGGCCTCGGCCGTCCCGGAGCATGACGGCCCGGGCGCTCGGGTGGCCGCCCAGGCCGGCCATGATGGGCCTCAGGTGGTGCAGTGCGAAGTAGGAGTCCTTCTCCGACACCAGGGCGTGGAGGTAGCGTCCGGCGCCGGGCGCGGCCCAGTCGGCGATGATGTCGGTCGTCTTCTGTGGTGCGGCCATGCCGGGAAGGTGGGTGAAGGGCACCGCCTCGCGCTCCCACTGGGGCAGGATCGTCGGGTCGTCGTGCGGGGCGATGACGAACGCGAGGTCGTCGCCGCCCGCCCGCATGCAGTGCTTGAGTGCCGCATAGCCGCCCGAGGACAGGCCGTGCCAGACGGTGCCGCGCAGCCCGTGCCGTTCCAGCAGGGCGGCGCGAAGCTCGTGGATCCGTGGCGCGAACTCCTCTTCGCCCAGGAGGAACCAGCCACAGCATGAATCCTGGGTGTGCAGGTGGATCGGGTCGGAGAAGGACAGGCACACGGACTGCTCGGCCTGCTTCCACTGCTTGCGGGCGAAGACCGGCGGCACGTGCTTCTCGATGCGGCTGAATCCGTGGAACAGGATGTGCAGGTAGGGGCTCTCGACGACGTAGGGCACGGTCACCTCGTACTCGAGGACGTATCCCTCCGGGTGCCGGAACCGGTCCCGCTGAGTCTTCACTGGAAACCTCGCAATGGCTGGTCCTGTGCGTCACAGGTGCTGGGCGTCAGGCGGACAGGGTGCGTCCCTCCGCGAAGGACAGGCCGGGACAGATGACCCGGACGACGCAGAACGGCTCGGCCGGGTCGGACAGCTGGACCACCAGCGGCGCATGGCCGGTGACTTGTGTGATCCGCCGCGTGATGTCCGCCAGCTCTTCCTCCATGTCGTGGTGAGCTGCTCCCTGGCCGCGCAGCGCCTCGTCGAGGCTCACCGCGTCCGGGCCGGCGGGAAAGCGGGGCTCCGAACACGCGTCCCGCCAGGTGTCCTGGTCCGAGGGGATGTCGTCACGGGTGGCGCTGATCTCGGTCAGCCTGCTCTGCACCGCCTCGGTCAGGGCCCGCGACATGGCGACCACCGGGTCCAGATGGCTGCCCGAGCCCGCGCAGACGATGGGGAAGAGGGGTGACCACACGAAAGCGGCGAACGTCGGCACCGCGAAGCGATTCGGGATGCAGGAGAGGTGGAAGTCCACTCCGGCGTCGGTGAGCAGGTCGAGCAGCGACCGCAGGTGCGTGTTCTGGATCGTGCTGGGGACGATCGTCAGTCGTCCACGGTCGGCAGCGGACGGGAGGGCGGCGAGGACGTCGCGTTCTACCGCCTCGTAAAGGGCGTGCAGGCAGGCCTCGGTGAAGGTGTTGCCGGAGGCGAGCCCGGTACTGCTGGACTCGAAGAGGCGCGGGCGCCAGAAGTGCGGTCCGCTGTAGGAGAGCCGGACGAGGTCGAGGGGCACCGGTACGGCCCGGTCGTCCGTGAGTGACCGGGCCTGGACCCACGGCAGCCGCAGTTGCCCGGTCCAGTCGTCCGTCACCCGAAGGTTCAGGTCGGTCAGGGCGTACGGCAGGCGCAGGCTCTCGGGCGTGGCGGTGAAGGTGTCGAGGGGCGGCCGTTCCGCGTGCCACAACTCGATGGACTCCATGACGGCGGAGACCTTGGCGAGCAGCGGCGACGCACCCTTGCCCTGGGACACGGCCAGGGTCTCCGACTCGGGTCGTACGGCGAGGAAGACGGGGATGCCGATGTTGTCCAGGCGGGTGACGTCGGCGACCCGGGTTATGCCATAGCGGTGCAGACGGGGCGCGATCCGCTCCCAAGTGGTCTCGGGAGGGACCGCGCGGTGTGTGCCGGGCAGTCTGAGCTTATGCACGTGCCTCGCCTCCGACGGGCTGTTGCGCTGTGCGAGAGCCCAGGTAGCCGATGGCGAAGGGGCGCAGGGCGACCGCCGCGTGGCGCAGGGACGGGAGGCCGCGCCGGGTGTATTCCGTGTTCAGCTCGGCATCGGTGCGCACGTTCCAGATCAGGCGGAGCAACCGTGCGCAGGTGGCCTCGGATATCTGGGCGAGGCTGCGGTCCAGGTGGGTGTCCAGATGGTGGCGGGTGCGCTCCAGCCAGTCGGTGACCCGGGCCCGGTCCGCGGCCGACTCTCGCCGCAGCAGCAGCTCCGCCTCGCGGGGGTCGGCCAGATCGGGTAGCGGGCACAGCAAGGCCGTGATGCGGTTCCGCAGAGCCGGGTCGTCATGCCACCGGGCGGCGGTGGGCCCGAGTTGCCGCAGCACGTGCTCCCGGAAGCCGCCAGGGGACCCGGCGCCCGGCGCGGCCGCGCGGCACCGCAGGAAGTCCCACCAGACGTCGGGGAAATCCGCGGCGAAGATCTGCTGGTAGGCCACCCGGTGCCGGAGCAGGGGGTCGGCGGGCGCGAACAGGTTGCGCCAGCGTCGGTGGTACTCGGTGCGCCAATCCCGGTCGCTCGTCGCGGGCGGAGCCGGGAGTGGCCATACCTCTGGCGACTCGGCCGGCCGGCCGGCTGCCGTTGCGGCGGGCCGTGCGGTGTGGGGCCGGGAGTCGAGGTGTTCGGCCAGCTCCAGGGCCTGGAGCGCGTCCACCCGCTTCTGGTCGAAAGAGGCCGGATCGGCGGCGAGGCGGACGGCGTACCAGTCCGCGAAGGCAGCTTCGCCACGCTCTCGCGCCACCGCGAGGATCCGCTCCTGGGTGCGCAGCGGGTAGTACACCCGCTCCAAGTGCTCCGTCAGGCTCTGCCCGGCCTGCTGGGTGAGGACGCCCGTCTCCTGGGCGGCCAGGACCGCGGCGTGCAGGTTCACCAGGGGTACGTTGAGTCCGGCGAGCGAGCCCGTCTCACCGTGGGCCACGCTGACGGCGTCGTCCCCGTCGAACACGCCGTCGCGGTACCAGCCGTAGACCCGGCCGACGCCGATCATGCCGAACCGGTCGAGTTCGGCGGCGCGCAGCGCTCCGATGCTGGCCGCGCCGATGACCATCACCCCACGTGACAGGGCGTCCAAGATCTCCTTGTGCCGCAGCGCCAGGCGATGATGGTAGATCCCGTCCACGATGACGACGATGTCTCCGGCGGAGAACTCTCCCGGGAACAGGTCGCCGTGCCGGACCGGGCCGTGCACCACGACCTTCGGATGGTGCTGTCTCACCAGGGGTTCGGGGCACGACGGCCCTACGAACACATGGACCGCCATGCCCTTCCCCCTTCTTCAACGGCGTGCCAGCGGTCGAACCGGATCGGGCGGATCAGTCAGCGCGAACCGCCGGATGCTCGCTGTGTCAGTTGCGCACTTCGCTGTCGGTGATGATCAGCGGGGTCTCGCCGAACAGGACCTCGAAGTCCTCGCCCGCGATCTCCTCGACCTCGCTGGTGGTCTCGGCAATGACCTCAGCCATGTCTTTCTCCCATTCATTAAATGAGGGAACTCTCGGCGCCCCGATGGCGCCAAATGGAAGCTACATCCAACCCCGGACGAGCGTCCAGGGAATTTATTTCACCCATCCGTTCCGGGCGCCAACTCCATAGGGCGGCAGTAGGTTCAATTTCATCGCAACGCTTTGCTGAATCTTTACTTGAGCGGCCTTTCGAGTTAACTTCCCATTGGTTCCGCTTTGCAAATTCATTGTGTACTTCGACGACCAACTCCACTAATCGCGCGGGCAAACGCGCAGCTCAGACGAGTGCTGGGCGATGGAGCGCCCCATGTTGGACATTGGCCGAAGCCAACCGCTTACTGTCTCAAAACTGTTGTTGACTGCGCGAGCAATACGATGCAGGATCGGGTTCAGTGGGTGATCACCTGAATTACTCGCGAAATAAACGGGGGTGCGAGTGAGTTTGCGACTCACGCCTATGGCTCTGGTTGTGGCCGCGCTTCTTTTCCATCAGGTCAACCGGCTCTGGGAATATGGTCTCGCCGGTGCCGGCCAGCACTACGCGCCGGTCTTCGGCGTCCGGCTGCCGCGCCGGATGGCGGCGGTCGGGCAGCTGGCCGCCCTCCCGGCGGCCCTGCTGCTCGCGTTGACCATCCCGTCCCTCCCCGGCCGTACGGCCGTGGTCCTGCTGATCGCCTTCTGGATGCTCGCCACCCAGGTCCGGCTCTCGGACCACTGCTGGCTCGGAGCCGTGGCCGCGGCCGTCATGGCGTTCGCCTCGAGCCCCCTCCACGCAGTGGTCGCCGAGGACCTCCTGGCAGGCGTGTACCTGACCGCGGCCCTGCTGAAGGTCAACGACGAGTACCTGTTCACAGAGCGCAGCGCCGGTCGCGTCGTCACCGCGCACTACCTGCGCCTGCTCGGCCTGCCGGACTTCCCCCGGCTCCTGAGGGCCGTGCCGGCCTCGGTGATCGTCGTCGAGCTCCTGGCCGGGGTGCTCGCCTGCCTTCCCGGCGAGGAACGGTGGGCCCTGGGACTCGCGATCCTGATGCACCTGGTGTTCGGCGTATCGGGCAACTACCCGTTCTCCGTCGTGGCGCTGGCCCTGTGGGTGACGGTGTTCTCACCCGACGGGCGGATCGAGCCAGGCGGCCCGGCGTGGGCCCCATGGGCGGCGGCGCTCCTCGTGGGCCTGCTGTCCACGGCGACCGGACGGACCGCCAAGGGGCGCCGGTCGGCCGGCTGGCTGATCAAGGATTTCTACCAGGGGGCGGTGTACGGCGCCCTGTGCGCGACAGCGGTACTTTCCTCGGCACCCGGCCCCGACCGGTCGGCGCGCTGGGTGCCCCTCGCCCACGGCCTCGTCGCGCTGGCCTTTGCCGTGAACTTCCTCCTGGTCGTCGCGGGCATCAAGCTCGAGTGGAGCTTCGCCATGTTCACCAGTCTGCGCCCCTTCGGCCGTTCCTGGTTGGAACGGCACCGGCTGCGGGAGTGGCCGCGCTACTACGCGCTCACCCTGCCGGCGCGCATCCCGAAGTCACTGCTGCGAGACATCGATCCCACGTTCGTCTATCTGGTCACACGGGACGACAACGTCGTACACGAAGGGGTCGCCCACCATCTGGAGGCCGTCGCGGTGAAGCACAACGTCACCTTCGCACCGCGGGCCATGACCTTGGCCCCTGGCGGCCATGAACTGGTTCCCTCACGAGGGCAGCAGCCCCCGCCACGCCGTCGTTACCTCGACTATCCGGCCGTAGTCCCGAAGAGCCTGGACCGCCGGTACCTCGCCTGAGCGCACGGAACGGCCCGCAGGCTCGCTCCAGCCTGAGAACTCCGCCATTCCCACGGAGGATCACTGCCTTGCGGCCGGGCCGGCGTCGGCACACCGGACGATCTCACCGGGGCGGCGCGGGCGGTCGGGCGCACGCCGGGCACCGCGCCCGGTGGTGGGATCGGTCGACGGGGGCCGGCGGGTCAGGAGCCGTGGGCGACGGCGTCCAGGTGGGGCAGGATGTGGTCCATCCGCTCCCGTTTGGTCCGCAGATAGGTGATGTTGCTCTCGCACGGCTCGATCAGCAGCGGTACCTGCTCGGCGACCTGGATGCCGTACTGGACCAACGCCTCCCGCTTGCGCGGGTTGTTGGACATCAGCCGTACCGAGCGCACTCCGAGGTCGTGCAGGATCTGGGCGGCGACGCCGTAGTCGCGGGCGTCGACCGGCAGGCCGAGCGCCAGGTTCGCCTCCACCGTGTCCAGGCCCTCCGCCTGCAAGGCCATCGCGCGCAGCTTGGCGAGCAGTCCGATGCCGCGGCCCTCGTGACCTCTCAAGTAGACGACGATGCCGCTTCCTTCGGCGACCACCGCGCGCATCGCCGAGGCCAGCTGGTCGCCGCACTCGCAGTGCTGTGAGCCGAACGCGTCCCCGGTCAGGCACTCCGAGTGCAGCCGCACCAGGACGTTCTCGGTGCCGATCTCGCCATGGACGAGGGCCACTTGCTCGTCACCGCGGTCGTGGTCCAGGTAGCCGATCGCCTGGAATTTCCCGTAGACGGTGGGCAGCGGTGTATTCACGACGCGTTCCGCGCCCGAACGCCGCGGGGACTTCTTGCCGAGTACGCCGATGTTTTCTGTCATGATCTGGTTCCTAAGCAGAGACGAAAGGCCAAGAAAAGATGAGTGATTCGGGCGCGCGAGCGGCGGCTTACGGGGTGGTGCCGACGGACACCACGGAGGATGTACGGACGCGGGGGGCGGGCGTTTCACCACAGGTCGCCGTCCTTCCCGTCGGGAGCTTCGAACAGCACGGTCCGTTCCTTCCGTTGGCGACGGACACACTGGTCGCCTGTGCCGTGGCCCGGGAGATCGCCACCGCGTATCCGGTGCACCTCCTTCCTCCGGTGACGGTCTCCTGCTCGCACGAGCACGCGGCCTGGCCGGGGACCGTCAGCATCTCCGCCGCGACCCTCCACGCGATGGTGGGGGACATCGCCGACTCGCTGCGTCGCTCGGGTGTGGAGGCGCTCGTCGTGGTGAACGGGCACGGCGGGAACTACGTACTGGGCAACGTCGTTCAAGAGGCCTCCGCGCGTGGGGAGCGGATGGCGCTGTTCCCGGCCGCCGAGGACTGGGAGACGGCGCGGGAACGGGCCGGGGTGCTGACCTCGCTGCTCACCGACATGCACGCGGGAGAAATCGAGACGTCCATTCTGCTGCACGCTCACCCCGAATTCGTCCACCCTGGTTACGAGTCCGCCGATTTCACCGCCGACGACCGCCGGCATCTGCTCACCGTGGGAATGTCCGCCTATACCGAATCGGGCGTCATCGGCCGTCCTTCCCTGGGTTCTGCGGAAAAGGGGAAGAAACTGCTGGCGAGCCTCGTCGAATCCTTCGAGCCGTATGCCGTGTTGCTCACCTCGTCCGACGGGCGCGGGTAGTCCGCCGCGGGTTCGCGGCCGGGCCCCCGCACGGGGGCTCCGGCCCGCGGGCCCGCCTGCCGGCGGGCGACGAGAACGACGGCCCCGGGCACGCTCGCCACGAGGCCGAGCACGCCGTACACGACGCCGACGGCGACCCCGGTGCTCGCTCCCAGACCCGCGGCGCCGAACGCCCAGGCGGTGGCGCCCTCGCGGGGCCCGAAGCCGCCGACGTTCAGCGGCAGGCCCATCGCGACGAGGGCGAGGACCGCGAGCGGGATCAGCACGGCGACCGGCGCGGCGGAGCCGGCGACCCGGGCCGCGACCACGAACATCGCGAAGTGACCGGCGAGGACGACGGCAGAGCACAGCGCGATGCCCGGGCCGCCCTCCCGGGACAACAGACCCTGCCGCGTCTCGCGGAGGACGGAGCGGAGGGCGCCTTCGCGACGCGCGGGCGCGCGGTTCAGGCGGACGGCGAGGACGATGGCGAGCGCGCCGGCGGCCGCCAGGGCCACCAGCGGGGCGAAGCTGCGAGCCTCGGCACGGACCGGGGACGGCAGGGTCAGCAGCACCGCCGCGCCGACGACGGTCAGCGCCAGCTGTCCGGCGACCCGCTCCAGTACGACCGCCTTCACCCCGCGCCGGAGGTCGCCGGCGCTCTGTCCGTGCCGCACCGCCCGGTGCACATCGCCCAGGATCCCGCCGGGCAGCGCCGCGTTCAGGAAGAGCGCCCGGTAGTAGTCGGCGACGGCCGGCCGCAGCGGCAGCCGGATGCGCAGCCCCCGGGCCACCAACTGCCAGCGCCACGCGCTGAACACCGTGGTCACCACGCCTATGCCCAGCGCCGCCAGCACCGTAACGGCGTCGATGCGCCGGAGCCCGTCGAGCAGCACACCGGTGCCGAGCCGCCAGAGGAGCACCGCGAGGATGGCCACGCCGGCGGCGGTGCCGAGGTACGTACGGAGGGCACGGGAGCCGAGGCGGCGGTGGGCGGGGGGCTGCGCCGGGCCGGGTACGTCCGTCTGCGTGGGCTCGGGCGCCGGCGGCTTCGCAAGCGCTGTGGCGGCATCGTGGGCCGACGGCTCCAGAAGCGCCATGGCCACCTCGGGCGCCGGCGGCTCCAGAAGTGCCGTGGCCACCTCGACTGCATGGCCCGTACCGGCGGTCGTGGTTTCGGGAGCGTGGCCGGGACCACCGGTCGCGGCCTCGAAAGCGCGGCGCGTGCCGGCGTTCCCCTCGCGCGCGTGTGTCGCTTCCGTAGGCGTCACCCGCGCGGGCGAGCCGCTTCCCGCGGTGCGGGTCCCCGCCGCCGCCCGCCCGCTCACGCCGTGCCCCCGCTAGGCCGGGGCAGGGCCAGCAGGTCGCTGTGGTGGACGACGGCGCGCAGCTCACCGGCCGCGCAGGCGGCGAGCCGGTCGCGCAGGTAACGCTCGGCGCGGTCGCGCAGTTCGGGCCGCTCTTCGACGGCCGCGCCCACCCAGCCGCGCAGCCAATGCTCGGTCAGCGCGGCCTCGTCCGGGCCGAGCCGCCACGGGCTCGGACAGACGCGTACCGTCGCCCCGCGCTCGGCGAACGCCTCGCAGGTCACGGTGACCGCGTCCGGCCCGAGCAGCCCGCCGCGCCGCTGGTGGGCGTTGAACGCCTCCGCGATCTCGGCGTCCAGCGGGTCGGCCGGGCTGAGTTCGACGCGTCCGGCGACGGACAGTGTGAGCAGCGCGGGGCAGCCGGCCCCGGCACAGGCGTCGGCGAGAGCGCCGACCTCCTCCTGGGTGAGCACGTCGAGCAGCGCGGACGCGGTCACCAGCGAGGCTCCGGCGAGCACGTCCGGCGTCAGGCGGGCCACGTCGCCGCGGCGCGTCTCGACCGTGACGCGGCTGCCGTCGGCGGCGGACCGGGGGGAGGCCACGGCGGCGAAGTGCAGCAGGTACGGGTCGCGGTCGTGGAGGATCCAGTGCTGGGCGCCGTCCAGGCGGGGCGCCAGCCAACGGCCCATCGACCCGGTGCCGCAGCCCAGGTCGTGCACGGCCAGTCCATCGGCCCGGCCCGGCAGTTCGGCCAGCCGGATCCGGAGCGGATCCAGCAACTCCTGCGCCCGGCCGGCCGCGTCGGCGCCCTCCCGCAGTTGCAGCCACTCGGGCGCGTACCGCGGCGGCTCCTCGGGGCCACCGTCCCGCAACCGTACGGTCGCCCGTTCACCGGGCCGTACGACAGGACCGGCACCGGGGATGACCGGGGCGGGGGCACCGGCGACGACGGCTACGGGCGATCCGGCACCGGTCGCGGCCCCAGAGGGAGAGGTGTCGATGGCGGGCACGGATGCCTCGCCTCCGGCGACGCTGTCGGGAGCACCGGCGACGCTGTCGGACGCACCGGCGCGCTCTCTCTCACCGGGCGCCGCACCGGGCCACCCACCGAAAGCGTCGGTATCGGCGAGGCCGCCGGACTCCCCCGCGGTCAACCTGTCGGCCGGCATTCGCGCCTCCCCGTCACCGGCGTCCTCGGTCCCCGGCGCCGCCTCGGACTCCTGGCCACGCACTGCCACTGACTCCTCGCCACGCGCCGCCTCGGACTCCTGGCCACGCACTGCCACTGACTCCTCGCCACGCGCAGCGTCGGACTCCTTGCCACGCACTGCCACTGACTCCTTGCCACGCGCAGCGTCGGACTCCTTGCCACGCGCCGTCACGGACTCGGCCTCGCCCGGTCCGGGCTGGGACGGGATCGGCGCCCGCGGTGCCGACCGGGCCGGAATCGAGCCGGTCGACGCGGTTTTCGGGGTACTCATGCCGCCCTCCTCGGTGCTTCGGGGAGTCGCTGGAGGACTCCGGCGAGACTGCGGGCGGTGGTCGCCCAGCCGTCGAGCGCGGCGCGGCGGCCGCGGGCGGCGGCCTTGAGCCGGCGGCGTACGTCGGGCTCGCCGAACCAGCCGCGCAGTTCGGCGGCGAGCGCGGCGGGGTCCTCCGGCGGAACGAGGATGCCGGGCACCCCGCCGTCGGGGGCGCGGCCGACCGCCTCGGGCAGGCCGCCGACGTCGGTGGCGAGGACGGGGATGCCGCGGGCGAGGGCCTCGGTGACCGCCATGCCGTAGGTCTCGGCGTAGGAGGTGAGGACCATCAGGTCGGCGGCCGCGTAGGCCGCGTCGAGGTCGGCGCCGGAGCGCGGCCCGGCAAGACGCAGGCGGTCGGCGAGGCCGTACCGGTCGATGAGGGTGCGCAGATGGGCGACGTACTCGGGGTCGTGGCCGAGGCCGCCGACGCACTCGCAGGTCCACGGCAGGTCCCGTACCGCCGCGAGTGCCTTCACGAGCCGGTGCTGCCCCTTGCGCGGGGTCACCGCGGCCACGCACAGCAGTTGGGAGACGCCGTCGGTGCCGGCCGACAGGGGTGCGATGTCGGCGCCGGGTGCGGCGACGTGCACCCGGTCGGGGGCGAGCCCGTGGTGGGAGACGAGGCGGCGGACCGCCCAGTCGCTGGTGGCGATCACCGCCGGCACGGCCCGCAGCACCGCGCGCTCGCGGGTGTCGAGGTCGGCGGCGACGGCCGCGTCCAGGCCGGTCTCGTCACCGAGCGGCAGGTGGACGAGCACCGCGAGCCGCAAGCGCTCGGCTTCGGGGACGACGATCTCCGGGACGCCGCAGGCGACGAGTCCGTCGAGCAGGACGACCGCGTCGTCCGGCAGGTCACGGAGTGTGCGGGCGAGCCCGTCCCGGGCGGCCCGGTCAGGGCTCGGCCAGGTGCCGGGCGCGGCATGCCGAGTGACCTGCCAGCCAAAGCCGGGCAGGTCCAGGCAGACCCGGCGGTCGTAGGCGTTGCCGCCGCTGGGCGCGGCCGGGTCGTCGACGCCGCCCGGCATGACGAAGTGCACGGTGCGCAGGGCCATGGGGATGATTCCGGCGTTCTCGGCGGCGGTGGACTGCACGGGCACGTAGGCGAGGCGTGCCCTGTCGGCGGTGCCCGTACCTCCCGCGGTGCCCGCGCCCGGCACGATCTGCGCGGCGTAGGCGGCCTGCATGGACCGCGCGAGCTGCGCGTCCTGCACCGCGCTCGCCACACCCGGGCTGGCGGTCTCCACGGTCAGGTCGGTCACAGGTCACGCTCGTAACTCGCCCAGGCGATGTGCGACTCGTGCAGGGTCACCGTGATCCCCGCAAGGCCCTTGGCGCCTTCGCCGAGGGCGCCCTTGTGGACGCGTTCGGCGAGCCGGTCGGCGATGACCTTGGCGAGGAACTCGGTGGAGGTGTTGATCCCGGCGAACTCGGACTCGTCGTCGAGGTTGCGGTAGTTCAGCTCGGCGACGACGGCGCCCAGCTCCTGCGTGGCCAGGCCGATGTCGACCACGATGTTGTCCTCGTCCAGCTGTTGGCGGCGGAACGTCGCGTCCACGAGGAACGTGGCGCCGTGCAGTCGCTGCGCGGGACCGAACACCTCGCCGCGGAAGCTGTGGGCGATCATGATGTGATCGCGGACGGTGATGCTGAACAACGGACGACCCTCCAGGTGCGGCGCGTCTGGTCCCCCGGCCCTTGCCTGCCGGGGGATGCCGTGTAGTACGGCTCTTCGCTTCCCCGCGTTCAGCCCTCCCTCACTCTTTTCTCAGGTCAGGCCCGTCTCGGCGTACCGCACCCGGTGGCACAGGGCGGGAATGTCACCGGATGCGAGTTTCGGCAGGACGTCGGGGAGTTCCTCGAAAGCGCTCTCGCCCGTGATGAGCGCGTCCAGCGCGGGGTCGGCGAGCAGGTCGAGGGCGAGGGCCATCCGGTCGGCGTAGCCGCGGCCGGCACGGGCGGCCGGGGAGACCGTGCCGACCTGGCTGCCGCGCAGGCTGAGCCGGCGGGAGTGGAAGGCCTCGCCGAGCGGCAGGCTGACGCGCCGGTCGCCGTACCAGCTCAGTTCCACGACCGTGCCCTCGGGGGCGAGGAGTTGGAGGGCGCGGGTGAGGCCCTGTTCGGTGGCGCTGGCGTGCACGACGAGGTCGCAGTCGCCGAGGGCGTCGACGGGCGCGGCGAAGTCGACGCCGAGCGCCTCGGCCGTCTTGGCGCGAGCCGGGTCGGCGTCGACGAGCTGCAGCCGGACGCCGGGGAAGCGGGCGAGCAGCGCGGCCACCGAGCAGCCGACCATGCCGCCGCCGACCACCGCGATCCGGTCGCCGATCAGCGGCGCCGCGTCCCACAGGGCGTTCACGGCGGTCTCCACGGTCCCGGCGAGCACGGCCCGGGCGGCGGGCACCCGCTCGGGCACCACGGTCACGGCGCTCACCGGAACGACGTAACGGCTCTGGTGCGGATACAGGCAGAAGACCGTACGACCGATCAGCGCAGCCGGGCCCTCCTCGACCACGCCGACGTTCAGGTAGCCGTACTTCACCGGTCCGGGGAAGTCGCCCTCCTGGAACGGCGCCCGCATCACGGCGTGTTGGCTCTCCGGGACACCGCCGCGGAAGACGAGCGTCTCCGTGCCCCGGCTGACTCCGGAGTACAGCGCGCGCACCACGACCTCGTCCGCGGCGGGCTCCGCGAGGGTTACGTCGCGCAGCTCGCCGTGGCCGGGTGAGCGGAGCCAGAACGCGCGGGCCGAGCGGTTCATCGGCATCCTCCTGAACGATCGGGAAGTTGTTCACGTACCGAGAAGTGCACAGGCCGCGCAGAGTACGCGGCGTTGATCGACTCTGTCACTCGGCCGGAGGGTGTGCGGTGGCCCTGAACAACACGTATGACGCGAGGCTCCAGCAGGAGACCGCTGTGGGAGCGGGCGTGCAGATCCTGCTGCTGGCCCTGCTCGGCTCGGCGATCGGCCTGGGGCCGGCCGGCTGGCTGACGGGGCTCGCCTTCGCGTTCGCCACCTGGGGGGTCCTCTCCCGCGCCCTGCACCGCTCCCGGCTCAGCTCCTTCGGCCCCGCGAACCGGGTCACGCTCGGCCGGTCGACGCTGGTCGGCGGGGTGACCGCGCTGGTCGGGGACTCCTTCGAGAGTGCCCCGCCGGTCACTCTGCTGGTCGGCCTCACCGCCGTCGCCCTCCTCCTGGACGGTGTGGACGGCAAGGTGGCCCGCCGCACGGGCACCACTTCCGCGTTGGGCGCCCGCTTCGACATGGAGGTCGACGCGTTCCTGATCCTGGTGCTGAGTGTGTACGTGTCCATGCAGCTCGGCCCCTGGGTGCTGCTGATCGGCGGCATGCGCTACGCGTTCGTCGCGGCAGCCCGCGTCGCCCCCTGGCTGAACGCCCCGCTGCCCCCGTCCTTCGCCCGCAAGACCGTCGCTGCCGTCCAGGGCGTCTGCCTGCTGCTGGCGGGGTCAGAGCTGCTGCCGCACGCGGCCAACCTGGGCGTCATCCTGCTGTCCCTCGGCTCACTGCTGTGGTCCTTCGGCCGGGACGTGCTGTGGCTGTGGCGGAACTCCCGTATGCCGGCGACAGTGCCGGCCGAGCCGAAGCTGCTGGAGCTGGCGGCGCGCTGACCACCGACGTGGCAGGGCCCGGACCGCCGCCGATCGGTCCGGGCCCTTCCGCATGCCGTTCTGCGTGGGACGGTTACGACCGCGCGCCCCTGCTCCGTACGATCGCGAAGGCGGCGGCAGCGAGACCGAGGACGCCGACGACCAGGCCGGCGATGCCGAGCCCGCGGGCCGTGGTGTCGTCGGCGTCGGCCGCCTCGGTGGTGGCGGCGCTGTTCTTGGCGGGCGCCGGGGTGGTGTCCTGGTCACCGGCCGTCAGCTTCAGCACGGGCGCCGGGTTCTCCGGCTCGTCGCCGCTCGTGGATCCCTCGATCCAGCGGACGACCTTGCCGTCGGAGTAGGTCTGCAGGGTCTTGAAGCTCAGCTGATCGATGCCGTCCGGAAGTTGACCGAAGGCGACATCGAAGTCCTCGTACTGTCCCGTACCGATCCTCCCTCCGGTGAAGGTGATCTCGGAGGCCGCCTCGGTGATGGTGCCGTCGTCGGTCTTCACCGGTGTCTTGAGCTTGGTGGTGGTGACCTTGGCGGTCCAGCCGTCCCGCGGGTGGACCAGGACACCGAGGACGGGATGGTCGGTGGGCAGGAAGACCTGGACCTTGGTCGTGGTGGCCTTGTCCTCCTCGTTGGGGACGCGGAAGGTCAGCACGCCGTCGGTGGCCCCCTTGGCGTAGCTCTCGGGGTGGACGGTGACGTGCGCGGAAGCCACACCGGCGGCGGCGAGGAGCCCGGCGGCGGTCAGGGCGGTGACGGTTGCGGCGCGGCGCGGGGTGCTGCGTGACGTGGACATGGGTGAGTCGATCTCCGTGCAGGTGACGTGTGAGGGGTCAGAGCGGGTACGGGACCGGGACCGGGGGTCCGCGCCGGCTGACCGCGTGGCGCAGCAGGGCCCGGCGGGGTGTCCCGCGGTCGACCGGGGCACGCGGGGCGTGACCGGCGGGGGCGGGCAGCGGGGCGTCCCGCCACCAGGCGACGAGGCCGGGTACGAGCGCCGTGGCCCGACGGAGCAGCGACCACAGCGCGGCCTCGCCCCGCCACAGCCACCAGGAGGCGGCCAGCGCGGCGAGCACGTGGGCGGCGGTGGCGTGAGCGGTGACGGTGGGATGGACCGCAGTGTGGCTGGGGATCGCGTGCGAGTGGACCGCCACCATGGCGTGACCCGGGGCGGCCGCCATGCGCGGGGTGCCGGCGCGGGCGGCCTCCGCACCGCCGCGGTGGGCCGCGCCGAACGCCAGGTGCAGTCCCGCCTGGACGATCAGCATGGTGACGCCGATACCGGGCAGCGACCGCTCCCGTCTCCCGAGTGCCCAGCCCAGCACGAGCACGGCGAGGAAACCACCCGCGTCGGCCCACAGCGGCGGCATGTCACCGATCGCCAGGCCGTGCCCGGCTGCGGCCAGCAGCACACACACCGCGGCGAACACCGAGGCACGAAGACCTCTCACCGCCGGAGACGCGCTCATAATGAGGGATCCTGCCACGGTCGGGGGGTACGTGGGCTGAAGGTGCGCCTTCCGAGGACCTACGACTACGATCCCGCCCAGCACCGGCCGGCCCGGACACCAACCGCTTCTGCAGCCACGGGTGACGACGCGTGCGCGACCTGCGTGCTGATGGGGTGCAGGTCAGGGGGTGGGTCCGCAGTTGCGGCCCGTCCCGGGCCGTCCCCTGACCTACCGTCGCCCCCAGGCCGCCGGTGGTCAGCCCTTCTGTTCCACCCGCACCCAGTCCACCTCCGCCTGCACTCCCCCACCCGCGATCCGATCCACGCTCGACTGCGGCAGACCCCAGTAAGGACTGGTCACCTTGTTCCAGCCGGCCGGGTAGGCGCCGCCGAGGGCGAGGTTGAGGATGACGTACTGGTTGTGGTCGTAGACCCACTGGCCGCGGGTGGACTCGAGTTTGTTGCGGGTCGTCTCCTGGACCAGGCGGTCGTCGACGTAGAAGCGCATCGCCGTCGGGGTCCATTCGACGGCGTAGGTGTGCCACTGGTCGGCGGTGCCGCCGTTCGGGTAGGTCTGGCGGGCGCCGATGTTGCCGTCCGCCGAGTAGCCGGGGCCGTGCAGGGCCGAGCTGGTCCAGTCGCCGTAGCCGATGTTCTCCATGATGTCGGTCTCGCCGGAGGCCGGCCAGGAGACGGAGGGGTTGTCGACGTTGCTGCCCAGCAGCCAGAAGGCGGGCCAGAAGCCGTCACCCACGGGGAGTTTCATGCGGGCGCTGACCTTGCCGTACGTGAAGTCGAACTTCGAATTCGTGTCGATGCGGCCCGACGTGAAGTCGTAGGTGCCGCCGCCCGCCTGTGTGCAGCCCTTGCAGAACTTCGCCTTCAGGATCAGGCTGCCGTTCTGCGTGCGGATGTTGTCCGTCGAGTCGACGTACGCCTGTGATTCGCCGTTGACCGGGCCCATCTCCGTTCCGGTGCGGACGACTCGCCACTTGGAGCGGTCGAGCGCGGCGCTGGTGAAGTCGTCGAAGAACGTCGTGCGGTACGTGCCCGACTGGTCGGCGGGGAGGGTGGGGTAGGCGGCGGAGGCCGTGCCGCCGGTGCCCCAGACCTGGAACTCGTAGAGGGAGTAGCCGAACTGGGCGGTTGCGGGAGCCGGGTTGTAGAAGGAGCGGCGTTCCTTGCCGAGTACGCGGACGTAACGGCCGGTCGCGGGCGAGGGCAGCTTGACGGTGTCGTGCAGGCCTGCCGCGTCGGAGGGCGACTTGATGTCGGCGCGGCGGGTGGCTGTGTCGGCCGGCGAGGGTTCGTACACCGTGCGCCATGTGCGGTTGTCGTCCGACACCTGGAGGAGGTAGTCGACGGCGTACGCCGACTCCCAGTAGAGGTCCACCGTGTCGATGGTCGACTGTGCGCCCAGGTCCACCGACACCCACCGGTCGGTGTTCCAGTCGCTCGACCAGCGGCTGGTGTCGCCCTTGAGGTCGGCGGGCCAACCGCCGTCGGTGAGGAACGCCGGTGAGTGGCCCGCGTCCTGGTAGAAGTTGGAGTACGCGGGGTGGTTGAGGGCCAGGTTGCTGCGGGTCGTCGACGCCGGGGCCGGTTCGCCGCCGTAGACCTTGAAGTTCCACAGCGAGTAGCCGTAGGGCGTGGCGCGTTCCAGGCCGCGGAGCCGCACGTAGCGGCCGGTGACCTCCTGGGGGTAGGTGTGGGCCGTGACGGAGCCCCCCGTGCCGGCGGTCTCCGTGTAGAAGGGGGTCCAGTCGGTGCCGTTCTTCGAGGCCTCCAGGACGTAGCGCCTGCCGTAGGCGGCCTCCCAGTCGAGGACGACGTGGTCGACGCGGATCACGGAGCCGAGGTCGACGCGGATCCAGGCGTCGTCGGCGAAGTTGCTCGACCAGCGGGTGGCGCCGTTGCCGTCGAAGGCGAGGCCGGGGGCGGTGCCGGCGTTCTCGCTGCCGGAGGCGGTCACTGCGGCGGGGTTCGCCGTGTAGGCGGTGGCCGCGCGGTCGGTGTCCCAGGCGACGGCCGCGGTGGGGGCCGCGGAGGCGGGGGCGGCCAGGAGCGAGCCGGAGGACAACAGGGCCGTGGCGGCCAGGGTGGCGAGCAGGGTGCGGGAGGTGCGGCTCGGGTTGCGGCTCTCCTTGTTCGGCATGCGGCTCTCCTTGTGAGGTGGAGGTGCACTTCCTGATCCGGGCACCCTGATGTCAAGTGCATGACAGTCGGGTGGAAGCTGGGGCCGGTGGGTCCGGGCTCCCCCGCCCGGGCCCACCGGCGATCCGGGCCGGCTCAGGCGGCCCGGAGTGTGTGGCCGGCTCAGGCGGCCCGGCGGGTCTGGTCGCGGTGGACGCGGACGATGTCCGCGTACCGGTGTCCGCTGCCCTTGATGGTGCGCACCTGGGTGCGGTAGTCGACGTGGACCAGGCCGAAGCGCTTGTCGTAGCCGTAGGCCCACTCGAAGTTGTCCAGCAGGGACCAGGCGAAGTAGCCGGCCAGCGGGGCGCCCTTGCGGGCGGCGGAGGCGCACGCGGCGAGGTGGCGCTCCAGGTAGTCCTGGCGCTCGGGGTCGTCGATGGCGCCGTCGGGGCGGACCGTGTCCGGGAAGGCGGAGCCGTTCTCGGTGACGTAGATCTTCCGGGCTCCGTACTCCTTCGTGAGCCGCAGCAGCAGCGTCTCGATGCCGGACGCGTCGATCTCCCAGTCCATGCCGGTGCGCGCGACGCCCTCGCGACGGACCGAGCGTACGTACGGCGCCGGGCCGCCCGCGTCGTCGGCGACGTAGGCCGGGAAGTAGTAGTTCAGGCCCAGCCAGTCCAGCGGGGTCGCGATCGTCGCCAGGTCGCCGGGCTCCTCGGGCAGTTCTACGCCGTACACCTCGCGCATGTCGGTGGGGAAGCCGCGGCCGTGCACCGGGTCGAGCCACCAGCGGTTGACGTGGCCGTCGTGCCGGCGGGCGGCGGCCAGGTCCTCGGGGCGGTCGGTGGCCGCGTACACCGTGGAGAGGTTGTTGACGACGCCGATCCGCACGTCGGGGGCGGCGGCGCGGATCGCCTGGGCGGCGAGGCCGTGGCCGAGGAGCAGGTGGTAGGAGGCGCGTACGGCTGCCGTCAGGTCGGTCCATCCGGGGGCCATCGTGCCTTCCAGGTGGCCGATCCAGGCCGAGCAGGAGGGCTCGTTGAGGGTGGCCCAGAGCTTGACGCGGTCGCCGAGGCGGGCGGCGACGGCCGAGGCGTACTCGGCGAACGCGAGAGCGGTGTCCCGCTCGGGCCAGCCGCCGCGGTCCTGGAGCACCTGGGGCAGGTCCCAGTGGTAGAGGGTGACGGACGGGGTGATGTCCGCCTCCAGCAGGGCGTCCACCAACTCGTCGTAGAAGGCCAGCCCCTTGGGGTTCACCGGGCCCGTCCCGCCGGGGATCACGCGCGGCCACGCCACCGACAACCGGTAGGCGTTGACACCGAGTCGCCGCATCAGCCCGATGTCCTCGCGCCAGCGGTGGTAGTGGTCGCAGGCGACGTCGCCGTTGTCGTCGTTCGCGATCTTCCCTGGGGTGCGCGAGAAGGTGTCCCAGATCGAGGGCGTACGGCCGTCCTCGGCGACGGCTCCCTCGATCTGGTACGCCGCTGTGGCCGTGCCCCACAGGAAGTCGTGCGGGAGCGCGGCGAGGTCGATGGGTTCGGACACGGAAGTCCCTTCGGGATGCGGGGTGTCGGTCACTTGACGGCTCCCGCTGTCAGACCGGCGACGAGGTAGCGCTGAAGGAGCAGGAAGCCCGCGACCACGGGCACGCTCACGACGAGTGAGGCGGCCATGATCTGGTTCCAGTAGACGTCGTTGAGGGTGGAGTAGCCCTGGAGGCCGACGGCGAGGGTGCGGGTGGCGTCGTTGGTCATGACGGACGCGAAGAGCACCTCTCCCCACGCGGTCATGAAGGCGTACACGGAGACCGCGACGATGCCGGGGATCGCGGCCGGTACGACGATCCGCAGCAGCGCGCCGAGCGGACCGCAGCCGTCCACCAGTGCCGCCTCGTCCAGGTCGCGCGGCACCGAGTCGAAGTAGCCGATCAGCATCCAGATCGAGAACGGCAGCGAGAAGGTCAGGTACGTCAGGATCAGGCCGCCGCGCGAGCCGAACAGGGCGATGCCGGTGGCGTTGCCGATGTTGACGTAGATGAGGAACAGCGGGAGGAGGAAGAGGATGCCGGGGAACATCTGCGTGGACAGCACGGTGACCGTGAAGACCCGCTTGCCGCGGAACTCGTAGCGGCTGACGGCGTAGGCGGCGAACACGGCGATGACGACCGAGCAGACGGTCGCCGCACCGGCCACGATCAGCGAGTTCGCGAAGTACTTGGCGAGCGGGACCGTCGACCAGATGTCGATGTACGGCCGGACGGTCAGACCGCTGGGCAGCCAGCGGAACTTGCCGCTGACGTCCGAGAGCGGCTTCAGCGAGCTGGAGACCATCACGTACACCGGGAGCAGCACGAACCCGGTGAGCAGGGTGAGGAAGATCCGCCGCGACCACTGGAACGAGCGGGGCGGTGCCGTCGGGGAGGTGGGGCTAGACATCGGCGGCCCTCCGTCCGCGCGAGGTGAACAGCAGGTATCCGCCGGTCACGACCAGCAGGAAGAGCAGCAGCAGCACGGACATGGCCGAGCCGGTGCCGAAGTTCCAGGTGACGAAGGAGGCTTGGTAGATGTGCACCGAGATGAGGTCGGCGGCCTCGGGTGCGGCCTTGCCGAACAGGACGAACGGGGTGTTGAAGTCGTTGAACGTCCACAGGAACAGCACCAGGACCAGCACCTGGTTGACGGGACGCAGCGACGGCAGGGTGATGCGGCGGATCTGCTGCCACATTCCGGCGCCGTCCAGCGCGGCGGCCTCGTACAACTCCTGTGGGATGTTCTGCAGTCCGGCCGTCACGATGAGAAAGGCGAACGGCCAGCCCTTCCACACCGACACGGTGAGCAGGGCGTAGAAGCTGTTGTCGCCGATGAGCCAGAAGGAGGGCTTGTCGGTGAGGTGCAGCTGGTCGTGCAGGACGTGGTTCACCAGGCCGTTGTCGTGCTGGAACATGAACACCCAGGTGATCACGGCGGCGTAGACGGGCAGCGCGTACGGCACCAGGAACAGCGCGCGCAGCAGACCGCGGCCGCGGAAGGTGTCCTGCATGTAGATCGCGGCGGCCGTGCCGATCAGCCAGCACAGGCCGACCGAGAGCAGCGTGAAGCCGACGGTGACGAAGAAGGAGTGCAGCAGGGCCTCGCCGACCGGGGCGTCGAAGTCCACCGACATCTTGTAGTTGCCGAGGCCGGACCAGGGGGCGGTCCCCCAGTCGCGGATGTAGAACTGGGTGAGCTCCTTGAAGCTCATCACGACGCCGATGACCATCGGCACCAGGTGGACGAGGAGTTCCAGCAGCAGGGCGGGCACGAGCAGCAGGTACGGCAGTCCGATGCGGCGGATCCGCCCGGGGCGGCGGCGGAATTCGCGCGCCGCACCGGGGGACGTCTCCCGCACCGGCTCCTTCAGGGCGGTGGTGGTCATCGTGCTCACGCCGCCGGCATCTGCTGCTGGGCCTTCTCCAGCTTGGCCTTGACGGAGTCGGTGGTCACCGCGCGTCCGGCGGCGGCGTCGGCGAACAGCTCCTTCACGGCCGTGCCCACCGCCGTCTCGAACTGCGACTCGGCGGCCACCTGCGGCAGCGCGGCCGCGCTGGTGGCGAGGGTGGTCTTCAGCACGGAGGTGGCCGGGGCGTTGAACGCGGCGTCGGTCTGCGCGCCCTTGACCGGCGGGATGGAGGTGTAGGCCTTGTTGAGGATCTTCTGTTCCTCGTCGCTGGTCATGAACTTCACGAACTTCGTGGCGCCGTCGAGGTTGTGGCTGTTCTTGAAGACGGCGATGTTGATGCCGGCGACCATCGAGTTGGTCTGGGCGCCGGTGCCGGGGGTGCCGGACTGCACGGGCACGGGGGCGACGCCGTAGTCGTCCTCGCTCATGCCCTGGGACTTGAGGTTGGCGGCGGCGTTCTGCCACAGCAGCATGGCCTGCTTGCCCTTGGCGAAGTCGCTGACGGACTGGTTCTGCGCGTACTCGGCGTCGTTGGTCGGGACGACCTTGTCCTTGGCCATGAGGTCGACGTACTGCTTGACGGCGTCGACCACCTTGGGGTTGGTGAAGTCGGGCTTGCCGTCGGCGGTGAAGAAGTCGGCGCCGTGCTGCTTGGCGAAGACGAAGACGTGGTGGATGTTCTCCGACACGTTGGCACCCTCGGCGCCGAGCACGGACTTGCCCCTGGCCTTGATCTTCTTGCCGTCGGCGAGCAGTTCGTCCCAGGTGGCGGGCGGCTTGCTGATGCCCGCGTCGGCGAAGATCTTCTTGTTGTAGTAGAGCGCGTAAGACATCGAGTACAGCGGGATCGCGGCGGGGTCCTTGCCCTCGGCACCGGTCGAGCCGAGCGCGGCGTCGATGAACCTGTCCTTGCCGCCGATCTTCGCGAAGTTCTTCGCGTCCCAGGGCTGCAGCGCGCCGGTCGCCTGCAGCGAGGCGCTCCAGGTGTTGCCGATGTTCAGCACGTCCGGGCCCTGGCCGGAGGTGGTCGCCGTGAGGATGCGGTTGAGCAGGTCGGACCAGGGCACGACCTCCAGCTTGACCTTGATGCCGGTCTGCTCCTCGAACTTGTCGAGTTCGGGCTGGAGGACCTGCTTGTCGACGGCGATGCTGGCGCCCTGGTTGGATGCCCAGTACGTCAGCGTCTTCGGCGAGTCGTTCGACCCTCCCCCGCTGGACGAACCTCCTCCGCAGGCCGTGGCCGCGAGAGCGAGAGACATGGTCACGGCGCCTACGGCCGCGGCTCGGATGCTGCGCATGGCTCCTGGTGTCCCTTTCCGGGAGTCGAGACCCCGAGGGCCGCTCAGAGAGCCGACACCCCGTTCGGCCCGCGAAGCCCCCTCATGGCTTAATTTAGGACGTGAGTTAAACCTCAGGAGAAACGAACGTCAAGGGATCCGGCAGCGGCAAACGGCCCGAGGGGCCGGAAAACCACGGGAATCTGGGAGGCCAGGTGGCAGTGCTGAGCGGCCGCACGGTACGTGACCTGCGGCGGGAGAGCCGGAGCGCCGTTCTGCAACGGTTGTATGTCGACGGGCCGATGAGCCGGCACGCGCTGGGTCCGGCGACCGGTCTGAGTTCGGGCTCCGTCAGCAACGTCGTGGCCGAACTCCTCGCCGACGGCCTGGTGGAGGAGGCGGGTGTGATCGGCGCGGACGTCGGCAGGCCGCGCAGGCTGCTGCGGGTACGGCCGGCGAGCGGGCGGCTGATCGGGGTGGACATCGGCGAGACCCGGGTACGGGTGGAGCTGTTCGACCTGGGCCTGAGCGAACTCGCCCGCGCTGAACGTCCGTTGGGGCCGCACGGGTACGAGGTGGACGCCGTTGTCGGTCATGTCGCGGACGGCGTCGCCGAGGTCCTGCGGGCGGATGACCTCTCTCCCGCCGACCTGCTCGGCATCGGCATCGGCGTACCCGGCATCATCGAGAACACCGGCGCGGACGGGGCCGTCGTCCACGGGCAGACCATCGGCTGGGACGCGGTGCCGCTGGAACGGCTGCTGCGCCTGAACGTGCGACTCCCCGCCCACGTGCCGTACTTCGTCGACAACGGCGCCAAGGCGCTGGGGCAGGCGGAGATCTGGTTCGGCGCGGGGCGCGGCGCCCGCAACGCCGTTGTGGTGCTGTTCGGTTCGGGGGTGGGCGCCTGCGTGGTCACCGAGGAGGCGGCCGAGGGGCGGGCGGTGGAGTGGGGGCACCTGACCGTGCGGGTCGGTGGGCGCCGGTGCCGGTGCGGGGCGCGCGGCTGTCTGGAGGCGTACGCGGGCGCGGAGGCGCTGGTGGCACGCTGGCGGGAAGCGGGCGGGCGGCCGTCTGCCGGGGCCGGCGAGGAGCGGGCACTGACCGAACTGCTGGCCGCGGCCCGCCCCGCCGACGGCCGGGAACCCGACCCGGTGGCCGCGGCCGTCCTCGCCGAGACCGCCGCTTACCTCGGCGCCGGGCTGTCCGACCTGATCAACCTCTTCCAGCCCGAACGGGTGCTGATCGGCGGCTGGGCGGGTCTGCAGCTCGGCGGTGACTTCCTGACCGAGGTCCGGGCTCACGCCCTGGCGCACTCCCTGCGCTTCCCAGCGGGCCGCGTCGGCATCGAACTGGGCCGCCTCGGACCGGACGCGGTCACCGTGGGCGCGGCCGTCCTCCCCCTGGCCGCGTTCTTCGAGCGCGGCGGACGACGACCGGCCGCGGCCCGCACGGTGCCGTCACCGGCCTGGCGGACGGCACTGGACGGCCGGTTGGCGTGAGGACGGGGGCCGTCGGGGGGTGGGGGGTGGGGTGGGAGCGGGGTGGGGCGGGGGCGGAGTGAGGGCCGGGTCGGGGTGGGGGTGGGGTCGGAGTGGGCTCGGGGTCGGAGTGGGCTCGGGGTCGGGGTCGGTCGTCCGGTTGGGGCCGGCCCGGTGAACAGGGCTCGGGGAGGGGTCGGGGTCGGTCGTCCGGCTGGGCCGGCCCGGCGAGCAAGGCTGGGGGCACGGTTGGGGTCGGGGTTGGCCCGGCCGAGCTGGTCCGGTGGCCGGGGCTCAGGTCGGGCCGGTCGGATCGGGTCGGGATCACGGCCCGGGTCGGGGTCGGTCGCCCGGCTCCGCCCGGTCCAGTGACCAGGGCTCGGAGCCAGGGCTGAGATCGGGGTTGGCC
>NZ_JBWKIR010000016.1:39624-176036 GCF_056432605.1 Streptomyces sp. NPDC045022
GCCCGGCCGAGCGGGCCCAGTGGCCGGGGCTCAGGTCGGGCCGGTCGGGTCGGGTCGGGATCGGAATCACGGCCCGGGTCGGGGTCGGTCGCCCGGCTCCGCCCGGCCCAGTGACCAGGGCTCGGAGCCAGGGCTGAGATCGGGGTTGGCCCGGCCGAGCGGGCCCAGTGGCCGGGGCTCAGGTCGGGCCGGTCGGGTCGGGTCGGGATCGGAATCACGGCCCGGGTCGGGGTCGGTCGCCCGGATCGACCCGGAGCCCGCCACCAGGGCTCCAGGCCGGAGTCGGCATCGGGATTGGCCTGGCCGAGCGGGCCCGTCGGGGCGTCGGACCGGAATCGGGTCGGGACAGGACGGGCCGGGATCGATATCACGGTCCGGGTCGAGGTCGGTCATCCGGCTCGGCCCGGCCCAGCGACCAGGGCTCGGCGCCAGAGTTGGCATCGGGATCGGCCCGGCCGAGCCGGCCCGGTGGCCGGGGCTCAGGGACGAGTCGAGGCCGGAATCGGGGTCGGGGTCGGTCCGTCCCGTTGCGGTGGGCTCGGTGGCGTACCGGGGCCATCGGGGAACGTTTGGCCTCCCCCGTGCGCCGTTCTCACGTCCCGGGGCCGTCAGGGGGGCTCCGGGTGGAAGTCCCCCAGGAAATCTCCGCCCGGCTCGACGACGCCGTAGGTGTTCGCCGGTACCTCGTGCCACGCGCCGGGCAGATCGCCCAGGGGTTCCGAGACCACCAGGCGGGTGTCGTCCGAGATGTCCTTGAGGAACGCGGCGTCCGGATGCAGCGCCCGCAGGGTTTCCACTCTGCTGCTGTAGTACAGGGACCTTGGCGTGCCCTCGCTGGCGTACCTGAAGGCCAGGACGCGTTCCCCGTCCGCCACGGCGATCGTCATCTGCAGAGGGGCGGGCACCCCGTGCTCCCTCCCGGTCCGCTCGACGAGCCCGGCCATACGGGCGACCGCACGCGGCGGATCGTCGTTCAGCCCGAAGGTCAGGGCCAGGTAGAACATCACCTCGGAGTCCGTGGTGCCCTCGATCGACGCGAAGCGCCGCGGGTCGACGGCGAGGAGCAGATCCCGGCGGAGTTCACTGAAGCCGGCGATCGAGCCGTTGTGCATCCACATCCAACGGTCATACCGGAACGGATGGCAGTTGGTCTGCTGCACCGCCGTACCGGTGGAGGCCCGGACGTGCGCGAAGAACAGCGGGGAACGGACGTGCCCGGCGATCTCCTGGAGATTGCGGTTGCTCCAGGCCGGACCGACATCGTGGAACACGGCCGGGGTTCGGGCGTACTCCGCGTACCAGCCGATGCCGAAGCCGTCGCCGTTGGTCGTCTCGACGCCCATCCGCGCATGCAGGCTCTGGTCGATCAGCGAGTGCTTCGGACGGTAGAGGACCTCCTCCAGGACCACCGGAGTTCCCGAGTAGGCGAGCCAGCGGCACACGGCTCACACCCCCGTCCGCATCGGCGCGCGAGCGCTTGCGCACCGCGGGGTGCGAGCCGTGGCGCACCCGGGGCGTGCCGGATCGCGGCGTCGGCCGGTCGTTCCGTGTCCGTTCCCGACAGGGCCGGTGTCCTCGGTCATCTCCGCCTCACGCCTTCCCCTGAGCGCGCCAGTGGTTGTCTCCTCACCTCATCCGTTCACCGAGGAGAGCACATCGCCCGGCACGGGTGATTTCCCGTCCGGTCCCGGGGCTCGGGACGTGAGCCCCGGAACCGGACGGCAGCCGGGATCAGCCGAAGGTCCCCTGCCGGAGCAAAACGATCACCGAGTGCCGGTGGTGCCGGCGGTGCCTCGCGGTGCCGGTGACCTGCGGCAGGCGTCCCCGCTGACGTCACCGGCACCGAGCTGCGGCTACCGGCCCGGTACCGGTCCGGACGCCGTGGCCGGTGTCGGTGCCGGTCCGTAGCCCACGGGACGGGTCGTGAAGGTGCCCCGGCCCCGCGTGCGGCTGCGCAGCCGGGTCGCGTAACCGAACAGTTCCGCCAGCGGCACGGTCGCGGTCACTGCGGCCGCCGCACCGCAGGACTCGGAGCCGCCGACGCGCCCACGCCGGGCGGCCAGGTCCCCGAGGACCCCACCGACCGCGTCCTCCGGCACGGTGACCGTGACTTCGGCGACCGGTTCCAGCAAGGCCGTCGCGCAGAGGCGCAGGGCCTCGCGGAGGCCCAGCCGGCCGGCGGTGCGGAAGGCCGTGTCGGAGGAGTCCTTCACATGGGTGGAGCCGTCGGTGAGTGTGACCCGCAGGCCGGTCACCGGGTGCCCGCGGAGCGGACCCTCGGCGAGGGCGTCGCGGCACCCGGCCTCGACCGCGCGCACGTACTCCTGCGGCACCCGCCCGCCGACCACGGCGGACCGGAACTCGAAGCCGGTGACGCCCACTTCGGGGCCGAGCGGTTCCACATCGAGCACGACGTGGGCGAACTGCCCGGCCCCGCCGTCCTGTTTGACGTGCCGGAAGACGAACCCGCTCACCGTGCCGACGACGGTCTCGCGGTAGGCGACCCTGGGGCGGCCCACGGTGACCTCCGGTCCCCCGTCACGCCGGATCTTCTCCACCGCGACCTCCAGATGGAGTTCGCCCATCCCGGACAGCAGGGTCTGCCCGGTCTCGGCGTCGGTGCGCACGACCAGCGAGGGGTCCTCCTCCGCGAGCCGCGCCAGCGCCATCGCGAGCCGGCCGGTGTCCGTACCGCGCCGCGCCTCGACCGCCACGGACACCACGGGCTCGGCGACCACCGGCGGTTCCAGGAGCAGCGGGGCGGCGGGGTCGCACAAGGTAGACCCGGCCCGGGCCGACTTCACGCCCGCGAGCGCGACGATGTCACCGGCGACCGCCCGGTCGAGCTGGGCGTGCCGGTCCGCCATGACGCGCAGGATCCGCGCCACACGCTCGGTGCGCCCGGTGCCCGGGTCCCACACGGTGTCCCCTTTCTCGATCGTGCCCGAGTAGACACGCACATAGGTCAGTCGTCCGGTGGCGCTCGCGTTCACCTTGAACACGAGCCCGGCGAACGGCGCTTCGGGATCGGCGGCCCGCGGCTGCTCGGCGCCCTCGTGGACACCGCGCACGGCGGGCACGTCGAGTGGCGACGGCAGGTAGGCCACCGCCGCGTCCAGCAGCGGTTCGATGCCGCGGTTGCGGTAGGCGGAGCCGCACAGGACGACCACGCCGTCTCCGCTGCGGGTGAGGTCGCGCAGGGTGGCGGCGAGGGTGGCGGCGGAGAGCGTCTCCCGGTCGCAGAACTCCTCCAGGGCCGCCGGGTGCAGTTCGGCCACCGCTTCCTCCAGTGCCCTGCGCCGCCGTACCGCCTCCTCCCGCAGCTCCTCCGGCACCGGCCCGTCCACGGCCGTACCGTCACCGTCCGCCCACACCAGGGAGCGCATCCGCACCAGGTCGACCACTCCCCTGAAGGCGTCCTCGGCTCCGATCGGCAGCTGGACGACGAGCGGGGCCGGGTGCAGCCGTTCCCGGATCGAGTCGACGGCCCGGTCGAGGTCGGCGCCCGCGCGGTCCAGCTTGTTGACGAACGCGATCCTCGGTACACCGTGCCGGTCGGCCTGCCGCCACACCGACTCGCTCTGCGGCTCGACCCCGGCGACGGCGTCGAACACGGCGATCGCCCCGTCGAGGACGCGCAGCGAACGCTCGACCTCGTCGGCGAAGTCGACGTGGCCGGGGGTGTCGATGAGGTTGACGCGGTGACCGTCCCAGACGCAGCTCACCGCGGCGGCGAAGATCGTGATGCCGCGGTCGCGTTCCTGGGGGTCGAAGTCGGTGACGGTGGTGCCGTCGTGCACCTCGCCCCGCTTGTGGGTGGTGCCCGTCGCATACAGGATCCGCTCGGTGACGGTGGTCTTGCCGGCGTCGACGTGGGCGAGGATGCCGAGGTTGCGGACGGTGGTGAGGGTGGTGAGGTCGGTGCGCACGGCCCGGTGCCTTTCGGGAAGGGGTCTGGAAGAGGGCAGCGCGATGTCCCGTACGCCGGGTGGACAGGGTGCGGCGGTGGCCGGGCGGGTGCCGGGCGGACTGCCGGGGTGTCAGCGGGGCGTCGCGGGCATCCGGTGCCGGCCGCGCAGCGGGCACCGGACGGACGAGGACACGAGGATCACCTCGGTCCGCGAAGGGGGAACGACGACGGCGGTACGGTCACGCACGGCCCGGCTCCCCTCGATCCTCACAGCTCATGAAGCGCGCCACCGTGGTGTCGGTGCGGCGCGCGATGCATGAGCGAGTGTAGGAAAAGGATCAGGCGACGAGTACCGATTTTCTTCCCGGGCTTTCGCGTACAACGGCCGCGCCCCGACGGCCGGTTCCGACCACTGGTTCCGACGAACGGTTCCAACGGCGGACCGCTACCCGGCGACCATCCGGCGACCGGACCGGCGACCGGCGCTACCGACGAGCCACCGCTAGCCGACAACCGACTCCAGTACCCGGGAGAGTCGGCGAACCCACTCCCGCGCCGTCCCCCGCACCCAGGGATGCCTCTCCTGAAAGCCGGCCCAGTCCACGTCCCGGTGAAGCGGCACGGTCGGGCGGAGGGCGTCCGCCTCCACGGGTGCCGTGTCACGGAACACGGAGCGCAGCAGGCGGGGCGGCAGCGACGTGCCCTCCGCCTCGGCGAGGAGCACGGCGTCGTACAGGTCCTTGCCCTGTGCCCGGCCGCCGTCCCGGCTGTCGGTGTGCAGCCACAGCAGCTTCCACGCCAGGGACAGGTCCCGGCTCGCGGTCCGTACCGCCGTGGGACTTCCGCCGTCACCCCGCGGAATCAGCGTCCACACCGGCGGCTCGGGGAGCCGTTCGTCCCGGGCGAAGTCCAGCCGTACCTCGCCGGGCGGCAGGCCTTCCGCGTGCCAGGGGATGAGCAGCCGTACTCCTGGTGTGGCGTAATACGCGTACGTCCACGTGCCGTCCACGCGCGCGTTCTGTGCGTCGAGGAACACGCCGGGGGCGGCCTGCGGGTGGGCGGCGACTCGTTCGAGCAGGTCCAGGTACGGGACGCTGGTCTCCACGACATCCGTTTCGTACAGCCAGGACAGTCCTTCGGGCGGCAGGACCGGTCGCCGGCCGCCGGTGTCGAACTCCTCGTACGTCCACATCTCGTACCGCGCGGCACCGTCGGCGGCCTCGGGCCACTGCTGCACGGTGTCGAGCCGGTCGAGGTGGGGATACGGGTCCAGCGGATCGACCCCGACAGCGTCCTCCAGGACCACCCAGTCGAGGTCGGCGGGCTCGCGCGCCGCGTCTCCCACCCACGCGGGCATGACCATGCTGCCGCGCAGCACCAGACTCCCGCTCCATGGAGCGTCCGCGACGAGGGCCAGCACATGGTCCAGAGCCGCCCGCCGGACCACCGCCGGACTCGCGGTGTGCGTCCCGGTCTCGGCGCGGACAGGTTCATCGGGCCCACCGTCGCCCCGCTGTGCGTTCACGGCGCAGACCGTAGCGTTCACCACTGACATCGGCGGGGCGGAGCGGACGCAGCGCGAACACGGAAGAACCCCATGGCCGCAGCCATGGGGTTCCCACTGGTGTCCGAGGAGGGACTTCTGGCCGCTGTTGGTCATGCGTTGGTCACGTGTCCAACCGGTCCAGCTCAGGGCAGCTCGAGGTCATGCCCCCTGTGGTGGTGTAGCTGTCGGTGGGCCGCCCATTCAGGAAGAGGACTGGCGAAAGGCGCTCGCCCTGCGCGGCGATGGCACCCTCGGGGGTTTCGCTGAAGAGCACGCGCCAATACGGTGGCCCGGTGATGTCGATCAAGAAGTTCCAAGTCACCTTCGACTGCGCAGAACCTGAGCGCCTCGCCCGTTTCTGGTGCGAGGTGTTGGGGTATGTGATACCGCCGCCACCCGAAGGGTTTGCCACGTGGGACGATTTCAAGCGCTCGCAGCCACCTGAGGAGCAGGACGCATGGTTTGCCTGCATTGACCCCTCAGGCGTGGGTCCGCGACTGTACTTCCAGCGCGTCCCCGAAGGGAAGGCCGCCAAGAACCGGCTGCATCTTGACGTGCGGGTCGGCACCGGACTCGTGGGTGAAGAGCGCCTCGCCGCACTGGAGGCCGAGTGCGCACGGCTGCTCCCGCTCGGGGCGGTACACGTGCAAACGCTGTACGACGGCAATGATTCGTGCATCCCGATGCTGGACATCGAGGGCAACGAGTTCTGCATCGACTGAGGGGCCGCGAACGTCCCCTCCTTCGGTCATGTCCCGCAGACACCATCCAGCTTGACACCGACATCCTTCGGGGAGGGGGTTGCTGAAGTGGCAGCAGGAGCGGCAGGACGCTGGGCGTGCACGCCTCGGCTCCACCTGGGTCGATCATGACCTTGGGTTCGCCCGGGACGGGTTCAAGCTCTACCGGGGCGAGGCCGGAGGCCCCCAGGACTCGGAGAAGGTGTCCGCCCGCCGGCGGACCCTGCGGACGCGGCTGAAGCTGCCCGAGGAGTTCCGTATCCGCGACCGGAGGCACTGAGAAACAGAAAAACCCCAGATCAACTGGGGTCTCTGCTGGTGTCCGAGGGGGGACTTGAACCCCCACGCCCGATAAAGGGCACTAGCACCTCAAGCTAGCGCGTCTGCCATTCCGCCACCCGGACCAGGTGTCTGTCGCCCGGCCGGGGTCTCCCCCGCGGCGACGAGACAACAATACCAAGGTTTCGGAGAGCGTTTCACCTGCGTATCCGTCCCCCGGGCAGGGGCCCGGACGCTCCGGGTCACTGGATCGCCGACTGTATACAGTCGGCGAGATCATGCGTACGGTAGGTAAGAATCATGGGTGAACCGGGGCCGCGAACCGGCCGGCGCCCGCGGGCGTCGCGTCAGCCCGCGTTGCGCTCGCGGTACGACCGCCGGGTGTGCTCGGTGTGCTCGCGCATCAGGTGGCTGGCGCGCTGCTCGTCACGGGCGGCGATCGCGGTGATCAGTTCACGGTGCTCGATCCACGACTGCCGGCCGCGCTGCCGGGCAACCGGCGTGTAGTACCAGCGGACCCGCCGGTCGACCTGGGCGGCCAGTTCGGCGAGGACCGCGTTACCGGCCAACTCCATCACCTTGGCGTGGAAGGCCGCGTTGAGGGCCACCGCACGGTGCACCTCCGCACGGTCCGCCTCCGCACGGTCCACGTCCTCGGCCGCCACCGCCTTCTCGCCCTCGGCGCACAGCTCCTCGAGGACGGCGATGCCGATGCTGTCCGCGTGCGCGGCGGCCAGCCGGGCCGCCTCCGCCTCCAGCAGCGTGCGGACCGTCAGGAGCTGGTCGGCCTCCTCCGCGGTCGGCTCGTGCACGAAGGCCCCCTGGGCGGGCCGTAGATCGACCCATCCCTCGGTGTTGAGCCGCTGCAGCGCCTCGCGCACCGGCTGTCGGGAGACACCCAGATGTCCGGCGAGTTCGCTCTCGACGAGGTGCTGGCCGGGCTGCAGGGCGCGGGTGGTGATCAGTTCCAGCAGTGCCTCGTAGACGCGGTCGCGCAACGGGCCGGGCCGTTCCAGCTTGGGCAGGGCCCCCTGCGGCAGTCCGGTCGACAGCATCGGGGTCCCCCTCCAGAGCCGGCCGCCGTGTCCAGCGGGCTGAGCGCGTACACGGTGCAAGTGCCCGCGCCCACTGTGAATTGTCTTTTGTCTACAGTCTACGGGGCACAGAAGCCGGGGAAGCGGGATCTGAGCGCGTCACGCCGACCGGGCGTACCCGCGGGACGGCCTCACGGGCACCGGACGACCTGCCCGGCGTACGACAGGTTGCCGCCGAAGCCGAACAACAGGGCCGCGTCCCCGCTGCTCACGGCGCCCCGCTCGATCAGCTTGGAGAGAGCGAGGGGGATGCTGGCCGCGGAGGTGTTGCCCGACTCGGTGACATCGCGTGCGATCACCGCGTTGACCGCGCCGATCTTCCCGGCGAGCGGTTCGATGATGCGCAGATTGGCCTGGTGCAGGACGACCGCGGCGAGGTCGGCGGGGGCGATGCCGGCCTTCTCGCAGGCGCGCCGGGCGATGGGCGGCAGCTGGGTGGTGGCCCAGCGGTAGACGCTCTGCCCCTCCTGGGCGAACCGGGGCGGTGTGCCCTCGATGCGCACCGCGTGGCCCATCTCCGGCACCGATCCCCACAGCACCGGCCCGATCCCGGGTTCCTGCCCCGGCCCGCACGCCTCGACCACGGCGGCCCCGGCCCCGTCGCCGACCAGGACGCAGGTGCTGCGGTCGCTCCAGTCGGTGACCTCGGACATCTTGTCCGCGCCGATGACCAGCGCCCGGGTCGCCGCGCCCGCCCGGACGGCGTGGTCAGCGGTGGCGAGGGCGTGGGTGAAGCCGGCGCAGACGACGTTGACGTCCATCGCGGCGGGCTGCGGGATGCCGAGGCGGGCGGCCACCCGGGCGGCGGTGTTCGGGGAGCGGTCGATCGCGGTCGAGGTGGCGACGAGGACCAAGTCGACGTCGCCCGGCGTGAGACCGGCTGTGGCGAGGGCCTTGGCGGCGGCGTGCGCCGCGAGTTCGTCGACCGGTTCGTCCGGGCCCGCGATGTGCCGGGTCCGGATGCCCACCCGGCTGCGGATCCACTCGTCACTGGTGTCGACCAGGCCGGCCAGGTCGTCGTTGGTGAGCACCTTGGCGGGCTGGTAATGGCCGACGGCGACGATGCGCGAGCCGTTCATGTCGTGGGTTCCCCTCGTTGCCTTGAGTGGCGGATCCACCAGTCTGATCAGTGACTCGCGGGTACGAGGGCAGGTGAAGCCACAGGAAACCCGCGCCCGAGTTGTCGGCTTCACTCAGCCCCTCGGAGCGCTCGTCCCGCACCGTGGCGTCTCCACGGTCGCCGTCTCGCCGGTCACCGCGATTCGGCCGACCCGTTCTCCGGCCCTCCTTCTCCCACCTCCGCGGTACCCCTCGAACCGAACGGAGTGTCCCCGTCAGAGTCGCAGTCCTCGGTGCCGGGTACCTGGGAGGAGTCCCGGCAGATGGAGCCGACTGCGGTGTGCGCGTACACCGGGGTGGACTGCGCCCGCACGCTCCATGTGCAGGACAATGAGATCGTCAAGGTCACCTCCCCGCACGACAACCCGGTGACCCACGGCAACCTCTGCAGCAAGGGCCGTTTCGGCTACCAGCACGTACAGAACCGGGGCTGATCAGGACATGGGACGAGTCACGGAACGACGCAAGGTCCTCCGGATCCGGGACGGGGCGGTCTCCACCCGGCCGGACACGCTCGTCGCCGAGGAACCACTGGAGATCCGGCTGAACGGCAAGCCGCTCGCGATCACCATGCGCACACCGGGCGACGACTTCGCGCTGGCGGCGGGATTCCTGGTGAGCGAAGGCGTGCTGGCCACCGCATCCGATCTGCGGAACATCGTCTACTGCGCGGGGGCGACCGCGGACGGGTCGAACACCTACAACGTGGTCGACGTGCAGACCGCGCCCGGCGTCAGCCTGCCGGAGTTCACCCTGGAGCGGAACGTCTACACCTCCTCCTCCTGCGGGCTGTGCGGCAAGGCCAGCCTGGACGCCGTCCGCACGACCGCCCGCTGGCCGATCGCCGACACTCCGCCGGTCCGGGTCGCCCCCGAGCTGCTGGCGATCCTGCCGGAGCGGCTGCGGGCGGCCCAGCGGGTGTTCGACCGGACCGGTGGACTGCACGCGGCGGCCCTGTTCACCGAGGACGGCGAGTTGCTGGACGTACGGGAGGACGTGGGCCGGCACAACGCGGTCGACAAGCTGGTCGGGCGGGCGCTGCAGAACGGGGACCTGCCGCTGTCCCGGACGATCCTGCTCGTCTCGGGCCGGGCCTCGTTCGAGCTGGCGCAGAAGGCGGTGATGGCCGGCATCCCGGTACTGGCTGCGGTGTCGGCGCCGTCGTCGCTGGCGGTGGACCTGGCGGCGGAGACGGGTCTGACCCTGGTGGGTTTCCTGCGGGGCAGCTCGATGAACGTGTACGCGGGTGAGGACCGGATCACCCTGCGGGAGGCGGCCGCCCAGGGCTGACGCGTCCGTCCGCAGCACAGCGGAAGGACCCCGCCGACGGGCGGCCGCCCAGGGCTGACCATCCCGCCGCAGCACAGCAGCAGGCTGACCATCCCCCGCGGCCCGGCTGCGGGGCCCCGTCGGCGGGGAGCACCCCTGCGCCGCGCGGCCCAGCCCAGCCTGTCGGCTCCTCGCCGGTCACCGGCGTTTCCCCGATCCCGCGGAGGGGGCGAGGGGCGGTCCGCGACGGTAGACGGTAGACGGTACGTCAGCCGTCGGTGCCGGAAATCCGCAGCAACAGGCCCGTGAACTGAGCACGTTCGGCGGCCGACAGCGGGGCGAGCAGCTCGTCGTTGGCGTCGCGGGCCGCCTGTTCGCAGCGGGCCAGCAGGCGGGTGCCCTCGTCGGTGAGGGACACGGCGTTCTTCCGTCGGTCCCGGGGGTCGGGGGCGCGGACCACGAGGCCGGCGGACTGCAGGTCATTCAGGACGCCCACGACGTCCTTGGGGTCCAGGCCCACGCTGCGGCCGAGGTCGGCCTGGGCGACCGGGGCGAGGTCGCGGACGGCGGAGAGGACCACGTGGTGCCACATCTTCAGGCCCTCGACCGCGAGGGCGTCGGCGACCAGGGAGCGGCCCCGTGCGGCGGCCCGGCCCAGGAGCCAGCTGGGGAGGGAACGGATCGCGGGCAAGGGTGCTTCGGACATGGCGCCAGCCTATCCAGAAACCGTTGGACTTCCCAACGAACCTCCTTTACCGTTGGGTCTTCCAACGAAATCGTGGGTAATCCCCACGATCGATTTGCCGGTGTCCCGGCCTGGAGGTTGCCATGCGTCGTGTCCGATACGAGTCCACGGGTGGCCCGCTGTTCCTGGAGGAGGCTCCCGTACCCGCACCCGCCCCCGGCGACGTGCTGGTGCGCGTCGAGGCGGTCGGAGTCACCCTGCCCGTCGTCCGCAAGGTCACCGCGGCCGCCGAGCCGATTCCGCTGGGCGGTGAGATCGCCGGTGAGGTGGTCACGGTCGGCGAGGGTGTGACCCGCTTCCGCGCGGGCGACCGGGTCACCGGGCTCTGCTTCGGCCATGGCTATGCCGACTACGCCCTGCTGCACGAAGCCATGGCCACGCCGATACCGGAGGGGGCCACCGCCGTCGACGCGGTCGCGCTGGTGCGCGGTGGCCTGGTGGCGCTCGGGGCGCTGGACGCGGCGCGGCCCGCGGCGGGCGAGGCGGTGCTCGTCACGGCGGCGGCGAGCGGTGTGGGGCACCTCGCGGTGCAGCTGGCACGGGCGTGGGGGGCGGGCCGGGTGGTCGGCGCCGTCTCTGATCCGGGCAAGGCGGACTTCGTCCGCTCCCTCGGCGCGGACGACTGTGTTCCTTATGGCGACGGCAGCTGGGGGGAGCCCGTCGACTGTGTCCTGGACGCCGTCGGCGGTGATCTGCTCACCCCCGCCCTCGCCGCGCTCGCCCCGCACGGCCGTCTGGTCGCCTACAGCTCGGGCGGCGGCACGATCCAGGCGTACGACCTGCTGGTGGGCGCCAAGTCGGTGATCGGCTTCCAGATGGCCCTCATCGCCCGTGGCCGGCCGGAGCTGTACGAACAGTGGCGGCGGGAACTGTGGCGCATGTTCGCCGAAGGCACCGTGAAGCCCGCCGTGCACGGCGAGTACGCCCTGGAGGACGCGGCGAAGGCGCACGCGGCGATCGAGACACGGGCCAACCTCGGCAAGGTCGTCCTGCGCCCGTAAGTGCCCGCACGCTTCTTGTGGGGCGCCCCGGGCCCAACTACCGTCGTTGAGACGCACGTTGGACATGGGATGTCCGGATGTGCGGATGTCCGGCCGACGAAGGGCAGGTCGCACCGTGCCGTCAGGTCTTCGCGCCCGTCCAGGATCCTTACTCGCCGGCGTCGCCCTCACGGCGACCGCCCTGCTCGTGTCCTTGGCTCCCGCTCCGCCGGCCGAGGCCCGGCAAGCGCACGCAGCGGCCGAGTTCGCGCAGCAGGTCCTGTTCAGGGCCTCCCAGGATCCCGGCTACGCCTGCTTCCGCATCCCGGCGATCGTCCGGAGCGTCGACGGCACGCTGCTGGCGTTCGCCGAGGGACGGGTGCTCAACTGCGGTGACGCGGCCGACATCGACATCGTGCTCAAACGCTCCACCGACGGCGGCCGCACCTGGGGCCCGTTGCGGGTGGTGAACGAGGGCGCCGGCGACACCCACGGCAACCCGGCACCGATCGTGGACCGCGACACCGGCCGGGTCTGGCTCGCGGAGACGTACAACACGGGCCGTACCGACAGTGCTGGCTGCTCGGTCCCCTGCGACCGCAGCCCGCATCTGCAGTACAGCGACGACGACGGCCTGACCTGGTCCGAGCCGCGCGATCTCAGCCCCGAGATCCTGCCCGCCGACTGGAACTCCTGGTACGCGACCGGACCCGTGCACGGCATCCGGCTCACCCGCGGCCGGCACGCGGGGCGGCTGGTCTTCGGGGTCAACACCGAGACCTGGGACGGCGGCCGGGTCACCGCCAACCACGCGGCACTCGTCGTCAGCGACGACCACGGCGGCCACTGGCGGATCGGCGCCACCGACACCTGGCCCGTCGCCGCCGACGGCACCTTCCGGCAGAAGCCGTCCGAACTCGCCCTCGCCGAGCGCGGTGACGGCTCGCTCCTGGTCAGCGGCCGAGAGCAGGACGGCACCGACCTCGGTCACCGCACCCAGGCCGTCAGCCGTGACGGCGGCGGCAGCTTCACCGGCCCGTTCCACGATCTGCCCGATCTGTACGCCCCGCAGGTACAGGGCTCGCTGCTGCGCCTGGGCGACCGTCTGTTGCTGGCCTGCCCCGGCGACCCCGACCGGCGCCGCACGATGATGATCCGGTCCTCCTACGACGGCGGCCGCACCTGGGACGGCGCGGACCGCGGCACGGTCGTCACGACGGACTGGTCCGGCTATTCCGACCTGGTCCGCGTCGACCCTGGCACGGTGGGCCTGCTGTACGAGGGGGGTGCGGTGGACGCGCGCGACGAGATCCGCTTCGCCCGCTTCACCGAGGACTGGCTCACGCCTCGCCGGGGCCCTGATCCGGCCACCGCCGACCTGGCCCCGCACGCCCGCCCGGCGGCGGTGCTCGGCGGCGCCGAGGAGACGGACGGGGTCTTCGGGGGCGCGCTGGAGTTCGACGGCGCCGACGACGCCGTACGCCTGCCGTACCGAGCCGAACTCCCGCTGGGCACCCGGGACTTCACGGCGTCCCTCTGGTTCCGGTACACGGCCACGAGCGGGGAGCAGCCGCTGCTGTCGATGGGCGGGACCGGCACCGGTCAGCCGCAGGTGTGGGTACGCGGCGAACCGGCGAACAACCGGGTGCAGGGCCTGATCACCGTGTGTGACGCGGCGGCGGCTCCGCGGACCGCGTACGTGCGCACGGATACCGCGTACAACGACGGGCGGTGGCATCACGTGGTGCTGCGTCGCGACGGGGGTACGGCCGAGCGTGCGGGAGGCCTGATGTTGTCCGTCGACGGCACGCGGTCTTCCGTCGCCGACCTGCCGGGTTCCGTCAGCCGCAACTCTCCCTTCGGCGTGCACATCGGTCAGCGCATGGACGGCCGCGCCTTCTTCACCGGCGCGATCGACGAGGTGCATGTGTGGGACCGGGCGCTCACCGACGAGGAACTCTCGGACCCGGAGGCGCTGCGGTCAGCGAAGGACACGGTTCTGTGGCTGCCCCTGGACCACGTGCGCGGTTGACTCCCCCGCCGCGTCCGGGGCTTCCTCAGGATCACGGGACCGGCGCTTGGCGATGACCGCGCACACCATCAGCTGCATCTGGTGGAAGAGCATCAGCGGCAGCACGGCCAGGGAGGCGTGGGCGCCGAACAGGACGCTCGCCATGGGCAGTCCCGAGGCGAGGGACTTCTTCGACCCGGCGAACTGGATGGCGATCCGGTCCTCCCGGCCGAAGCCGAGCGCCCTGCCGCCGTACCAGGTCAGCACGAGCATCACGGCCAGCAGCACGGCCTCGACGGCGAGCAGTGCGGCCAGCCGGACGGGGCTGACCTGGTGCCAGATGCCCTGGGTCATGCCTTCGCTGAAGGCGGTGTAGACGACGAGCAGGATCGAGCCGCGGTCGACCAGTCCGAGGACCTTCTTGTGCCGGGCGACGAAGTCGCCGATCCAGCGCCGCAGCAGCTGCCCGGCGAGGAACGGCACCAGCAGTTGGAGCACGATCTTCATCAGCGAGTCGGTGGAGAACCCGGCCCCGCTGTTGCCGAGCAGGGCCGCCGCGAGCAGCGGGGTCAGGATGATGCCGGCGAGGGAGGAGAAGGAGCCGGCGCAGATCGCGGCAGGCACGTTTCCGCGAGCGATCGACGTGAACGCGATGGACGACTGGACCGTGGACGGCACCAGGGTCAGGAACAGCAGCCCCTGGTAGAGGGGCTGGGTCAGCAGTGCCGGGACGGTACCGCGCAGGGCGAGCCCGAACACCGGGAAGATGACGAAAGTGCAGATCAGCACCGTGAGGTGGAGCCGCCAGTGCTTGAGTCCGTCCAGTGCCTCCCGGGTGGACAGGCGGGCGCCGTAGAGGAAGAAGAGGAAGGCGATCGCGGCCGTGGAGGCGCCCGAGGCCACGTCGGCGGCGGTGCCCCGGGCCGGGAGCAGCGCCGCGAGGCCCACCGTCCCGAGCAGCAGCACGATGTACGGGTCGATCGGCATCCAACTCGGCCAGCGCAGGCGTTTCACGATGCTCCGATTGCTGTGCGTGTCTGTGTGTGTCAGTGGCTGTCCTGCGGTTCACGGGCCCGCAGCACCCCTCTCCATCGTCCTCCCGCACCCGCCGATCGGGAATGGCGCACACCACTCTGACTGCCATCATGTTCCGTGATAAACGGGGGCCGGCCGCCGGACTAGGCTCGGAGCCGTGTACGACCCTACGCAGCTGCGCACGTTCCTGGCGGTGGCCCAGACGCTCAGCTTCACGCAGGCCGCCCGGCGGCTCGGGTTGCGCCAGTCCACGGTCAGCCAGCAGGTGCGGCGGCTGGAGGACGCGGCCGGCCGACAGCTGTTCTCCCGGGACACCCACTCCGTGGAGCTGACGGAGGACGGCGAGGCGATGCTGGGCTTCGCCCGCCGGATCCTGGAGGTGCACGAGCAGGCGACGGCGTTCTTCACCGGCACGCGCGTGCGTGGCCGGCTGCGGTTCGGCGCCTCGGAGGACTTCGTCCTCACCCGGCTGCCGGAAATCCTGGAGGGCTTCCGCTACGACCACCCCGAGGTCGACCTGGAGCTGACGGTCGAACTGTCCGGGACGCTGCACGAGCGGCTGGCCGCCGGAAAGCTCGACCTGGTGCTGGCCAAGCGGCGCCCGGAGGATCCCCACGGTGAGCTGGTCTGGCGCGATGACCTGGTGTGGATCGGTGCGGATCGGCTGCGCCTGGACGCCGACCGGCCCGTACCGCTGATCGTGTACCCGCCGCCCGGCATCACCCGGGCCCGCGCGCTGGAGGTCCTGGAGGGGCAGGGCCGTGACTGGCGGATCGTGTGCACGAGCGGCAGTCTGAGCGGGCTGATCGCGGCGGCCCGCGCCGGCCTCGGCGTGATGGCACACTCCCGGCGCCTGATCCCGCCCGGCCTGTTCCGGCTGCCAGACCGGGCCGGCCTGCCCGAACTGGGCAAGGTCGACTTCGTCCTCGTCCACGGACGGCGCCGGGCCGCGGCGGAGGACGCCGCGAACGCCCTGGCGGCGGCGATCCTGGCGGGCGGCGAACGCCTGCGGCGACGCGGCGACTGACCGGGCCGACCACCCCACCGGCCCCGTCCCCCGACTCAGCCGCCCGCCCGAACCCCCCGGAAGACCGGGCGAGTCAGCCCATCGCATCGACATCGCCCTCCTCCACGGCCGGCGCCGGAACACGACGCACGGCGCCGCGAACACCCCGGCCATGCCGATCCCGGCGGGCGGCGAACACCTGCGGCGACGCGGCGACTGACCGGGACCACCGCCCCCACCAGCCGCATCCCGCGGCAGGGCCGCCCGGGAGGACCGGGTGGGTCAGCGCATTGCGCGGTACGTCAGTTGTTTGACCCGGCGCAGGAAGGGGGTCGCCTCCACGTGCTGGACGCCGTCCAGGTGGCCGAGGGGACCGCTCAGGTAGGCGTACAGGCCGGCGGTGTCGCGGACGACGGCGGTGACGGCGATCTGGGAGGGACCGGCGGTGGCGGAGGCGAAGGCGATCTCGTCGTGGGTGGCCAGCGTCCGGCCGACGGAGTGCAGGGCGCCCGGCGTGGTGGTGATCCACAGCACGGCGGCCTTGGGATAGCCGAGGATCTCGGAGTTGTACTCGACGTCGACGTACACCGCGCCGGAGGCGATCAGGGCGGACAGGCGGCGTTTGACGGCGGATTCGGAGCGGCCGGTGACGCGCTGGAGTTCTGGGTAGGTGGCGCGCCCGTCGCGTTCCAGTGCGGCGAGCAGCGGGGCGTCCTCGGGCTCGAGGCAGGCCGGACCGGGCTCGGGCAGCTCGGGGCGCAGGGCGGCGATCTCCGCGTCGTCGAGCGCCCGGAACTTGCGCAGCCAGCCGACCGGGCCGCCGTAGAAGCGGTGCAGAAGCTGCAGGGCACGGATCTCGACGACGCTCGGGGTGCGCGGCAGCTTGCCGAGGAGGAGGTCGTCGTGGTCGCCGGGGCTGCGCGGCCGGGTCAGGCAGGCGATTTCGGTGCCGCCGGAGGCCAGCCCGATCCAATAGGTGTCGGGGCGTTTGGCGAGGGCGTCGGCGATGACGGCGGCGCCGTCGGGTGCGCAGCGCAGGCGGAGCATCCACTGGTCCTGGCCGAGGCGGTCGGCGTCCCGGAGGACGACGACCCTGAGGCCGCCCTCGGCACACAGGCGCCGGTAGCGGCGTGCGACGGTCTGGTCGGAGACGCCGAGGACGGCGGCGATCCGGCTGAAGGGGGCCCGGCCGTCGATCTCCAGCGCGGAGAGCAGCCGTAGGTCCAGCAGGTCCAACTTGTCGGATTCCATCTTCAGCATGGTCTCCCCCATCGGATTCCGTCGAGCATCGCCCTTGCCGACGTCCGATCGGCCGCCGACGGGCATCGTACGCAGCGATACGCAGCCCGTTCGTACAGGGGAGTTGAGGAGATGCGTACATGGGGGACGCTCACGGCCGTGTGCCTGAGCACGTTCATGTTGCTGCTGGACGTGACGATCGTGGTGGTGGCGCTGCCGGACATGGCGGGTTCGCTCCACGCCTCTCTCGGTGATCTGCAGTGGGTGGTGGACGGGTACGCGCTGGCGCTGGCCGCGCTGCTGCTCGGGGTGGGTGCCGCCGCAGACATCCTGGGGCGGCGCCGGGTGCATGTGGTGGGTGTGGTCCTGTTCGCGGCGGCGAGTCTGCTGTGCGGGCTGGCGTCGGGCCCGGGGACGCTGGTCGCGGCACGGGCGCTGCAGGGCATAGGCGGGGCGGCGATGCTCGCGACGACCCTTCCCCTGCTGGGCTCGGCCTACCAGGGGCGGCAGCGCTCCGCGGCACTCGGTGTGTGGGGTGCGGTCAGCGGCGGGGCGGCCGCGGTCGGGCCGGTGCTGGGCGGGCTGATCACCGAGGGCCCGGGCTGGCGGTGGATCTTCTTCGTGAACCTGCCGGTGAGCGTCGTTGCGGTGTGGCTGACGCTGCGGCTGGTTCCGGAGTCGCGCGGCCCGCGTGGGATCCGCGTCGACTGGGCGGGGACGGCCGCCTTCGCCCTGTTCGCCGGGGGCGCGACGTACGCGGTGGTGCGGGCCGGGGAGGATGGCTGGAGCGCGCCCGCGACGCTGATGTCGTTCGCCGTGGCCGCACTGGCGCTGGCGGTGTTCGTGCTGGTGGAGCGGCGGGTGGCGCATCCGCTGCTGGATCTGTCGCTGCTGCGCCGGCCGACGTTCGTCGGGGCGATGCTGGGCTCGTTCGCCTTCAACGGGGTGGCGTTCGGCGGGATCGCTTACCTCTCGATCTGGACACAGACGCTGCTGGGCATGTCACCGGTGCGGGGCGGGCTGACGCTGCTGCCGATGACAGCGGTCGCGATGGTGGTGGCGGTACTGGTGGGGAAGCGGCTGCACGGGGTGCCCGCCTGGCTGACCGTCGGCGGCGGACTGCTGCTGGTCGCTTCGGGCACCCTGTGCCAGGCGGTGCTGGAGGCGGGCTCCGACTGGACGGCGCTGGCGCCCGGGTTCGTGCTGGTCGGGGTCGGCACCGGCTTCGTCGCGCCGACGGTGGCCGGGGCGGCGCTGGCGGCGGTGCCGCCGGAGCGGGCCGGGATGGCGGGCGGGGCGGTGAACACGGTCCGGCAGCTCGGGTACGCGCTCGGGGTGGCCGTCTTCGGTACCGTGCTCAGCTCCCGGATGACCGGCACGCTGCCGGGCGGCGCGGCCCACGCACTGGCCGGCGGCGGCGCCGACGGGTTGCGTGGCGGCTTCTCCGAGCACACCCTGCGCGCCGCGTTCGCCACCGGCCTGAACGGTGCGCTGGTGCTGGTGGGCCTCGCGGGGACGGTCGCGGGCGCGGTGGTGCTGCTGCTCTTGCGCCTGGACCGGCCCGTACCGCTGGAGGCTTCGGGCGCGGTGACAGAGGAGGCGGTGGCCGCCCGCGGGTGAGCGGAGTGCGCCGGTGACCGACGGTGAGGGCGGCCCTGGGCGGGTGTTCCGGGGCCGCCTCCGTGCTCGCCCGTGGAGCATCCCGCCGTAATTGGCACGTACAGATTCGGTGGAGATTACGGCACCGAAACTTACTGACCCGTCAGTATTGTGTCCGTCCCTTCCCCATGTGAGGGCATTTTCCGGCCACCGTCCAGGGAAAACGTGAGGTTTGCTGGGGTTCCTACCCCCTCCCGCCCGGTCACGGCGTGGGGTAGCTTTCACCGCGCTGTGCCGAGCATCACGGGCGTGACCAAGCAGCGAGTGATCGGGGAGCGAGGTTTGCGCGAGTTCACCAACCCGCCGTTGGCGTCGGTGCCGCCGGTGGGCGGTCTGGCCGACGTCGTCTTCGAGCATGCCCTCACGGACCCGCTGCATGTCGCCCTCGGCCGCAAGGACGCCTCCGGGCAGTGGCACGACGTGACCTCCGCCGAGTTCCGTGACGAGGTCCTCGCCCTGGCCAAGGGCCTCCTCGCCCGCGGCATCCGGTTCGGCGACCGGGTCGCCCTCATGTCCCGCACCCGCTACGAGTGGACCCTGTTCGACTTCGCCCTGTGGAGCATCGGTGCCCAGGTGGTCCCCGTCTACCCCACGTCCTCGGCCGAGCAGTGCTTCTGGATGCTCTATGACGCCGAGGTGTCGGCGGCGATCGTGGAGCACGAGGACCACGCCATGACCATCGCCACCGTCATCGACCGGCTGCCGCAGCTGCGTCAGCTGTGGCAGCTGGACGCGGGCTGTGTGCAGGAGCTGTACGACGCCGGGGCCCATCTGGACGACGAGGTGGTGCACCGGCACCGGCAGGCGGTCACCCCGGACTCGGTCGCCACGATCATCTACACCTCCGGCACCACCGGCCGCCCCAAGGGCTGTGTGCTGTCCCACGCGAACTTCATGTTCGAGGCGGACACGATGATCCAGCGGTGGGAACCGGTGTTCCACACGAGGAAGGACAGCGAGGCGTCCACGCTGCTGTTCCTGCCACTGGCGCACGTCTTCGGGCGGATGGTGGAGGTCGCCGCGATCCGCGGCCGGGTCCGCTTCGGGCACCAGCCGCAGTTGCACGCCGCCGCCCTGCTGCCCGATCTGGCCGCGTTCCGGCCGACGTTCATCCTCGCGGTGCCGTACATCTTCGAGAAGGTGTTCAACGCGGCCCGCCGGAAGGCGGAGAAGGAGGGCAGATCCGGGCCGTTCGAGAAGGCGGTCGACCTCGCGGTGAAGTACGCGGAGGCCGTGGAGGCGAAGGCATGGGGCATCGGTCCCGGCCCGTCGGCGGGGCTGCGCATGCAGCATCAGCTCTTCGACAAGCTCGTCTACTCCAAGGTGCGGGCGGCGATGGGCGGCCGTATCCGGAACGCGATGTCCGGTGGTTCCGCGATGGACCGCCGGCTCGGGCTGTTCTTCGCGGGCGCGGGCGTGCAGATCTACGAGGGCTACGGCCTGACCGAGTCGACGGCCGCGGCCACCGCCAACCCGCCCGAGCGCACCCGTTACGGCACGGTCGGCCAGGCCATCCCGGGGGTGACCGTGCACATCGCGGACGACGGGGAGATCTGGCTGCGCGGCGGCAACGTCTTCCAGGGCTATCTCAACAACCAGAAGGCCACCGACGAGACCCTGCACGACGGCTGGCTGGCCACCGGCGACCTCGGCTCCCTGGACGAGGACGGCTATCTGACGATCACCGGCCGCAAGAAGGAGATCCTGGTGACCTCCGGCGGCAAGAGCGTCTCGCCGGGGGTGCTGGAGGAGCGGGTCCGCGAGCACCCGCTGGTCAACCAGTGCATCGTGGTCGGCAACGACCGCCCCTACATCGCCGCCCTGGTCACCCTCGACCAGGACGCCGTCGAGCACTGGCTGCAGATGCGCGGGAAGCCTTCGGGGATGCCCGCCGCCCAGCTGGTGCACGACGCGGATCTGGAGACGGAGGTGCGGCGTGCCGTGGTCGCCGCCAACACCCTGGTCTCGCAGGCCGAGTCCATCCGTACCTTCCGCATACTGGCCCAGCCGTTCACCGAGGAACACGGTCTGCTGACACCGTCGCTGAAGCTGAAGCGGAAGGCGATCGAGAAGGCGTACGCGAACGAGGTCGACGCCCTCTACCGGACCTGAGGTTCCGGGGGCAGCCGCGGACCGTGTTCACATGCTTGTCGGGCCGATATCGCGGTCAGGAATGCATCGCGGTGTGTGATCGTTGACGATGGGAGCACCACCTGTCGACAACCGAAGGATCAATAAGCTCGTGAGCAGCAAGGTCCCCCCGATCATCCTCAACAACGGCGTCGAGATGCCCCAGCTGGGCTTCGGCGTATGGCAGGTGCCGGACGACGAGGCCGAGCGGGCCGTCGCCACGGCACTGGAGGCCGGGTACCGCAGCATCGACACAGCGGCGATCTACGGCAACGAAGAGGGCACCGGCAAGGCCATCGCCGCCTCCGGCCTGCCCCGCGAGGACATCTTCGTCACCACCAAGCTCTGGAACAGCGACCAGGGGTACGACTCCACGCTGCGCGCCTTCGACGCGTCGCTGGAGAAGCTGGGTCTGGACTACCTCGACCTGTACCTGATCCACTGGCCGCTGCCGTCCCGGGACACCTACATCGACACCTACAAGGCGTTCGAGAAGCTGCTCGCCGACGGCCGTGTCCGTGCCGTCGGCGTGTCCAACTTCCTTCCCGAGCACCTGCGGCGGCTGACCTCTCAGACCTCGGTCGTCCCGGCGGTCAACCAGATCGAGCTGCACCCGCATCTGCAGCAGCACGCCGCCCGCGAGTTCCACGCCGAGCAGGGCATCGCCACGGAGGCCTGGTCGCCGCTCGGCCAGGGCAAGGGGCTGCTGGAGGTGCCGGCGATCGTCGCGATCGCGCAGAAGCACGGCCGTACTCCGGCCCAGGTCGTGCTGCGCTGGCACGTCCAGCTCGGCAACGTGGTCATCCCGAAGTCCGTGACGCCGTCCCGGATCAAGGAGAACATCGAGGTCTTCGACTTCAGCCTGGACGACGAGGACCTCGCGGCGATCAGCGCGCTCAACGAGGACCGGCGGCTGGGCCCCGACCCGGCCACCTTCGACATGGGCTGACGCCCGCCGGGCAGCACCGTGCGCCCTGCCGCGCCGGCGGGGCGCACGGCCGTGTCGCCGTTCAGCCGGCCCGCACGTCCGCGTGCACGACCTCGAACTCCTCCAGGCCCACCACCGTCACATGCGCCTTGGCCGCGCCCTCGTGCCGGGCCGCCGCCTGGCCGGCGCGGGACACCGTGAGGGAGCGGGGGTCGGTGAAGAGCGTGCCGACCATCCCGCGTCCGTGCCCCCGGTCCAGGAACAGGGTGGCCCTGGCCAGGCCGGGCAGGGTCTCCAGGCGGGGCAGCACGCTCGCGTGGAACGTGTCGGCGACCAGGTCCGTGTCCGCCGGATCGAATTCCACCCGGGTGACGCGCAGGCCGCCGCCGGCGGTGGGGTGCGGGAGCGTGTGGCAGACCGCGACCTCGTAGTTCTCGACCGCGATGGTTCCGGCGAAGGGCTCCAGCAACGCGGGCCGCCGCTCGCGCATCACCTCGTCGCTGTTGCGCCGGGCGTCCTCGGACTCCCACCAGCTGACCGTCAGCAGTTTGCCCAGGTCGCGGTCGACGAAGACGTCTGCTCCCCGGTATCCGGGCCGTTCTTCGAGCAGGTCGCGGCCCTCGGAGTTCAGGGCGCGGATCGCCGTGTCGAGTTCGGCCGGATCACCGGTCGCGTACACCGCGCGTACGAACATGACGCCTTGCCTCCCGGTGCGGTGGCCACGGGCCGTGCGGTGGCCACGGACTGGGCCGGACACTTCCGGCATATCCCCCCTCCTCAGTCTTGCCCGTGTCGCAAACCCCCGCAATACGCACGGGTTTTCGCCACTTGGCAACTCAAGGGTCGACGGCGACATGCAGCCGGGGTCACCTTGTGCCACACTCGGTAAGGAAACTTTCCTAACAGAAGGGTCCCCCACAGTGCGTCTTCGAACACTGACCCTCGCCGCGGCCTCCGGGGCCGCCCTGCTCGCCGCCGGAATCCTCCCCGCGAACGCGTCCTCGACCTCGACCTCGACCTCGACCTCGGCACCGAAGGCGGCCCCCGCGTCCGCCCAGGAGGGCACGGTCAGCGCGGCCGACCTGCTCGCCAAGGTGACGTCCTGTTCGCAGATATCCAACGGCAAGTACAAGACCGACGACGAGACCTCGGCCACGATCCCCGTGTGCGGCAAGAACGGCGCGGTGTTCTGGAAGGCCGACATGGACATCGACTGCGACGGCCAGCGCACCACCAACTGCAACGAGAACCGCGACCCGTGGTACCAGGACGACACCGCCTTCCACCAGTCCGACGGCAAGCCGCTGAAGGCCGAGTCCCTGCCCTATGTCGTGGTCCCCAGTTCCAGCACCATCTGGAACTACGCCGGCGCCGACATCAAGGGCGGCGGTGTGGTCGCCGTCATCTACAACAACAAGGTGGAGTACGCCGTCGTCGGCGACACCGGCCCCACCAAGATCATCGGTGAGGCGTCGTACGCCACCGCCCAGGCACTCGGCATCGACCCCGACCCGGCCAACGGCGGCGCCGACTCGGGCGTGACGTACATCCTGTTCAAGAACTCCACGGTCTCCCCCATCGAGAGCCACAGCGCGGCGGTGACACTCGGGGACCGGCTGGCCAAGCAGTTCCTCCAGAACAACTGAGGGACTTCACGCAGCGCTTCGCGACAACTGCCGTCGGACGTCCGTCAGTTCGGCTGGCCCAGTGGGCGTACGACCACGGTGTTGACGTCGACACCCGCCGGCCGGCGGATCGCCCAGATGATCGAGTCGGCGATCTGGTCGGCGGTCAGCAGGTGGCCCGGCGGCAGACTGCCGTAGCCGTCCCAGAACGGGGTCTCCACCCGGCCCGGCGCGACCAGCGTCACCCCGATCCCGAACTCCGTGACCTGGCGCCGGGTGTTCTCGGCGAGCCCTGTGACCGCCCACTTGGTCGCACCGTAGATGTTGCCGGGCGTGTTCACGAACCCGGCGACGCTGCCGACGAGGACGATCCGGCCCCGGGTCTCCTTCAGGGCCGCCACGGAGGCGCGGACGAGGAGGGCCGGACCGAGCACATTGGTGAGGACCATCTCGGTCCAGCCGGCCGGGTCACCGTCGGCGACGGAGTCGTGGGTGGCGAAGCCGGCGTTGGCGACGACCGTGTCCAGTCGGCCGTATGCCTCGAGGGTGCGGTCGACGGCGTCCTGTATGTCGCCGAACGCCGACGCGTCACCGGCGACCGTCCGCAGTTCCGCGGGATCGCCGAGCCCCTCGGCGAAGTCCCGCAGCCGCTGTTCCGAGCGTCCGGTGACGGTGACGCGGTGTCCCGCCTCCAGCAGTTGCCGGGCCACGGCCGCGCCGATTCCACTGCCGCCGCCGGTGATGAGCGCGACCGGAGAGTCGTTCATGAAGTCCCCCTGTGATTGCCCGCGTTGGGTACGAACCGGGAGAGTCCATCACTTGGAGGGCGCTCGAAGTCAAGAGCGGTCGCAGGTGGTCCGGTACGGCAGGGCGAGCCCGTTGACGCCGCGGTCGGCCGCGGCCACGGTGTATGCCCGGGCCGGGACGGGCCTGACCGAGGCGGAGTGGCACCGCTTCCTCCCCTCTGCAGCGCACCGACGGGAAGAGTTCGGCGGGCGCCGTAAGCCGACGGGAGGTTGTGGCGGGTGCCCTGCGCCCACGAGCCGGGCAGCGAGACACCGGGCCCGGTCCGGTCGGCGGTGGCCGGCCGGCCTGCGTCTTGCGCGGCGATGACGCCGGGCGTCGTATCGGCGTCACCGGCGCCCCGGCCGGTGCCTTCCGCGCCGGTGACGCCGAGTGTCCGTGCCGCCCGCCACTGGGGCGGGCGGCGTATCGCCGCGTGGCATCGCGCCCGTCGGTTTCCGGACGTACCGACCCCTGCGGGCTAGACCGGGCGTACCGCCGTGTGCACCGTGGAGGCGCCCAGGACGAACACGTCCGGGCGGCGGTGCACGCTCGCCGGGTCGGACGGGTCGAGGAGGCGGTCGAGGGTGGCCCGGTCCTCCGGGTCGAGTCTGTCGCCGAGGCCGTCGCGCAGCCGGGACAGGGACGCGGCGACGTAGGCGCGGGCCCGGTCGGTCACGGGGGCGGGCAGGTCGAGCAGGAAGCTGCGGGTGCGCGTGTGCTTCAGGCCGGCGGCGGTCAGCAGGGCGGCCCAGTCCTCGGTCTCGGCGACGGAGCCGGGCAGGTCGGCCCGCATCCGGGCGAACCACTCGGCCTCCAGCGCGTCCAGCCGTGCCTGGAGTCCGGGGCGGCCGATGCCGATGTCCCGGGGCAGGAAGCGGGAGGGCAGACCGCCTTCGAGGAGGGCCAGGGTGCCGCCGGGGGCCACTCGCTCCGCGAACGCGGCGAGCGCGGATCGCTGGTCGCCGAGGTGGTGCAGGCTGCGGCTGGCCCACAGCAGGTCGGCCGGATACTCCAGCTCGTCCAGGACGCCCGGCAGTTCGCCGGTGAGCGTGTCGAACCGGTCGGCCACGCCCTGCCGTGCCGCGCGGGCGCGGGCCTGCTCCAGCAGCGGCTCCGCGCCGTCGACGGCGACGATCCGGGCCCCGGGGAACGCCTCGGCGAACAGACACGAGACGACTCCGGGTCCGCTGCCCGCGTCGACGATCAGCCCCGGCTCGGTCACCTCCTTCCCGAGCCATGCCATGACCCGTTCGTAGACGGGGGTGAACAGCTCCGCCTGGGACTCCAGCAGGGAGCCCCACTCGCTCCAGTCGATGTCGGTGGTGTCGGGTCCGTGCTTGTGGTGGTGATGGTCGTGCGCCATGGCGGTCAGCCTCTCGTCCGGTTGCCGCCAGCGTGCGACGGCACACCGGGTCCGGGCCAGCCCTGTTGCCGGTACGGCAAAAACGGGGCCGCGAGAACCGGGCGATCGGCAAGCCGGAACGCGGAAAACCGGACGCCGGAGGGCCCGCCGATCGGCGACGATGACCCGATGACCGACGCTGACCCGAGAACGGGCGTCGCCCCGACGACCCGGCGGCCCGGCGACCTGGTGGAACGCTTCCTCGCCGACGGCTTCGTGAAGCTCGAGGGCGCGGTCCCGCTCCGCGTCACCACGGACGGCGCGCGGCTGCTGTGGCAGGAGACGGGCTACGATCCCGACGACCCGGCCACCTGGAAGGACCCGGTCGTGCGGGTGGCCGGCATGGCGCAGGGACCGTTCGCGGCGGCCGCCAACTCACCCGCTCAACGACCTCTTAGCCCTGGCAGGTCTGTACGGGCACGGAGAAGACCTGCGAACCGTCACGCGTGATCCGGTAACACTGCCGGATGGTCTCTTCCGACACCACGACCGACACCCTCACCGTGCTACCGGTCCTCGTGACGGCGCTGACCGTGAGGAACCGCCGGTAGGGCGCGAGAGCCCTCCGCACTCCGGCACGGTTCAGCTCCGACGCTTCCAAAGCAGCGACACGCTGGCCGGCTATCCGGGCGCCGCTGCCGATCGAGACAGACGGGCCGCAGGTGTCGTACTTGAAGACGGACATCGTCGACGTCCAACCGTGGCCTTTCGCCGGGGCGTAGGTGTATTCGAGGCATCTGTCGATCACGCCCTGGCTGATGCCGAAGAGTGTCCTGGACTCGTACTCGACCCGTTTGACCACGCGGGCCCTGAATGCGTGACGGGACGCATCGTAGGAGATCACGGGAGCGCCGGTGTGCTGGTGGATAACAGCTGTGAGAGCGTCCGGATCAGCCGAGCCTTCGTCGCCGAGGGCACGTATGGTCTCGTTCTTCGTTCGGCGGAGCTGGTCGTCGAGCGCCAGCAGAGCCTGCTGCCGGTGCTCGGCATTGACCTTGTCGGTGTGCCATGACCAGTACCACAACGCGCCGAGTACGGTGCTGAGCACGACGATCAGCACGATCAGGGCGGTCAGACAGCCGGTGGTCATGGCACGCTCCAGCCGTGCCATGACCACCCGACCACGCCCGTGAAGGGACTGCACTAGCTGCCCTTGTATCCGATGTCGGCCAGAGCCTGGCCCATGACCTGTGCGTAGCCTGCCGTTCCCGCATTCTTCGGGTGGAACGCTTCGAGGCTGAGGCAGATGTTCTGCCCCGGCTTGGGGATGTAGGGAGCCTGGTTGGCGGGGTCTCCGTCGTGGAAGTCACCGTCCCCATTGGGACCTGCCACCACTCCGTTGATCCATTCGTCGCTGTCACACAGCCCATGCTCCTTGAACGCGGGGACGGGATCGGCGAACGCCACCTTGGTGCCGCTCCTCTTCAGCTCGTCGACCTTGGCCTTCTGCTTGTCGCGCATGTAGTCAGCCAGGTAGTTCAGAGTATCGAAGTCGCCCGCACAGCACTGACTTTCGCCGACGATGTGGGGGTAGCCCATGAGAACGATCTGCGCGTTCGGTGCCGCATTGGCGATCTCGTCGATCACGGTTCCGGTGTCGGCGACGGCTTGGTCGATCTTTCCCGTGTAGTCGTTCCTGTCGCATACGCCGATCACGTACCAGTTCTTGACGGCGTTGGTGAAGTTACCGCCTTTGCTTCCGCCGATGGTCAGCATGACCAGTGTCGTGTCCGAGCTGAGGACACCGGAGTCGATCTGCGTCTTCTCGTGATAGTTCCCCATCCATCCCCATGAGTTGGGGTCTCCCGTCGTGAGCTGCGACGTTGTTGCGCCGGAGCAGGTGACGTTCTGGAAGTCGACCGAGGTCGTGTGGCTGTCCGAGAGACTGCCGAGAGGTGTGGTGTAACCGGGCAGGAGCAGCTTGCGGCCCCACGAGTCAGCGCTGCGCCGGCACGCGTTCCAGGTCCGCTTGCCGTGGTCTCTGTCGGACTCGGGCGAGTAGCTGCCCGCGCCTTCGCCGGAGCTGTAGGAGTCGCCCATGGTGACCACCATGTGCTTCGGCTTGCCCAGTAGCTTCTGGAAGGCGGCCGCGGTGAAGGCCACGTCGTCATCGGCGGTGCCGTCATTGGTCGTGTTGGTCAGCTCCACCCGTGGAGTGCCGGTGAACTGGTAGACGCCGAGCTCGGCCCACGTGTTCTTGCCATAGCGGGTGTTGAGGTAGCGGTCGCGGTCACCGCCGGCGACTACTCGGCGACCGCCATCCGCCGCCCGTGTCCCTCTGCCACCCGTTCCTGGTGCACGCGGCCCAGCCGCACCACGGCGCACGGCCCCGCTTCATGGCGCAGCCGGTCCCTGTACCCGGCGGTGTCGTACGAGCTGGACCGCCCGGACGGCTCGTACTCGGCGGTCGGACTCGCGATCCGCCGGGGCCTGTCCTTCGGCTCTGTGGGCGAGGACTGACCCCGGCGGGCGTTCACCGCGTCAGTGGGTCAGGACAGCGGCGGGTTGGCGTTCTGCATCAGCTGCTGGAACTGGGCGGAGAACCAGTGCCCGGCCAGTGGCGAGTTCGGCAGCGCGCCCGTGGGGTTGTTGCCGTTGCGGCCGTTGCCGCCGTAGGTGGGGTCGCACATCCGGTCAAAGCCCTTGCCCTCGTCGTTGTCGATGGCGGAGCTGGCTCCGTCCGACTCCCCCGGGGGCTTCACCCACACGTAGGCGTCGATCCCGGCCGCCGGAGCCGCGGTCGGCCGTTCGCCGAGGCCGGCGCCGCTCTGGTTGCACCAGTTGCCGGCGTGGATGCGCCGGTCGGTGCGGCTGCCGTCGACGTAGTCGTCGACCGAGGTCAGCGGGCCGGACTTGGTGGGCCGGGCGGCGCCGCCCCAGCCGTTGCGGGAGGTGTCGATCAGCATGCCGAGTCCGGAGTTGAAGCCGGTCGCGACGAGCTTGTCCCGCATTGCCTGCGCGAAGGACTGCTCGTCCACGTACTGGTTCCAGTCCACCCACTCCGACTGGCGCACGGTCTGCCCGTTCACGCTGTCGGTGACCTTGAAGTACGGCTCCTTGGTGGCGCTGTAGTTGGCGGTGTTGACGATGAAGCCCGTCACGTCGTTCACACTCGCGCCGTTGGTGGTGGCGACCTTGTAGAACTCCTGCACGGCGGGGCCGAGGTTGGTGTCCCAGCCCAGCCAGCCGTGGTGACCGGCGTCGATGTAGTTGTAGACGTTCGGGATGGCGCCCAGCTTGTCCAGGGCGTAGCTGACGCCCTTCTCGTAGTTGCCGTTGGACTTCATGGTGGCGCAGGCGTCGGTGCTGCCGGCGGTGCCGCCGGCGTTGGTGATGAGGTTGGGCAGCGAGTCGGGTTCGATGACGGTGGCGATCCGCAGGCCCGCGTACTTGGCGTCGGCCAGGATGGACGCGATCGGGTCGATGTACTGGGTCTTGTACTTGTCGATGTCGTTCGGGCCGAGTTCACCGTTGGAGGCGAGGGCGGCGCAGTCGCGGCCGGGGAGGTCGTAGATGACCAGCTGGACGACGAGGTCGCCGGAGCCCTTCTGCTTCAGGGCCTCGTCCAGGTGGGCGCGCAGGCCCATGCTGCCGCTGACCCCGTTGACGGTGGCGATCCGGTCGAGCCAGACCGCGGTGGGCTGGTTGGCGACGCGGCTGCCGCCCGGTTCCGCGGCGGCCTTGGCGGACCACTCCGGGTTCACATAGACCTTGGCGCCCGTGTAGGGGTTGTCGGCGCGGCTGCCGGTGTCCCCGCCGCCGCCTCCGCCGCCCGTGCCGCCACCGGTGTCCCCACCAGTGCCGCCGCCGGTGCCGCCGCCCGTGCCGCCTCCGCTGCCGCCGTCGTCGACGTTGCAGGTGACGCCGTCGAGCGTGAACGTGGCGGGGACGGCGTTGCCGCCGCTGTAGGAACCGTTGAAGCCGAAGCTGACCGAACTCCCGGTGGCCAGAGTGCCGTTGTAGCTCTCGTTGGCGGCGGTGACAGCGGTACCGCTCTGGCTGATCTTCGCGTTCCAGCCGTTGGTGACCTTCTGAGTGCCGGTGTACGACCACTTCAGCGACCAACTCGACCTGGCCGCAGCGTTGTTGGTGAGGGTCACGGCAGCGGTGAAGCCGGTGTCCCACTGGCTCTGCACCTTGTAGTCGACGGTGCAGGGCACGGCGGCGAGGGTGGCGCCGGGGCCGGACGGCAGGGCGGCGAAGGCCGTTCCGGAGGCTCCGGCGAGGAGCCCCAGGGCCACCAGCAGCGTTGTTCTGGTACGACTCATGAGTGCGGGTTTCCTTCTTCTTCGGGTGCGGAGGGTCACGGGTTGAGGGCGCGCAGGTGGTCGCGCAGCCCGATGCCGTACGCGGTGGGTGTCCCGTCGTAGGCGGAGATCAGGGACGGTCCGGAGGAGCAGTCCCAGGTGTTCCAGGTCCAGCCGAGGTAGGACAGGTTCCGGTCGTCGAACCACTTCATGACCTGGTCGACGAACCCGTGCGAGCAGGTGTTCTCACCGACCTCGCCGGCGACCAGCGGCACCTGGGCCGCGACCGGGGCGAGGGTGGAGTTCCAGCAGCTCTCGCTCGCACAGGTGTTGAAGTTGTAGACGTGGTAGGCGGCGGCGAGACTGCCGGCCGGGTCGGTGGGCCTGTATGTCAGCCACTGGCTGAGGTCGTTGGAGTAGGCGAGCCCGCCGCCATGATGACGTTCCTGGCGCCCGCGCCTCGGATGCTGTCGACGAGGTCCTGCATACCGGCGACCTCGTACGAGAAGCCGGGGCAGGTCCCACCGTCCCGCCAGCACTTCCAGGCGTCGGTCGTGCTGGAGGTCGCCCGGTCCGGGTAGGGCTCGTTGAACAGGTCGAACACGGCCGCCCGGTCGTCCTTGAAGGTGCCCGCCACCGAAGCCCAGAACGAGGGGCCGTACCGCATGTCGGGCATCGGCTTCTGGCAGGTGGCGTGCACGTCGGAGCAGCCGGCCGAGTTGCCCGTGTACTGGCCGTACGACCAGTGCATCTCGAGTATCGGCGTCATGCCGTGTGCCTCGACCCGGGCCACCAGGTCCTTGACGGCGTTGATGTACTCGGTGCCGCCGTACTCGGGCTTGATGTTGGAAAGTCCCAGCCAGCACTCCTCGTTGAGCGGTATGCGGACGGCGTTGGCCTTCCAGTCGGCGATCGCCTTGACCGCCGCGTCGTCCACGGGTCCGTCCCAGATGCCGTAGCCCTGCACGCACATGAACTCGCCCCCGGAGCGGTTCACTCCGAGCAGCCGGCGGGTCGCGCCGCCGGCGTCCACGAGCCTGGTACCGGAGACGTGCAGGGCGGGTGCCGTGCCGTCGCCGGACGGCGGTGGATCGGTCGGTGAAGGATCGGTCGGCGGGGGTGTCGCCGGGTCCGGGTCCGCATTACAGGTCGTGCCGTTGAGCTTGAACGCCACCGGTACGGCGTGGTTCGCCGACCAGGAGGCGAGGAACCCGGCGCTGACGCTCGCACCGGTGCCCAGGGAGCCGTTGTAGCTCTCGTTGGCCGCGGTCACGGTGGTACCGGACTGGGACCACTTGGCGTTCCAGCCCTGAGTGACCTTCTGGCCGCCCGCGAAGTCGAAGGTGAGCTTCCAACTGCTCAGCGCGGCGTGGTTGTTCGTGATCCTCACGGAGCCCTGGAAGCCGCTGTCCCACTGACTGGTGACGGCGTACTCCACCGTGCAGGCGGGCGTGGCTCCCTGGGCCGTGACCCCCGGGACGACCACGCTGCCGAGGAGCGCGGCCGCACCGGCGGCGGCTAGAAGTACGGAACGCGGGGGGTGTCGCATGAGCGACTCCTTGCAGCTTGGCGCGCCGTGACAGGCGCGTCGACTGAATGGAACCGCTCCCACTGGTGCGATGGAAGGTAGCGGTAAGTGGCGCGATTGCCCAGGGGAGTTGCTCGACTTTTCGTCGCCGGATCCGTCGAATCTTTTCGACTCTTCAAGCACCTTGACCGCTCACGGGCTCATCCCCACTATGGGAGCGCTCCCACTGGTTCAAGCCTTGACTTCTCCCGAGCCGCTCTCCGCAAGGAGGAACCAGCACATGGATCCCGGACGCAGACGCAGAGCCGCGGGGCGGTGGTGGACCGCCACGCTGGCCGCGCTCGCCCTGCCCCTGACGATGCTCGCCGCCGGCACGACCACCGCGCACGCGGCGACCGTTCAGTGCAGCGTCGACTACAAGACCAACGACTGGGGCTCCGGCTTCACCGCCGACCTCACGATCACCAACCGCGGGACGGCCGCGATCGACGGCTGGACGCTCACGTACGCCTACGCGGGCAACCAGAAGCTGAGCAACGGCTGGAACGGCACCTGGTCCCAGTCCGGCCAGGCGGTCACCGTGAAGAACGCCTCGTACAACGGCACCGTCGCCGCGGGGGCCGCCGTCTCCACCGGCGCCCAGTTCGGCTACAGCGGCACCAACACCGCGCCCAGCTCCTTCGCGCTCAACGGCACGACCTGCGCCGGCGCGCACCAGCCGCCGGTCACCGTGCTGACCGACCCGAGCGCGGGCGCGGTCTACACGCAAGGGGACGCGGTCCCGCTCGCGGCGACCGCGGCGGCGGCCGACGGCGCGACGATCGGCAAGGTGGAGTTCTACGACGACACCACGCTGCTCGGGACGGACACGAGCGCCCCCTACGCGCTCTCGGCCTCAACCTTGACCGTGGGCAGTCATTCGTTGGTGGCGAAGGCATACGACAGCCTGGGCGCGTCGGCGGAGTCCACCCCGGTGGGGATCACGGTCGCCTCCGGTCCGGCCGTGGTCGCCTCGCCGAGCCAACTCGGGGTGCGGCAGGGCAAGTCGGGCACCTTCGCCGTGAAGCTGTCGACGCAGCCGAGCGCGAACGTGACGGTGGGCGTGGCCCGCACGGACGGAAACACGGGCCTGTCGGTCGCCGGCGGCTCGTCGCTGACCTTCACGCCCGCCAACTGGAACACCGCGCAGTCGGTGACCGTGACGGCAGACTCCTCCGGTACCGGCAGCGCCACCTTCACCGCCTCGGCGACCGGTCACACCAAGGCGACGGTCACGGTGACGGAGCTGGCCGCGTCGAAGGCGTACGACGCCCGCTTCCTGGATCTGTACGGGAAGATCACCAACCCGGCGAACGGCTACTTCTCCCCCGAGGGCATCCCGTACCACTCGGTGGAGACGCTGATCGTCGAGGCCCCGGACCAGGGCCATGAGACGACGTCGGAGGCCTACAGCTATCTGCTGTGGCTGCAGGCGACGTACGGCAAGGTCACCGGTGACTGGTCGAAGTTCAACGGCGCGTGGGACCTCATGGAGAAGTACATGATCCCCACCCACGCCGACCAGCCGACCAACTCCTTCTACAACGCCTCGAAGCCGGCGACGTACGCGCCCGAGCTGGACACGCCGAACGAGTATCCGGCGAAGCTGGACACCTCGGTCCCGGTCGGTTCGGACCCGATCGCCGGTGAGCTGAAGTCGGCCTACGGCACGGACGACGTCTACGGCATGCACTGGATCCAGGACGTCGACAACGTCTACGGCTACGGCAACGAACCCGGCAAGTGCGAGGCGGGACCGGCGGCCACCGGACCGTCGTACATCAACACCTTCCAGCGCGGTGCGCAGGAGTCGGTCTGGGAGACCGTTCCGCAGCCGACCTGCGACGCCTTCGAGTACGGCGGCAAGAACGGCTACCTGGACCTGTTCACCGGCGACTCCTCCTACGCCAAGCAGTGGAAGTACACGGACGCCCCGGACGCGGACGCGCGCGCGGTGCAGGCCGCGTACTGGGCGGACGTGTGGGCGAAGGCCCAGGGCAAGGGCGGTGACGTGACCGCGACGGTCGCCAAGGCGGCGAAGATGGGCGACTACCTGCGGTACGCGATGTACGACAAGTACTTCAAGAAGATCGGCAACTGTGCCGGACCGTCCACCTGCCCGGCCGGCACCGGCAAGGACGCCTCGCACTACCTGCTCTCCTGGTACTACGCCTGGGGCGGCGCCAACGACACCAGCGCGGGCTGGGCCTGGCGCATCGGCTCCAGCCATGTCCACGGTGGTTACCAGAACCCCCTCGCGGCGTACGCGCTCAGCTCCAACGCCGAGCTGAAGCCCAAGTCGGCCACAGGATCGGCCGACTGGGGCAAGTCGCTGCAGCGGCAGCTGGAGTTCTACCAGTGGCTGCAGTCGTCCGAGGGCGCCATCGCGGGCGGCGCGACCAACAGCTGGCAGGGCCGCTACGCCACCCCGCCGTCCGGTACGCCGACCTTCTACGGCATGTACTACGACTCGCAGCCCGTCTACCACGACCCGCCCTCCAACCAGTGGTTCGGGTTCCAGGCGTGGTCCATGGAGCGGGTCGCCGAGTACTACCAGCAGACCGGTGACGCCAAGGCGAAGGCGGTGCTCGACAAGTGGGTGAAGTGGGCGCTGTCCAGGACCACGGTCAACCCGGACGGCACCTACCGGATCCCCTCCACCCTCCAGTGGTCGGGGCAGCCCGACACCTGGAACGCCTCGAGTCCCGGGGCCAACACCGGGCTGCACGTCACCGTCGCCGACTACACCAACGACGTCGGCGTGGCGGCCGCCTACGCCAAGACGCTCACGTACTACGCCGCCAAGTCCGGTGACGCGACGGCGAAGGCCACGGCGAAGGCGCTGCTGGACGGCATGTGGAACAACTACCAGGACAGCCTGGGCGTCGCCGTCTCCGAGACCCGCAGCGACTACAGCCGGTTCGGCGACAGCGTGTACGTGCCGAACGGATGGACCGGCACCATGCCGAACGGTGACGCGATCAGCTCCTCCTCGACCTTCTCCTCCCTGCGGTCCTTCTACAAGAACGATCCGGCCTGGTCGAAGATCGAGGCGTACCTCAAGGGCGGTGCCGCGCCCGTCTTCACCTACCACCGGTTCTGGGCCGAGGCGGACATCGCCCTGGCCATGGGCTCGTACGCGGAGCTGCTGGAGTAGGCCGGCGGGGAAGGCCACGGACCGTGTGCGGCTGATCGCGCCCTCGCGGCAGCCGCACGCGGACACCGTCCCGCGCCCCTCCTTGGGCGCGCCGCACCGCACCTCTTCTTTCGGCGGTCCCCACCCGCACTGGGGACCGCCCCTCTCATGAGATCACCGGCTCGACGGCCTGGAACGGCTGGTCACTGACCTGGTCCTTCGCCGACGGCCAGCAGGTCACACAGATGCGGAACGCCGGATACCCCCGGTCGGGGGCCACGGTGACGGTGCAGAACGTGAGCTGGAACGGAACGGTGGCGGCGGGCTCGTCCGTGGGCTTCGGGTTCACGGACGACTGGTCCGGGGCGAACACCGAACCCACGTCGTTCCAGCTGGGCGGGCAGCACGGCACCGTGAGTCCGGGCTGAGGCTCCGCACCTGTCGGTAGCGATAACGGGGTTGCGGTGCGCTCCACAACCCCGTTGGATCATCAGGTCATTCGAGAGATCCGCACACCGGCGCTCCGCTCCTGCCGGTCGTGTCCGGTCAGTTGATCCGGCGAAAGGAAGTCCGGCATGAATGTGGCACCCGTGACGGAGAGCGGGGCGATGCTGCCGATCTGCCGCACCTGCGGCACCCAGTACGGCGCCGCCCGACCCGACTGCCCCGTCTGCCTGGACGAGCGTCAGTACGTCGGGCGCGACGGCCAGCAGTGGACCACGCTGGCGGAACTGCGCGGCGGCGGGTACGAGGGCCGGTTCGAGGAGCAGGGGCCGGGCGTGCTCGGCATCGGCTGTACGCCGGACTTCGCCATAGGCCAGCGCGCCCTGCTGCTGCGCACGGCGGCCGGGAACGTGCTCTGGGACTGCGCGCCCTACCTCGACGACGCGATGGTCCGTGCCGTGGAGGAGCTGGGTGGGATCTCCCTGATCGCCATCAGCCACCCGCACTTCTACTCCACCATGGTCGAGTGGGCGCACGCCTTCGACGCCCCCGTGTACCTGCACGAGGCGGACCGCCGGTGGGTGGGCCGGCCCGATGCCGCGCTGCGGTTCTGGACCGGGCAGACCCACCGGCTCACCGATGAGCTGACACTGATCAACCCCGGCGTCCACTTCCCCGGCAGCGCGATACTGCACTGGAACGCGGGAGAGGGCGCGCTGTTCACCGGCGACGTCGTCAACGTCTGCCCGGACCCTCGCTGGGTCACTCTGATGTACAGCTACGCCAACCACATCCCCGAGCGTCCGGATGCCGTACGCGCCGCCGCCGACCTCCTGCAACGCCACCGCTTCGACCGGATCTACGGCGCGTGGTGGAACCGGGTGGTCACCGGCGACGGCAACGAGGTGCTCCGGCGCTCGGTCGACCGCTACCTGCGTTTCCGGCAGGGCGACACCGACCAGTCCGCCCCGCAGGCCGTGCATCACTGACGACTCGAGGTGTTCTTCCCTCGTACGAGGAGGCGGCCGCGGGACGGATGCACGCGGCCGCCTCCGGCCTTTCAACGGAGCGGTGGCGCCGGGTGGTTCACGGTGTGTACACCGCCGGCCGCGGGGCCGCGGCCATCCCGTCCCCGATGAAGAAGCTCGGGTGCGGCGGCTGGTTGCAGGCGGTGTTCTGCCACGCCAGGGCGGTGCGGTACTGGGTGTCGTGGAGGAGGGTGGTGATCCTCGTGTTCGTGTCGTACGGCGTCGAGTAGATCCGCAGGGCCGTGTTGTCGCTCGTCGGCCAGACCACCTCCTCCCGCCAGTCGCCCAGGATGTCCCCGGACAGCGACGGGGTCGCCTAGGTGCCGTTGTCGGAGTGGACGGAGGCGCCGGTCAGCAGGCGGGTGTCGCCTCGATCATTTCCTGGTTCGTGGTGTCGGCTTCGCACTACGGACGAGCGACCGGCGCGTCAATCCTGGTGTACGCACTTCGGCGCCACTCGCGCCCAGGTGTGACGCGGGCCGGGGCCCGCCGGATTCGCTCAGCGGCCGCCCGTCCAGTTGTGGGCCACGTCGACCACCAGATGGCCCGACACCTGCTGGACCCGGAACGGCAGCCGGGCCCGTACGCCGAGACCCACCTGCGTCTCGCCCTCGAAGCTGCCGGCGAACCGGGTGTCCCGGAACGTGCGGTACCCATGGACGTTCACGCCCGGCAGGGTGCGGCCCACCCGCCCCGGGTACGTGACCGCGCCGGTCGCCGGGTCATAGCTCGGCGCGCCGACATGGACGTCGAGCACAGCCCCGCCGCCGACCGGGATCGTGCGCCCGGTGGCGCTCTGCCGGAGCCGGTCCACGTACTCGACGTGGTAGCCGATGGCGCGGCCACCGCCGGGCACGTCGAACACCATCCGGTCGTAGCAGTCGTGCCGGCCGGTCCTGATGTCCTTCAGCGGTACCGCCCCGGTGGCCGTACCGCCCTTCGCTCCGCTGCCCCAGCCGGTCGGACAGGCCGTGGGCCGCGCGGTGGCCGGAGTGGCGTCCGCCGCCGTCGCCGCGCCGCCCAGCCCGGCACCCGCCAGGACGAGAAGTGTCGCGATGAGTCTTGTTGTCCGCATGATGTCCCCCTTGGTCACGCCATGCTGTTATGGGATAAGACATCCGGGTATGGCGAATGGTTGCACGCTGGGAGGGGGAGACCGCGCGCGTCCGTCCAGGCTGGACGCAGGGGGCTGCGGATCGCGCGGGAGGAGTACGCCCGATGGGAAGCGAAGGTTGGCGGTAGCTGACCTTCAGGGGCGCGAGCGGAGCCTTTGAGTACGCCCGGGCCTGAGAGTCCTGTTGACATCGAGGCCGACCAGACCTACACGTCAACACCCCCCCGCCCCGGCGGCGCCTAGGCTGAACGCATGACTGATGCGGCGGGACGGGTCGAGCCGTCCGGGGTGTGGGCCACAGCCGTGGGCGTGGCCCGGGTGAGGGCGATGGAGACGGCACGCGAGCAGCCGCTGTTCCGGGACCCGCTGGCGCTGGCCTTCGCCACGGCCGGCGGGATCGGCCCCGGGGCGCCGCCGCCTCCGCGCGCGGACGAGGCGGCGCGGCGCCGCTGGCTGGGTGTGGCCTTCTCGATCGTCATCCGGACGAAGTTCCTGGACGACCTGCTGGACCGGGCGGTCGCGTCCGGCGTCCGGCAGGTCGTGCTGCTCGGAGCCGGGATGGACAGCAGGGCCTTCCGGATGGACTGGCCTGCGGGGACCCGGCTGTTCGAGGTCGACACGGCCGAACCGCTGGACTTCAAGGCGTCGGTGCTGCGTCAGGAGCGGGCCGTTCCGCGCTGCGAGCGGATCACCGTCCCGGTCGACCTGCGCGAGGACTGGCCCGGCGCCCTGGCCGCGGCCGGGCACGATCCGGCGCAGCCGACGGTGTGGATCGCCGAGGGACTGCTGATCTATCTGCCCGAGGACGCGGTGCAGTCGCTGCTCGAACGGGTCGGCGCGCTGTCCGCTGCAGGCAGCAGGATGGGCCTGACACTGGGCTCGCGCGGTGTGGTCGACCGCTTCCGCGGGGACGCCGCTCCCGGATCGGTAGCGTCGATGTGGGTCTGGGAGATGCCGGAGGACCCGGTCGGCTGGCTGGGCGGCCTCGGCTGGGAGGCGGAGACCTTCACCCTGCGTGAGCGCGCCGAGGCCTACGGGCGTCCGGTGCTCACCCCGGCGCAGCAGGACGAGGGCACCGGCGGACTGGTCTCGGCGGTGCGCGCGGCGCACTGAGGACGACGAAGGCCGCCCCCCGCGTGTGGCGGGGGCCGGCCTTCGACTGTCCACCGGCACCAGGCGCTGCTGGACCGTCGCGTTCGCCGGCCCGCCCCGGAAGTGATCGAGACGACGTTCGCCCCGCGCCGGTGAGGCCGCGACGTCAACTGCGGGCAAGGAAGCCGATGGTGGCTGGTCCGGCACCGTGGCGGTCCGCCACCGTGACGGCCACACGCTCCACATGACGAGCTGGGTCGTATATGTGCCGGCCATGGACTGGCTCCGCGCGCGAAGCGCGACGTGGAGCAGGGCATGGCCTCGGGCCGCTTCACCGTGGTCGACCCGGTCATCGCCCTGACCGCGCTGAACGGCAGTCTGCTGGCGCTGCCGGAGTTGGGGTTCAACAAGCCCGAAGTCGACGGCGACGAGGCCGCAGGCACCATGACCGAGATGCTGCTGCACATGCTCGGCCTCTCCCCAGGTGAGGCCCGCGACCTCGCCCGACAGCCCCTTCCCGCTGCCGCCTGAAGAGGATCCTGTCGCGCACCGGCCGACCGGCGCTGACTGCGCACTGGTTCCCGCGGCCTGCGCAAGGTGCCCGGAGTGGATCGTCTCTCATGCCTGCTGTCTGCCACCACCGCCCTCAGAGTTGGAGGGGCAGGTGGCGCGGCCCGCGGAGCATGGCGTTCTGCCGGTAGGGCGGCGGGTCCTGGACCAGGCGTGCCGTGCCGAGGTAGGGGAGCAGCGCGCCCAGTGCGGCGTGGGCTTCGATGCGGGCGAGGGGGGCGCCGTAACAGAGGTGGATGCCGCTGCCGAAGCCGAGGTGCTCGTTGTCCGGGCGGGTGGGATCGAACCGGTCGGGCTCGCGGAACCGCATGGGGTCGCGGTTGCCCGAGGCCAGCACCATGACGAGGGACGTGCCTTCGGGGATCCGGGTGCCGGCGACCTCGATGTCGGCGCGCGGGACGCGTTCGCGCATGTGGACAGGTGGCTCGTAACGCAGCAGTTCCTCCACCGCTCGGGGCAGCAGGTCGGGGTCGCGGCGCAGCTGGTCCAGGTGCTCGGGCCGGCGCAGCAGGGTGAGGACCCCGTTGGCGATCAGGTTGACCGTGGTCTCGTGTCCCGCGATGAGGAGCAGCACGGCGGTTTCCGCGAGTTCCTCCTGGGTGAGCCGCAGCGCGGGGTCCGGCTCGTTGACGAAGGCGGAAAGCATGTCGTCGCTCGGTCGGCCACGGCGCTGCTCGGCGAGGTTCACCAGGTACCCGCCCATTTCGATGCGCGCCTGGTCGCCGGCCTTGTCCGCCTCGGTGGTGTCCGCTTCGGGCCTGACGTCGGCGGCCGCGACCAGAGCGTCGGACCAGGCCCGGAACAGCGGCTCGTCCTCGCGCGGTATGCCGAGCAGCCGGCAGATCACCGTGACGGGCAGCGGATAGGCGAACCGAGCCGGTGAATCCGCCGCCGATCACCAGTACCCGCTCCGGCCCGGCGGCCAGTCGCTCGGCCAGCCCTTCCCCGTCCTCGCGCGTGCGCAGGGTGAACACCCCGTCCAGGGCGGATTCCTCAGGGTTGGGCCAGGGCCGCGCCCGGGTGCCGGTGGCGATCAGCAGCCGGTCGTACGGCAGCGACTCGCCGTCTTCCAGCAGCACCCGTTTCGCCAGCAGGTCCACACCGGTGGCGCGGACGCCCAGCCGCCACTCGGCCTCGGGGTCGCGGCGCATCGGCAGCTCGGTGGTGTCCGCCGTCGCCTGACCCAGCAGCACTTGCTTGGACAGCGGCGGCCGGTCGTAGGGCGGGTGGGGCTCGTCCCCGACCACGGTCAGTGAGCCGATGAAGCCCTCCTCGCGCAGCGCCTCCGCGGCCCTGAGCCCGGCCAGAGACGCGCCGACGATGACGATACGGCCGTCCTTGAGGTCACCGGGCACGAGCGCTCACCTCTTCCCCGAGGAGGATGGCCTGGACCGGGCAGGCCGCGGCGGCCTGCCGTACGCGTTCCACCTGGTCGTCGGGGACGGCCGTGGCGTACAGCAGGCCCTCCTCGCCATGCAGCTCGAACACCTCCGGCGCGAGGAACACGCACTGCGCGTAGCCCTGGCAGCGCGTGAGGTCGACAACGGTCCGCATCCTCACCACATCCTCCGTTGTCTCGCCCCCCTCGTTTCCAGCATGGGCCGGGAACCCCGCGCCCGCACGTCGCGGCCGCGGGACGGACAACCCCGGCGCGCCGACGGAAAGGCGATGACCAACTCGTCTGTGAGCAGCGGATTTGTCGAACCTCGTATGTGCCGGTTCATCCCGGTTGCCTTCGTCACGTGATGACGACACCGGCACGAGTCGCTAGAGGCCCCAGCTCCACGCCATCTTCATCACCGCTAGCGCGCGGCGGACCGGAACCGCGGTGGTCACTCGGGTCGCCCCCGCCGACGTCATAAAGCCGCAGCGGCTCGCAAACTGACTTCGTGGCCTATCTGGCCGGCGGAGTGCGGGTCTTGGCGCGGCGGGGCGCGCCGGTCCGGGGCGTGGGCGGGAGGGGGCCGATTGCCTTGACCATGCGCAGGACGGGGGCGGTCTCCAGGCTGCGGATCGCTTCCACGGCTCCCACCTTCTCGATGAGATAGCGGTGCAGTGCTGTCGGGTTGGGGCACAAGGCCTCGGCGACCAGGTTGCTGGGGCCCGTGACGGCGGCCACGTACGCGAGTTCGTGGTGCCCGGCCAGGATCCGGGCGACGTGGTCAAGGTGGGCGGGGGCGACGGCCATCCACAGCATTGCCTGTGTGGTGACGCCCAGCAGGGTGTTGTCGAGCTCGACGTCGAAGAAGAGTGCGCCGCCGGCCCGCAGATCGGCCAGCCGGCGCGCGATGGTGGCGGCCGACCAGCCGGTGGCCGCAGCGAGGTCGGTGAGGCTGGCCCGGCCGTCGCGCTGGAGGGCGGCGAGCAGGTCGCCGTCGGCCGGGGTGAGGGCCTGCTGTGCGGGACGGGCGGGCGCGGTGGCGGGCATGAGGCGGCGGCGCTGCTCGGCATTGAGGCTCTGTGCGCGTCCGTGCCAGGTGGTGGGTCCGCCGAGATACGTGTGCAGCACGCAGTGTGCGGAGACGGCGGTGATGCCGGACGTGCGGGGGATGTCGTGCAACAGCAGTGCGTGCCCAGCCTGGCCGTCGGCGGTAGGCGTGTGCACGAGCGCGACGATCTCGGTGCCGCCCGAGGCCAGCATGACCCAGGAGGTGTCGGCGCGGCGAGCGAGCGCGGCCGCGAGGTCCTGGGCGGCGCGCGGGCCGGCGGTGAGCCGCAGCAGCCACTGAGTGCGCCCGGCCCGGTGGGGGTCGGCCAGGCCCACTACCCGCAGCGACGCCTCGGCGCACAGCCGCCGGTAACGGCGGGAGACAGTCTGCGTCGAGACGCCGAGGACCTCGGCGATCGTGCTGAACGGCGCCCGGCCGTCGATGTGCAGGGCGTGGATGAGGCCGCGATCGATGTCGTCCAGCATGTGAGAATCATGCACTCAAGGCGGAAACGTGGAAAATCTGATCACGCTGTCGGCAAGAGTGGAAGCGGGATCGCGCCTCGGCGCACCGTCGACCCATGCGATACGAATCCACCACACCCCATCCGCACCGCTGGGCCGCGCTGGCGGTGCTCCTGCTTGCCGAAGCGATGAACCTCCTCGACGCCACCATCATGACCGTCGCCGCGCCGGTGATCCGCGCCGACCTCGGTGGCTCGGACGCGGCCATTCAGTGGTTCAGCGCCGCCTACACACTGCCCTTCGCCGTCTTCCTGATCACCGGCGGGCGCCTGGGCGACATCGTCGGCCGCCGACGGATCTTCCGCGCCGGCATGGCTGCCTTCACCCTCGCCTCGCTGGCATGCGCGCTGGCCCCTTCCACCACGGCGTTAATCGCGATACGGGCCGTGCAAGGGGCCGCCGCGGCGCTCATCATCCCCCAGACCATCGGCATGATCCGTGCACTGTTCGACGGCCGCGAGCTGGCCCGGGCCATGGGCTGCATCGGCCCCGTCATGGGGCTGGCCGCCGTCACCGGTCCCGCGCTCGGCGCCGTGCTCACCCACGCCGATCTCTTCGGCTCCACGTGGCGCGCGGTGTTCCTCGTCAACGTCCCCCTCGGCGCCGCCGTCCTGCTGGCCAGCCGCCTGCTGCGTGAGGACCGCGCCGCCAAGCGGCCGCGTCTGGACCTCACCGGTACGGCGCTGGCGGTGCTGGGCACAGGCCTCGTCATCCACCCCCTGATTCAGGGCGGCGCGGCGGGGTGGCCGGGTTGGTGCTGGGCGCTGCTGACCGTCGGCGGCGCACTGCTGGCCGGCTTCGCTCTCCACCAGCGCCGGCGCGGGCGCTACGGCCGCAGCCCGCTGGTCGAGCCGAGCCTGTTCCGCGAGCGCGGCTTCCCCGCCGCCCTGATCGCGTCCGTGCTCTTCTTCGCCGCGATCAACGGACTGATGCTGGTGATCGTGGTGCAGCTGCAAGTCGGCCTGCACTGCGACACGCTGACGGCGGGCTTCACCCTGCTGCCATGGTCGGTCGCTATGGCACTGTCGTCCTGGGCCGCCGGCGCCTGGCTCGTACCGCGATATGGGGCCTGCGTCATGATTGCCGGCCTGCTGGCCCTGCTCGTCGGCACCATGGCCGCGGCGGTGGTGTATGGCACCGGTCGGCCCGACTCCTACCCGTGGGCGCTGCTCCCAGCGCTGGTGGTGGCCGGACTCGGCCAGGGCCTGTACGCCGTGCCGTTCTTCACCACTGCGCTGCACCACGTCCGCCCACACGAGACCGGCTCAGCAGCCGGCCTGCTCAACGCCGTCCAGCAACTTGGAGGCACCCTCGGTGTCGCCCTGCTCGGCAGCGTCTTCTTCCACAGCACCACCACGTCCGGCGCTCTCGCGCAGGAGAGCGCCGCGCTGACAGGCGCCCGGAACGCCTTTTGCGTCGCGGCCGTGCTGATCCTCGCCACGACTGCCGCCACCTCCTTCATGCGACCGCGACAGCAGCGGAGTTCCTCACCCACCGGACAACGCAACGCCGTGAGGTAGCGGGGCCGACAGTGATGCCTGTGCGCTGCCCGGACCGGCTCCCGGAAGAACCGTGCCGGGCGGCGTAACGCGGTGACCGTGCCGGCGGCGTCCGCGGCGGGGACGGGAGGCGAGGACGGCGTCGATGTCGCTGCCGACGTCGTGCGCGACGGCCTTGTCGACGGTGGTGACGTAGACCTCGCCGGGCCGCAGCACCCGGGCGCACTCGGAGACGACGGCGCGGACGTCCTCGGCACCGTCCAGCAGGTGCAGCAGGTGCAGCAGGTGCAGCAGCCCGACGGTGGTGATGGCGTCGACGCTGCCGGTGCGCAAGGGCAGCCGGCGGCTGTCGGCCCGCACGATCGCGCCGGGGATCCGGGCCGAGGCCATGCGGACCATGGCGGGGGTGAGGTCGGCGCCCGTCACCCGCAGCCCGGGGCGAGCGGCGGAGAGCCGCCGGGTGACGATCCCGGTGCCGCGGGCGACGTCGAGGAGACGGCCGGAAGTGCCGGGCATCAGGGCGAGATGGCCCGCGTGGCGGCCTCGGCGCGGGCCTCGCCGCCGCGGGAGGCGTCGTAGTGGCCGGCTTCCTCGTCGTGGTCGAGCACACCGCTCAATGTGCGCCGTGACCAGGAGCGATGTCCTCCACCCTGCGGGCGAGACCGAAGTCCTTCTCGGTGACGGCGCCGCCCGCACTGTGGGTGTTCACGCTGAGGGAGACGGTGTTGTAGCCGAGGGTGAGGTCGGAGTGGTGGTCCAGCTCGTCCTGGATGCCGGCGATGTGCAGGACCAGTGCCGCGGCCGCGAAGTGCGAGCCGAGCCGGTAGGAGCGGGTGAGCCGGTCACCCTCCACCGACCAGCCGGGCAGCTCGGCCAGCCGGTCCTCGATCTCCTTCTGCGACAGCGGCTCGACGGCCATGGCGGGTCTCCGTTCGGCGCGGTGGGGGTGGCGGGTACGACTTCAGCCTGCCACGTCGGGGGCGGGCGCACTCCCCGACGCGTCGGCCGTTTCCCCACGCCGCCCCCGGGCGCCGGCCACACGTCCGGGGCCCGGCTCGGTACCCCGCGCACTCCCCGGTCAGGGCCGTCCCGGTCGATTAGGGTCGTCGGCATGACCATTGCCGCGTCCGGTCCTCCCCTACCCGCGTCCACCGCCGTCGCCGACCAGGGTGTCGGCCCGCACTTGCGCGCCTGGCGGGAGCGGCGCCGGATCTCCCAGCTGGAGCTGGCACTGCGTGCCGACTCCTCCGCCCGGCACATCAGCTTCATCGAGACCGGCCGGTCCCGGCCGAGCGAGGAGATGGTGCTGCGGCTCGCCGAGCATCTGGACGTGCCGGTCCGGGAGCGCAACGCCCTTTTGCTGGCTGCCGGTTACGCCCCGCACTACCCGGAGACCCCGCTGGGCGACCCGGCGCTGGACGCGTTGCGCGACGGCATGGAACGCCTGATCCAGGGCTACGAGCCCTACCCCGCGCTGGTGGTGGACGCCGGCTACACGGTCCTCGCGGCGAACCGGGGCATCGCGATGCTGCTGGAGGGCGTGCCGGAGGAGCTGATGGCACCGGCGCCGAACGCGATGCGGCTGACCCTGCACCCGCGGGGGCTGGCGCCGCGTATCCGGAATCTGCGGGAGTGGCGCGGGCATCTGCTGGCGCAGATGGAGCGGGAGATCGCCCTGCACCGCTCCGAGCGGCTGCGTGCTCTGTACGAGGAGGTGTCGGCCTACCCGGTGCCCGAGGACGCGCCCGGTGAGGAACCGGCCGAGCCCGTCCCGTACTTCGCGCTGCCGATGCGGATCGAGCACGAGGGCCGAGTCCTGTCGTTCGTGTCGTCGATCTCCACGTTCAACACGCCGATGGACGTCACGGTCGCCGAAATCGCCATCGAGACGTTCCTGCCGGCGGACCCGGCGACCGGCAAGTACCTGCACACGCTGGCCGGTTGACCGACGGCTTCCGGCGCGGCCCGCCCGCACGCGACCCGCACCCGCGCGAACACGCCGACGAGCCGACCACCGCATGCCCGACCACGCCGACGACGACGCCGACGACCAGTCCCCTCGACCGGGTGTGCGAGGCGGCATCCCGTGACAGACTGCCCGCGTACTTCGGCGCGTAGGGGAGGGCGTGGCGTGAGTGAGCGGCGGGCTGCGCCCACCGTGGGCCAGGTGGTGCTCGGCAAGCGGTTGCAGGAGCTGCGGGAGGCGGCCGGGCTGAGTCGCGAGGAGGCCGCCCGGGTGCTGCGGGTGGCGTCGGCGACCGTACGGCGCATGGAGATGGCCGAGGTCGCGCTCAAGATCCCGTACGTGCAGGTGCTGCTGTCCACCTACGGGGTGGCCGAGGAGGAGGCGGCCGCGTACGTGCGGCTGGCGGAGGAGGCGAACCAGCCGGGGTGGTGGCAGCGGTTCCACGATGTGCTGCCGGACTGGTTCAGCCTGTACGTCAGCCTTGAGGGCGCCGCCCGGGTCATCCGCTCCTACGAGCCGCACTTCGTGCCCGGACTGCTGCAGACCGAGGAGTACGCGCGGGCGGTGATGGAGGCCGGGACGATCGGGCAGAGGCAGCCGGAGACGATCGAACGGCATGTGTCACTGCGTATGGAACGGCAGCGGCTGCTGGAGCGGCTCGATCCGCCCCACCTGTGGGTGATCATGGACGAGACGGCACTCAGGCGTCCGGTGAGCGTGCGGTCCGAGGTGATGCGGGACCAGCTGGACCGGCTGCTGGAGTTCGCGGAACGGGACCGGGTCACGCTGCAGATCGCCGAGTTCGCAGTCGGCCCGCACCCGGGGACGTACGCTCCCTTCACGCTGTTCCGGTTCGCCGAGCCGGAGCTGCCGGACATGGTGTTCACCGAGTACCTGACCGGCGCGCTCTACCTGGACTCGCGCCGGGAGGTCGCCGCGCATCTGGAGGTGCTGGACCACATGACGGCCCGGGCGGCCTCCGCGCAGCGCACGATGAGGCTTCTTCGGGAGTGGCGCGAGAACCTCTGACTTCGGCCTTCCGGCACCGTGACCCGTACGGGTCTGTGAACAGGTGCGTTCCGGCGCCCGCCCCTAGGTTCGGACCACGGGGTGAGCCAAGGGAGCGCACGTGACCGACTCGCGGATACCGCAGACGTCCGGCGCCGCCAAGGAGGCGTGATGCCCTCGGACGCGGTGCTGTACCAGGCGGCGGCGCTCTGCCTGACCTACCCGGACGACGACTTCGTCGCCCGGCTGCCACTGCTGCGCGAAGCCGCCCCGCAGCTGCGGGCGTTCACCGACCACGCGGCCCTCACCCCGCCGCTGGAGCTGGCCGCGCACTATGTGCAGGTCTTCGAATCCGGGAACCGGCACAGCCTGTACCTGAGCCGGTGGCGCGACGGCGACACCCGGCGGCGGGGGACGTCCCTGGTCCGGTTCAAGGACGTCTTCCGGGAGCACGGACTGGAGTTCAGCGGCAAGGAACCGCCGGACTTCCTGCCGGCGGTACTGGAGTTCACCGCGCGGACCGGCGACACCGGACTGCTGACCGAACACCGCGACGGCCTGGGAGAGCTGCGTACGCGGTTGACCGACTACGGCACGCCGTATGCCGGTGTCCTGGACGCGGTATGCGCCACGGTGCCGACCGCACACACGGGGGTGCGCCCATGACCACGCTCCTGTGGGCGCCCTGCCCTACGGCTGAAGCGGATGATGGCGGGCGTGCCGGTCCCGCGCCGGGCGTTCCGGCGGTCAGGCCGCGCCTCCCTTCGTGTCCCGGTCCTCGTCGACGATCTCCGCGTCGACCACGCCCTCTTCGTCGGGGGCGGCACCGTGCTCCTCGGCGCTCCGCTCCCCGGCCGCTTCCCCGCCGGCGGCCGCCGCGTACATGGCCTGCCCCATCTTCTGGCTGACGGTGGCGAGTTTGTCGACGCCGGTGCGCAGGACGGCGGTGTCCGCGTTCTGTTCCAGCAGGGCCTTGAGTTCCGTGACCGCCTCCTCGACCTCCCGGCGGGTGTCGGCGGGGACGCGTTCCTGGTTGTCACGGAGGAACTTCTCGGTCTGGTAGACGAGTTGTTCGGCCTGGTTGCGGGTCTCGGCGGTCTCGCGGCGTGTGCGGTCCTCCTCCGCGTACTGTTCCGCCTCCCGCATCATGCGGTCGATGTCCTCCTTGGGCAGGGCGGAGCCGCCGGTGACCGTCATCTTCTGCTCGCGGCCGGTCGCGAGGTCCTTGGCGGAGACATGCATGATGCCGTTGGCGTCGATGTCGAAGGCCACCTCGACCTGCGGGACGCCGCGCGGGGCGGGCGGCAGACCGGTGAGGTCGAAGACGCCGAGCTTCTTGTTGTAGGCGGCGATCTCGCGTTCCCCCTGGTACACCTGGATGCCGACCGAGGGCTGGTTGTCGGTGGCGGTGGTGAAGATCTCCGAACGTCGGGTCGGGATCGTCGTGTTGCGCTCGATCAGCTTGGTCATGATGCCGCCCTTGGTCTCGATGCCCAGGGACAGCGGGGTGACGTCGAGGAGGAGGACGTCCTTGACGTCGCCGCGGAGGACACCCGCCTGGAGGGCCGCGCCGACCGCGACGACCTCGTCGGGGTTGACGCCCTTGTGCGGGTCCTTGCCGGTGAGTTCCTTGACCAGGTCGGTGACCGCGGGCATCCGTGTGGAGCCGCCGACCAGGATGACGTGGTCGATCGCGGACAGCTTCACCCCGGCGTCCCGTACCGCCTGGTGGAAGGGCGTCGTGCAGCGGTCCAGCAGGTCGGCGGTCAGCTCCTGGAACTGGGCCCGGGTGAGTTTCTCGTCCAGGTGCAGCGGGCCCTCGGCGGAGGCGGTGATGTACGGCAGGTTGATCGAGGTCTCGGTGGAGGAGGACAGCTCGATCTTGGCCTTCTCGGCGGCCTCCCGCAGCCGCTGTACCGCCATCTTGTCGGCCGCGAGGTCGATGCCGTACTGCCCCTTGAACCGTTTGACCAGGTGCTCGACGACCCGCTGGTCCCAGTCGTCGCCGCCCAGGTGGGTGTCGCCGTTGGTGGCCTTCACCTCGATGACGCCGTCGCCCATCTCCAGCAGCGACACGTCGAAGGTGCCGCCGCCGAGGTCGAAGACCAGGACGGTCTGCTCCTCGCCCCGGTCCAGGCCGTAGGCGAGGGCGGCGGCGGTCGGCTCGTTGATGATCCGCAGTACCTTCAGACCGGCGATCTCCCCGGCCTCCTTGGTGGCCTGCCGCTGGGTGTCGTCGAAGTACGCGGGTACGGTGATCACCGCGTCCGTGACGTCCTCGCCGAGGTAGGCCTCGGCGTCCCGCTTCAGCTTCTGCAGCACCCGCGCCGACAGCTCCTGCGCCCGTAGGCGGGTGCCGTCGATGGAGCCCTGCTCGGGGAAGCGCCAGCCCGTGTCGCCCATGTGCCGCTTCACCGAGCGGGCGGTGCGCTCCACGTTCGTCACGGCCTGCCGCTTGGCGACCTCACCGACCAGCACCTCGCCGTTCTTCGCGAACGCCACCACCGACGGTGTGGTCCGCGCACCCTCCGCATTGGCGACGACCGTGGGCTCGCCGCCCTCCAGGACGGCCACCACCGAGTTCGTCGTCCCGAGATCGATCCCGACCGCACGTGTCATGGTCCGTCCCCTTCCGCCCTGGCGCCTTCGGCACTTCCAGCACAAGACGTGCGTACGGCGCTGTCAATGCACGGGTGCCCGGAAACGGCGATGCCGCGCCCCTCGGCGGGGGCGCGGCATCCGGGGACGGACGAGTGTCAGGCCAGCTCGGCCGTCAGAGTGATGCTCGTGCCGGCCAGGGCCTGGCTGACCGGGCAGTTCTTCTTGGCGTCCTCGGCGGCCGAGGCGAAGCCCTCCGCGTCCACGCCGGGCACCTCGCCGCGCACCGTGATGTGGATGCCGGTGATGCCCTCGCCGGGCTGGAAGGTGACGTCGGCGTTGGTCTCCAGCCGGGTGGGCGGGGTGCCGGCGCCGGCCAGGGCGTGCGAGAGGGCCATGGAGAAGCAGCTGGAGTGGGCGGCGGCGATCAGCTCCTCGGGGCTGGTCTTGCCGTTCGCGTCCTGGGCGCGCGAGGCCCACGTGACCGGCTGCTGGCCGATGCCGGAGGAGTCGAAGGTGACGACGCCGTTGCCCTCGAGCAGGTTGCCTTCCCAGACGGTGTGCGCGGTGCGCGTGGTAGCCACGATGGTTCCTTTCGCAAGTGGTCCCGTTTCCGGATTCCCTGTCCCTATCCGATCACATCCGGGCTCATCGCACTCTGAAGACCGGCCCGCGCGCGGTGAACGGGAGGTGACCACCCTGCGGGAGCAGATCGCCCTCCGCCCGGTGCAGCAGGTCGATGCCGGGCTGCGGGAGCGGGCGGGAAGCAGCGGCCGGCGCGCGGGATGTCCGGGGCGGCGGGCGGGGCGGGCGGGGCGGGCGTAGGACGACGACTGTGGGAGTCCATGAGCCCTCAGGCACGAGCCGAACTGTGGTCTGCCGAGGATGCTCACGCGTTCCAGGCCGAGCGAGGTGGCGAACTCCCGCACCAGGGACGACTTCCCGATGCCGGGGGCACCCCGGAGGAGACGGGCCGGACGGTGGCGAGACCGAGGAGGAGTTCGCGGACGCGGGCGGGGGTGATGGTGTCAGGCGGTGATTCCTCAACGGTGTTCGAAAGGGGTGCGACTCGAACAGTGTGGGTGTACGCCGGTGCGGGCAGGGCCGAATCTCAGGCCGCCCGCTCCTCCTCGACGTCCGTGGTGAGCGGCACCTGCGGGCCGTCCAGCTCGCCCAGCCAGCGGCGCAGCACACGGTGCACATGCTCGGCGCCGGTCAGCTGCTCTCCCTCCTCCACGGGTGCGGACAGCTCCAGCGGGGAGAGCAGGAACGGGCGCGACTGGGCCCCGCCGAGGCCGCCGTGGGAACCGATCTGCTCCTCGAAGGCGAGGACCTCGCCGTCGGCGGGGTCGTGGAAGGAGTTGACCATGATGTCGGCGGTGTGCGGAAAGGAGTGGGTGCGGCGGACGGTTTCGACGGCGCCGGGGCCGAAGAGGGCCAGTGGGCCGGGCTCGTCGTCGAGCCGGGCGAGCGGGATCTCGGTGCCGTACGGGCCGAGCACCACGCCGCCGTGCTTCTCGCTGCGCACCAGCAGGAAGCCGATGCCGGGGTGGTTGGCCAGCGTGGTGAGCAGGGCGGGGTGGCGGGCGTCGATCTCCTCCTTGGTCATGCGGTGCGGCACGTCCGGGAAGGAGACCAGGCCGAGGTTGCCGGACGCCAGCACGATCGGCTCCGAGCGGCGGGCCGGGCGGTGCCGCCCGCTGTCCTCCTCCACGGGCCGGCGCAGTGCGGCCCGGACGGCGGCCCGGGCCTCGGCGCCGCTGCGGGTGCGCTCGGCCTTGCGGGACACGGGCAGTCCGCAGCCGGCGCGGACGAGGTCGGCGAGGGTGAGGCCGTAGCGGGCGCGGAAGGTCTCGCCGGGGCTCTGTCCGTGGTCGGAGAGGACGACGAGCCGGTAGGGGCGCGGGGCGTGTTCGGCGACCCGCTCCAGGAGGGCGAGGGACCGGTCGAGGCGCTGCAGCACCTTCTCGGCGTCCCGGCTGCGCGGTCCCGAGTGGTGGGCGACCTCGTCGTAGGCGACGAGGTCGGCGTAGACGGCGGTGCGGCCGGCCAGCATGTCGCCCATCACCGCGGTGACGACGACGTCCCGCTCGACGACGGTGGCGAAGGCGCGCACGAAGGGGTACAGGCCGCCGCGGCCCACGCGCGGTCGCTGCTTGCGGATGCGGGCGCGGGTCGACTGGCCGATCTCGCGGACCACCTCGGCGACGAAGGACAGCGCGGTGCGAACGGCGTTGGCCGGGTCGGAGAAGTAGGCGAAGTAGCCCGCGCGGGAGCGGTTCTCCCGGCCGCGGCGGCGGGTGGCTATGGAGAGGACCAGGGCCTGTTCACCGGCGCCGCCGCTGAACAGGTTGCCGCGGCTGGCGCCGTCGACGGTGAGCAGTCCGCCGTCGCCCGTGTGCAGGATGGCGCGACGCTGCAGCTCGACGGCGCTCGTCGGTCGGTTGCACACCATCACCTCGCCCTGGTCCTTCTCGTACCAGCGGAAGGCCGGCACGTCGAAGGTGCTGCCGTGCAGGATGCCGAGCTGGCTGGCGCCGGTCTGACTGGACCAGTCGGTGCGCCAGGCGGTGAGGCGATGGCTGGGCCGTATGCGGCCGATCGCCGCAGGCGCCCCGTCGCTCGTCGGCCGTATGCCGTCGGTGAGCGGTGTGCCGTCGGCATACGGCCGAGGGTCGTCGGCGGGCCGTATGCGCTTGCCGGCCGGCTGCCCGCCGTCGGGGGTGGCCAGCCAGCGGGCGACGGTCGGCATCAGGCCCTTGCGGACCGCCTCGGTGAGCACGTCATGGCCCACGCCGTCGAGCTGGACGCAGACCAGGCCGGGGGCGGACGGGCAGGGCGGGTGGGCGCGGTGGCCGCGGGTGGCGAGCCGGTGCAGGCGGCGCCGGTAGGCCTCGTCGTCGCGTACGGCGAGGGCCGCGCCGGTGGCCGAGGCGACGGCGGACATCACGGCGGCGACGATGACGGCGGTCTCCGGGGCGGCCCCGCCGCGGCCGGAGGGGTTGATGTGCAGGGCGAGCAGCAGCAGGGAGCCGTTGAGGAAGAAGACCAGCAGGCCGAGCACCAGGGCCGGTACGAGCAGCAACAGCCGGACCAGGAGCGGCCAGACGACGGCCGAGAGCACACCGAAGGCACCGGCGCCGCAGGCGGCGGTGATGCCGATGCGGGTGGCACTGTCGCCGTCGGCGGACTGGAGCCGGAAGTCGGGCAGGAGACCGGCGAGGGCCAGCATGGTGAGCGTGGAGACCGCCCATACGGCGATGCTCCGCCCGATCTGACTGGCGATCCGCCGCCATCGCATGTCCCGCACGCCCCCGCACACCTCACGTCCCGCTCGACCAACCGGGCCGGCTCCACCTTGTCATACCGGTTGACGGCCACCGGGGGTCGTACCGGGCTGCGCCCGCCCCCCGGTCGTACCGGGCAACGCCCGCCCGGGCTCCGGTCACGAGGGGCGTCACCGTCCGTCGTAGCCGGCCGTCGGCATCGACAGGCGCCGGTGCACGTGTGCCTTCATCTGCGCGTCGTACGACGGCTCGGCCCGCCCCACCGTCTCCACGCGCACGCCCCGGCGCGCGCACTCGGCGGTGAACTCCTCCACCGACGACAGGGCCCGCTCGAGCACCCGCCGACTGGGCGCGACGAACACGTCCACCCCCGGCCGTACCCCGTCCCACAGGGCGCAGTGGTCGAAACGCAGGCCGCCGACGAGAAGTTCCCGGGCGACCACGTACCCGCGCTCGGCCGCCCAGCGGGCGCACATCGCGTGCTGGCTGCGGGAGTCCACCAGGAAGGGGTCGGACTCCAGTTCCTCCAGAGGTGTCAGGCTCGCGATGGCGGTGACCCGCACCGGCATGATCGCGCCGAAGACACCCCGCGGCTGTCCCATGCCGTCCCCCTCACCTCCGGATTTCGCCGCCGACCCTACTCCTGCCCGTAGGCTTCGGGGAGTCGCGTGAAGGAGGCGAAGAAGGTGCCGGTGGAGATCACCTGGTGGGGTCACGCCACCTGCACGGTGGAGGACGCGAACACACGGGTGCTCACCGATCCCCTGTTCGCCCGGCGGCTGGCGCATCTGCGGCGCCGCCGGGGTGCCGTACCGCCCGCCGAGGCCCGCCGTGCCGACGCCGTGCTCGTCAGCCACCTGCACGCCGACCATCTGCATCTGCCCTCGCTGGCCGCCCTCGCCCCGGGCACGCGCCTGCTCGTGCCCCGGGGCGCACCACGGGCGGTACCCGGTTTGCGCCGGCTGCGGCCACTGCGGATCACCGAGGTGGTGCCCGGGGACGAGGTGCGGATAGGTGACCTGCTGGTGCGGGTGGTGCCCGCGCTGCACGACGGGCGGCGGCTGCCGGTGGGTCCGCACCGCTCGCCGGCGCTCGGCTACGTCGTGACGGGCGAGGCGCGCACCTACTTCGCCGGGGACACCGGGCTGTTCGACGCCATGGCCGAGCAGGTCGGGCCGGTGGACGTGGCACTGCTGCCGGTGGGCGGCTGGGGACCGTATCTCGGTGAGGGTCATCTGGACGCGGGCCGGGCGGCGCGGGCACTGGCCCGGCTGGCGCCGCGCGTCGCGGTGCCGGTGCACTACGGGACGTACTGGCCGATCGGCATGGACGCGGTGCGTCCGCATGAATTCCACACGCCGGGCGACGAGTTCGTGCGGCTGGCGGCCGTGGCCGCACCGCAGGTGGCGGTGCACAAGCTGGGGCACGGGGAGAGTGTGCGGCTGGAGGTCGCGCGGTGAGCCGGCTGGCCTCCGCCGCGGCGCTCGCCGCCGTCTCCACGTCGACGGTGCCGCTGGAGTCGACGCGGCAGGCGCTCAGCTGTCCGTCGCTGTTCCTGCTGGTGCTGATCGGCGCGCTGGTGCCGGTGGTGCCGACCGGGGCGCTGGTGAGTTCGGCCGCGGTGGTGGCGTTCCATCAGACGGCGCCGTTCTCGCTGGCCCTGGTGTTCGTGACGGCATCACTGGCCGCGTTCCTGGGGGATGCGGCGCTGTACTTGCTGGGGCGGCGCGGGCTGCGGTCGAAGAACGGCTCCCGGTGGCTGGAGGCGATCCGGTCGCGGGCGCCGGAGGAGCGGCTGACGCAGGCGCGCGGGAAGCTGACCGACCATGGGATCGCGGTGCTGGTGCTGTCCCGGCTGGTCCCCGCGGGGCGGATACCGGTGATGCTGGCCTGCTTGCTGGCGGACTGGCCGCTGCGGAGGTTCGCGCGGGGGAACGTGGCCGCGTGCCTAGCCTGGGCGGTGACGTATCAGGTGATCGGGATTCTGGGCGGCTCCTTGTTCGAGGAGCCGTGGGAGGGGGTCGTGGCGGCCGTCGCGCTGACCGTCGCGGTCAGCGCGGTGCCGAGTCTGGTGCGGCGGGTTCGGTAGCGCCGTAGGGGCCGGCGCCCCTCAACGGGCGCCTGCCTCCAGCGTCTTGGAAGCTCCCACCGGGAGATCCCACAGGTCCTCGCGCGCCAGTCCCGCCTTCTCCCAGGCCACCTGTACCCGGGTGAGCGGTTCCAGGACCGGTTCGGCGGAGAGGATGAAGGTGCCCCAGTGCATGGGGGCCATGCGGCGGGCGCCGAGGTCGAGGGTGGCCTGGACCGCTTCTTCCGGGTCGCAGTGGACGTCGCTGAGCCACCAGCGGGGGTCGTACGCGCCGATGGGCATCAGGGCGAGGTCGATGCCGGGGTAGCGGCGGCCGATGCGGGAGAACCAGTGGCCGTAACCGGTGTCGCCGGCGAAGTACAGGCGCTGTCCGCCGGAATCGGTGAGGACCCAGCCGCCCCAGAGGCTGTGGCAGGTGTCGGTGAGGGTGCGCTTGGACCAGTGGTGGGAGGGCACGAAGTCGAAGCGGACACCGGAGAGTTCGGCGCCCTCCCACCAGTCCAGCTCGGTGACGCGGGTGAACCGCCGGCGGCGGAACCAGCGGCCGAGGCCGGCGGGCACGAACACGGGGGTGTCGCGCGGGAGCCGGCGCAGGGTGGGGGCGTCGAGGTGGTCGTAGTGGTTGTGGCTGATGACGACGGCGTCGACGCGGGGCAGGGTGTCCCAGGGGACGCCGACGGGGGTGATACGGGCCGGGGTGCCCAGGATGCGACGCGACCAGACGGGGTCGGTGAGGACGGTCAGGCCGCCGATCCGGACGATCCAACTGGCGTGTCCCGCCCAGGTGACGGCGAGGGTGCGGGTGTCGACGCGGGGCAGTGGGGCCGGTGCGTACGGGAGCCGGGGTATGTCGGCGAGGCCTTCCGGGCCGGGGCGTACAGCGCCTTCGCGGGCGAAGCGGGCGAGGGCCTTGAGGCCGGGCAGGGGGGCGGTGAGCCGGTCGTGGAACGTCCGTGGCCAGACCCGGTGTTCGCCGAGGGGGCGGGGCTCGGCCGGCGGTGGGCAAGGCGGCGTGAGGGGGGCCGGCGCGGTGGCCGGGCCGGTCGCCGCGGTCGCCGCGATCGTGACGGTCCTGGCGGTCGTGTCCGCGGTGGGGCCGGTGTCGGTCGTAGGGGTCGCAGTACTCGTGGTGGCGGTGGTTATCGTGGCGGTCGTGGTGGCGGTGGTCGTCGTGGTCGATCCGGGCTCATGCGTCTGCTGCGTCATCGAGGAGGCTCCCATCGCTGAGCGTCGTCGCGGAGATCGTCGAGGACCGACCGCAAAGAGACCAACGCGCGTTGCACGTGTGGCAGTTCCAGCGGCGCGGGTGACGTGAGGCATTCCGTGCGTTCCTCGTCCGTGGCTCCCAGCAGGTGCCCGGTGGCGAGCCGTACGCGCAGGGCCCCGAGGTCGTCACCGAAGCGGTGGCCGCCGGGCGCGGGCATGTCGAGCCGGGCGGTGAGGAGGTCCTCCAGTTCCTGAGCGTCGCCGACGCCTTGAGCCGCGAGCGGTTCGCGCAGAGGGGCGAGGTCGGCGTACAGGTGACGGCCGGCCTGGGGTGGGCGGGCGAGCGCGCCGGCGGCGACGACGGCGGCGTGCGCGGCGGCGGCCACGCGCGCGTGCAGCCGCACGGTGGCCTCACGGCGCTCGATGACGGGCGGGGGTTCGTCGAGGGCGTATCCGGCGGCCGCGGCGACGGGGGCGGCGATCCAGGCGCCGAGCGCGGTGAGGATGTCGAGTACGCGCGCGTGCAGGTGCCGGCCGGTCCCGGTGGCCGGGAAGCGTGCGATGGCGGCAGGCCAGCCGGGGGGCAGCAGGGCGCCGGCCAGGTCGGTGACGACGGTGACCCGGTCGGGCTGCATCTCGGCGGGGCTGAGCATTACCGTCCCGTGCGGGGCGTGCAGGGTGTCGCGCCAGGTCTCGTCGCTGACCAGGTGCAGTCCCTCGGCGGTGGCGGCCTCGATGGTCTCGTGCAGCAGTTCGGGCGGGGCCACGGTGGCGGTGGGGTCGTCGGCGACGGACAGCACCAGCAGCCGTGGGTCGCCGCCCTCGGCGCGGACCCGCTGGACGGTCTCCAGAAGGGCGAACGGGTCGGGGACGCCGCCGCTCTCGGCGGGCGTGGGCACATGGAAGACGGGCCTGCCGAGCAGCCTGGCGTAGGGCGCCCACCAGGCGGGGCAGGGGCGGGGTACGAGCACGTCGGCTCCGTCCCCGGCCAGGGCGGCGGTGAGGGCGAGCAGCAGTGCGGGGGCGCCGGGGCCGGCGGCCACCTGGTCGGGGCCACAGGGCAGTCCTCGGCGGGTCCAGTAGCCGCAGGCCGCTTCCAGCAGTGCGGGGGCGCCGCCGACGGGCTGGGCGTCGGCGCGGTGCGCGGCGGCGGCGAGCACGGCGGACAGTTCGGGCAGCACGGGCAGGCCGTCGCCAGGCAGGGGTGGGCCGTAGCGGACGGGGCCGTGGCCCTCGCGTTCCGTCCGCCGCATGTCCGCCTCCGCGCAGTCCGTGGTGCCGGGTGCCGTCCCCTCCGGGCCGTGGTGCCGTCGGGAGCCGCTGGGTGCTGTCCGGCGAGGTGCGTGGGCCCGCCGGCCGCTGGCGGTCGTCCCGCCGGGCGCCGTTCTCGCCGGTTCTGCTCTGTCGTGTGCGGTGCGTCCGGTGCGCTTTCCCGCGTCGGCTGCCGTGTGCCGTCGTATCCGGATCCGTGCTCCCCTCGCCGTCTGCCGTGCTGACCGGGTTGCGGTGGTGCGTGTGATCCCCGTTGCCGGTGTGTCCTCGTGAGGGTGTGTACCCGCCGGACGGCGCTCCATGGCCGGTGCCCGTATCCGTCCGGCTCAGAGACCCGTGGGCCGGCCTCCGGCGGACCGTCTGCGGCCGTGGACGCGGTAGGCGGCCGCGCCGCAGGCGGCGGCGATGAGTACACCGCCGGTGACGAGGGCGGGGACCGAGTCGTTGAAGGTGCCTCCCGCGCCGGCCTGCACACCGTGCTGCACGGATGCCTGGCCGCATCCGTCGCCCCCGTGGGGTTCACGGCAGGTCTGCCCGTCCGGGCACGGCGCGCCATGGGACTCCTCGCACCGGCCGCCGCCATCGACGCAGGGCGCGTCCTTGGACTCCTCGCACCGGCCGCCGCCATCACTGCACGGGGTGCCCTGCGACTCCCCGCACCAGCCGCCGTCGGCGGTGCAGGAGCCGGTGCCGGCGCACTCCCGCTCCGCGCCCTGGCATGGCTCGTCCTCCTGGCACGGCGACCGGTCCGGGCATGCCGCCCCCTTCTGGCAGTTCCCATCGTCCGGGCAGGACTCGGCTTCCCGGCACTGGCTGCCGTCGCCGCACGGCTTGGCGGCCTCGCAGTCCTGGGCCTCGCCGCACGGCTTGGCGGCCTCGCAATCCTGGGCCTCGCCGCAGGGCCCCGGTTCGGCGCACGGGGCTTCGCGGCCGCCGGCGACGGTGTAGGCCGCGCTCCACGGCTTGCCCGTTCCGCCGGTGTCGGCGGGGCAGGTGCCGTCGACGGTCCACGCGGTGTCCGGGCCGGTGCCGACGGGGTCGTCCGCGGCCTTGTCACCGGCGGCGACGCGGGCGGTGCCCCGGTAGGCGGGGCCGGTAGCGCCGGTCTCACGGTTCCGGTCACCGGTGACCCGGCTCAGGTGCGCGGTACCGCCCTCGAAGCCCGGTGAGGCGGCGTCGAGGGACTGCGGCACCGGGCCGGTGACGGCATCGCAGGCCACGGACACGGTGACGCTGCCGCCGGGCGGGACGGTGCCGGGACCGGTGTCGGCGGCGGGGTCCGCGAGGGCGGCGGGCCCCGCCAGGGCGAGCGCGGCACCGGCGACGAAGGCGACGGACAGGGCACGGGCGGTGCGGCGCATGGGACGGGCTCCTCGGCGGCTACGACGTGTCGGTCGGGTGGCGGGACGCCAGGGCACCGGTACGGCGGTGCGACAGTACGACCGGGCGGCGCCACGGGTCCGGGGCACGGGCCGTGCCCTCGCTGCCATCACAGCCCGCGCCGCCTCGTACCGCGCGCGGCCGGAGCCCATTCGCGGGACACGAACGGCCAGGCGGGTGACAGGCGGACGCTCCGGCAGGCGGGTGTTGTCCGGCCGTGCCGACCGGCAGAGGGAACGACGATCGGCCGCACCGGCAGAGGGAACGACGATCGGCCGCACCGGCAGACGGGTGACCGCCGAGGGCGAGCAGGCGCGAGCAGGCGCCAGCAGGCAGTCGGAGCGGCCGCCGGTCCCCTCCCGCTCCTCCCCCGGCGAGCACGGGTGTCCGGCACCCGTCCGGACCCCCGAAGGTTTTCCGTCTCCCGGGCAGGTGACTCGGTACCCGCTGACGCTGACCGGATCGTCCGCTTCGTACTGGACCGGGGAGGTCCCTCCATGAGCACCAAGGTCTCCGACCACATTCTCGAGCGCCTGCGCGCCTGGGGCGTGGAACAGGTCTTCGGCTATCCGGGCGACGGCATCAACGGGCTGCTCGCCGCCTGGGGCCGCGCCGACGACCAGCCGCGGTTCATCCAGTCCCGGCACGAGGAGATGTCCGCGTTCGAGGCCGTCGGGTATGCCAAATTCAGCGGCAGGCTCGGGGTGTGCGTGGCGACCTCGGGGCCGGGCGCGATCCATCTGCTCAACGGCCTGTACGACGCCAAGCTGGACCATGTGCCGGTACTGGCCATCGTCGGCCAGACGAACCGGACCGCGATGGGCGGCTCCTATCAGCAGGAAGTGGACCTGCACACGCTGTACAAGGACGTCGCCTCGGAGTTCGTGGAGACGGTGACCGTGCCCGAGCAGCTGCCGAACGTGCTGGACCGGGCGATCCGCACCGCCTACGCCCGGCGCTGCCCGACCGCGCTGATCATCCCCGGCGACGTGCAGGAACTGGACTACTCGCCGCCGTCGCACGAGTTCAAGATGGTGCCCTCCAGCCTGGGGATGAGCGACTACACGGCGACCCCGTCGGACGAGGCGCTGCGCCGCGCGGCGGATGCGCTGAACGAGGGCGACAAGGTCGCCGTCCTGATCGGGCAGGGCGCCGCGGGTGCGGTCGTGGAGGTGCAGGAGATCGCGGAACTGCTCGGCGCGGGTGTCGCGAAGGCGCTGCTCGGCAAGGACGTGCTGAGCGACGAACTGCCGTACGTCACCGGGCCGATCGGTCTGCTGGGCAGCAGGCCGTCGTACGAGCTGATGCGGGACTGCGACACGCTGCTGACGATCGGTTCGTCGTTCCCCTACACGCAGTTCATGCCGGACTTCGGCAAGGCGCGGGGCGTGCAGATCGACATCGATCCGCACATGATCGGTATGCGGTACCCGTACGAGGTGAATCTCGTCGGTGACGCCAAGGCGACGCTGCGGCGGCTGATCCCGCTGCTGAAGGCCGACCGGGGCGGGCGCGAGTGGTACGACACGGTGTGCGCGAACGTGCGCCGCTGGCACGAGACGATGGAGCGGCGGGCCGGTCTGTCGGCCGATCCGATCAACCCCGAGTACGTGGCCCGCGCCCTGGACCCGCTGCTGCCGGACAACGCGATCCTCACCTCCGACTCCGGTTCGGTCGCCAACTGGTACGCGCGGCACATCACCATGCGGCCGGGCATGCGCGGCTCCCTGTCCGGGACGCTGGCGACGATGGGCCCGGGCGTGCCGTACGCGATCGGCGCGAAGTTCGCCCACCCGGACCGGCCGGTGTTCGCCCTCGTCGGGGACGGGGCGATGCAGATGAACGGCCTGGCGGAGATGATCACGGCGGCGAAGTACCGGGACCGCTGGTCGGATCCGCGGCTGGTGGTGGCCGTGTGGAACAACCGTGATCTGAACCAGGTGACCTGGGAGATGCGGGCGATGGAGGGCGCCCCGTCGTTCCTGCCGTCACAGGAGCTCCCGGACGTGCAGTATGCGGCGTTCGCCCGTTCGCTGGGCCTGACCGGCATCCGGGTGGAGAAGCCCGAGGACGTGGAGGCGGGCTGGCGGGCGGCCCTGGAGGCCGACGGGCCGGCCGTGGTCGAGTTCCTCACCGACCCCGCCGTACCGCCGATCCCGCCGCACGCCACCTGGGAGCAGATGGAGGCGACGGCCGCGTCGATCCTCAAGGGCGACGCCGACCGGGGTTCAATGATGAAGCAGGGCCTGAAGGCAAAGGTGCAGGAGTTCCTGCCGGGCCGGAGCAAGGACTAGGGCCTCTCGTTTGGATCATGCCGGGCCCCGCGAGCCCGGCATGATCCAAACTAAAGGCGTTAGCTGTATGTTCGGCTGTCGCACGGCACCGGCCTACCGGTAGAAGACCGCTACGCCCCCATGGTGCGAGCACGCGCCCTGATGATGGGCGGCGTACGAGTAGGTGCCGTCATTGCACAGAGCGGTGGCGCCGGTCCCGGCACCGCTGGAACCACCCGAGGAGCTTGAACTCCCACTTCCGGACGACCCGCCGGACGAATCACCACTGCCTCCCGAACCCACGGCCGCCGCGTGCGCGGTGACGGTCACCCTCACCTTGACCTTGACCGTCTTCGTTGCCGTCACCGTCGGCCTGGGCGCGGGCGTCGCGGTCTCGGTGGCCGTGGCCGTGGCCGTGGCCGTCGCGGTGACAGTCGCGGTCGGCTGCACCTTTGCGGCCGCCGCCTTCACATCGTTCCCGTCGCCCTGACCTCCGGCGCCGGCGCCGATGCCGAGGAAGAAGGCGAGTCCGATCGCGGGCAGTACGTAACGCTTCCGTCCCCACCTCGGCCTCGTTGTGACAGGCGGCTGTGGCGGCATGGTGTACGGATTGCTCACGTGTCCCCCCAGGGCGCGTTGGAACGTCGACCGTAATGCCTCCTGTGAAGATCGTGTGTTGTTTCGGTGTGCTAGTCATCTATTCGTGACCTCGACTGCGGCAGGCATCCCGGTCACCGTGGCAGCATGCCGGCCCGGCGCCACTCCGCCCTGCTGTTACCCGAAGCGGAGAGCATCACCGCCGTGCGCCGACGCACACGCGGAGTTGACGGCCCACCAGAACCGGTAAAGAGCCTCACCGACGCCCGGCGGCCAGCCGGTCGCCTTCCCGAGGGAAGCGGGCACCACGGCGGTCCGGTGAACGGCTTCTCCCCCTACCGCCGAGGGGATCAGGCCGGAGTGGCTGAGCGAGCGCATGGGGCTCGACGTCCCGTCCACGGCCCGGTCCACCCAGGCCGCCTGCAAGGTCACGTCCACCGCTGCTGACGTCGCGTCTTTAAAGCGCGATGGCCGGCCGCCGTCGCGGGTGCGGATCGAGGCCGCCCGCGCCAGTCGACCATTTACATAAATTATGAATATAAAAATGCTATGCTTCCAGCATGAGTCGTCAAGACACCGCTCCTGGCGCGTCCGCCGCCATCGGCGCAGCCCTCTACGGCCTGGCCACCAGGGCCGCGAGACGCCTGCCCCGGGACATGAGCCTGACGTCCGCCGCCACCTTGGCCACCCTGGACCGGACCGGCCCGCGGCGCATCACCGATCTGGCCGCGGTCGAGGGCGTCACCCAGCCCGCGATGACCGCCCTGGTCCGGGTGATGGAGGAGTCCGGCCTGGTCGAGCGGCGGGGCGACGCGTCCGACAAGCGGGTCACGCTGGTGTGCCTGACCGAGGCCGGCGCCTCCTATGTCCGGACGCGGCGCCAGGCGGGCGTCCACGCGTTCGAGCGGTTGATCGGCGAGCTCACCGGCGACGAGGTCGAGGCGCTGGTGGCGGCCCTTCCGGCGCTGAAGCATCTGGCAGAGCTCGAAAGCCAGGACCGCGAAGGGCCGAAGCAGTGACCGGGCAGCCGGTCGGCGGGGTCGCGGTGAAGGCGTTCCCGGTGGCGCGTTCCGAGGCGCGGCTGCTGGTCCCCGCCCTGATGTTCATCGCTCTGGTCGTGGCGGCGGTCGCCAGCCTCGGGACGCCGCTCATCACCAGCGTGGCGACCTCGTTCCACGTCTCGCTCGGCAGCGCGCAGTGGACGCTGACCGTCGCGCTGCTCAGCGGCGCCGTCGCCACGCCGGTCCTGGGCCGGCTCGGAGCCGGCCCGCACCGGCGGGCCACGATCCTCGCCACGCTGGTGGTCGTCGTCGCCGGCAGCGCGCTCACCCTGCTCCCGCTGCCGTTCGCGTGGCTGCTGGCCGGCAGGGCGGCCCAGGGCGTCGGGCTCGGGCTGACGGCGCTGATGATGGGCGTGGCCCGGGACCACCTCCCCGAGGAGCGCAGCGCGGCCGTGATCGCCCTGATCTCGGTGGTCTCGATCATCGGGGCCGGCGTCGGCTACCCGCTGGCCGCACTGCTCGCCGAGCTCGGCGGGGTACGGGCCGCCTACGGCCTCGGCCTGGTCGTCACCGCCGCCGCCCTCCTGACCGCGTGGCGCTCCATGCCCGAAGCCCCCGAAGGCCGCTCCGCCCACGTGGACGTGGCAGGCGCGGTCGTCCTGGCCGCTGCGCTGCTCCTGGTGCTGTTCCTCGCCGGCGAACGGAATCTGTGGAGCCGGCACCTCGCCGTGGCGGCGGGCCTCGCCGTCGTCGCGGTGGTGCTGCTCTGCGTCTGGGCCGTCATCGAGCTGCGCAGCACGACGCCCCTGGTCGATGTGCGGGCGGTGCGGCACCCGGCGGTCGCCGGGGCGAACCTCGCCATGTTCGTCGGCGGGATCGGCATGTACCTCCTGCTCACGCTCATCACCCGGTACGCGCAGACGCCGCACGGCGCCGGCTACGGCTTCGGGCTGACGACCTTCGTCGCCGGGCTGGTCCTCATCCCGTTCTCGGTGCTGGGGTTCGTCGCCGGCAAGCTCACGCCGCGGGTCCGGACGCGGATCGCCGACCCTCTGCTCCTGGCCGGCAGCGCCGTCGTGGTCGGCGGCGGGTTCGCCCTGTTCGCGGCGGCCCGGTCGGACCTGGCCGAACTGTTCGCGGCGATGGGCGTGCTCGGCTTCGGCGTCGGCGGCTTCTCGGCCGCGATGCCCGGCGTCATCCTGGCCGTCACCCCCAAGAGCGAGACGTCGAGCGCCATGAGCTTCAACTACGTCGTCCGCAGCGTCGGGTACTCCCTGGGCAGCGCCATCGGCGGCCTGATCCTCGCCGCGGGCACCGGCCCCGGCCACCTCTTCCCCGACGACAGCGCCTACACCACCGCGGCGCTGGTCGGCATCGGCGCCATGGCGATCACGACGCTGACAAGCCTCGCTCTCGCCCGCCGACGCTCGTCCGAGACCAACCCGTAAGTCAGATGCACTCATCCCGACACTGGAGGTTCCATGCCCAAGGGCTACTGGGTCAGCGTCTACCGCACCATTTCAGACCCTGAGAAGCTGGCTGCCTACAACAAGCTGGCCGGTCCGGCCGTCCAGCTCGGGGGCGGGCGGCCCCTCGTCCGTGGCGGTCGGGTCGCCGCATACGACGCCGGAATCGCCGAGCGTACCGTCCTGATCGAGTTCGACAGCTTCGAGCAGGCCGTCGCGGCACGCGAGAGTGCGGCCTACCAGGAGGCGCTGGTCGCCCTCTCCGACGGCGTCGAGCGCGACTTCCGCATCGTCGAAGGCATCGACTGACCGAGGTCCAGTCGGATCTTCACTGAAGGACTCTGTCGGGAATCCTGAGGACGGGCGGTTAACGATCGTGACGTTGCGTCAGGCTCGTAGGAACATGATGCCCATGTTCCCGGGAGCCCGATATCTCGGCCGCGCTGTGGGCGGCGCTGGAGGAGGTCGCCCCGCGCGCCGCCGTGATGACCGCCGCGGCCACGGTGGTGGCGCTGGTGCCCGAGGACGAGGGCTCGGCTGAGGTCGCGATGCGGGCCGCGCTCGCGAACCGGTACGCGACGGTGCGTCCGTTCCTGTCGCTGCTGGGTGAGTCGAAGGCGCTGGACGCGGCGAGTGCGGGCAAGCGGGTCCGGGCTGGGGTCCGGGGCCTTCCGGCGCTGGCGCGGCGGAAGGTGGGCGTCAAGCCGCTGCTGCCGCGCGAGCTGGACGACAAACTCGTGCCGCCGGCGTGGCGCAAGGCGGTGTACGCCAACCCGGATCTGCCGCAGGGCGCGGTGGACCGGGACGCGCACGTGGCGTGCGTGCTGGAGCAGTTGCACCGGGCCCTGAACAACCGTGACGTGTTCGCCTCACCCTCGCACCGCTGGTCCAACCCCCGGGCCCGCCTGCTGGACGGGCCTGACTGGGATGCGGTCGAGGAGGACGTGCTGGCCGGGCTGTGCCCGGACATGCCCGTGGAGGAGCACCTGGCGGAGCTGGTGCGGGGTCTGGACGCCGGGTGAAAGCAGCTCGCCGAACGGCTGGAGGAGGCGGGGCCGGCGGCGAAGGTCTCCATCGAGGTGCAGGACGACGGGCGGGTGAAGCCGAACGTCGACAAGCTCGGCGCGCTCGGCGAGCCGAAGTCCCTGACCTGGCTGCGCCAGCGGGTCGAGCGGATGCTCCCGAAGATCGACCTGCCGGACCTTCTGTTCGAGGTGAACACCTGGACCGGCTTCCTCGACGCCTTCGTGCACTTGGGCGACGGCACCACCCGGATGAAGGACCTGTCCACCTCGGTGGTCGCCCTGCTCGTGTCGGACCGCCTCCACCCCGGCCGCCGGCGCCCTGCGCCCGCTGCGCGACCCGGATGCCCCAGAGCTGGACGAAGACGACGACGGCGGGCAGGAGTGAGTATCAGGAGCCGATCGGATCAATCCGTGACGGGCAGGCACTCGACGAGCAGGGCGACGATGTCACGCCAGGCTCGCTGTGCGTGCCGTGGGTGGTAGCCGACGCCGGGAGGCGCGGTGTGGTCGACCGGTGGGTGGTGGAAGGCGTGAAGGGCTCCTCCGTAGACCACGAGGCGCCAGTCGACGCCCGCGGCCTGCATCTCTGCGGTGAACGCCTCCCGTTGGGCGGGCGGCATGATCGGGTCTTCCGACCCGACCCCGGCCCATACCGGGCAGCGAATGCGTGCCGCCTCGCCCGGTCGGCCCGTGGTCAGTGCGTTGACTGTCCCAATCGCGCGCAGGTCGACGCCATCGCGACCGAGTTCCAGTGCGACTGCGCCCCCGGTGCCGTAGCCGACGGCGGCGGTCCGGTCAGGGTCGGCCCGTGGTTCGGCACGCAACACGTTGAGCGCGGCGTGACCGATTCCTCGCATGCGGTCGGGATCGGCGAGCAGCGGCATGCAACGGGCCAACATTTCCTCTGGGTCTTCCAAATAGCGTCCGCCGTGGAGGTCGAAGGCCAGCGCCACGTACCCCAGCTCGGCCAGAGCCTCGGCCCGTCGGCGCTCGACATCACTGAGCCCCATCCCCTCGGGTCCGAGCAGGACTGCGGGCCGACGCTCGGCACCGGCCGGGAGCGCTAGGTATCCGATCATCGTCAGGTTGTCGGCCGGGTATTCGACCGTACGGGTTGTGACCGTCGTCATGCGACTGGACGGTAATGACCGTTGCGCCCGCTCGGGGTGGTGTTCACCGATGGCAGACAGCAGTCTGTCCCGACTACATCACCCGGACGCGTCGGCTGCCTGTCGTCAAACGATCGAATGACGACAGGCGCGGTGGCCGTCCAATGAACCCGGACGGGGCACGACGGCGGCGCCGATCCAATCAGATCCGATGGCGGCTGATGACAGGGTTTGCTGACAGCTAGGGTCGAATGCGACCCCACAACGGGGAGCGACATGGCCAACCTGGTCTACAAGCGAGTGTCGACCGACCAGCAGTCGACCGACCGTCAGAACCTTGTCCTGGACGAGGCCGGGATCGAAGACCCGGTCGTCTTCGAGGAGCAGGCCGCACCTCCAGCCGCCTCCACCCTCTGGAACGAGCGAAGTTCGGCGAACTGCTGACCTACGCGCGGCCGGGCGGCACCACGACCAGGGGCTGCGCTCCCTCGGGCAGCCGGGACACCGGTTCCCCGGGGCTCGGGCCGCGTGCGTAGGTGACCCGCACGTCGATGCCCTCGTGGCCGTCCAGCCACCACGTCTCGCCGGCGTCTGCCGTCATCACCGTTCCTCTCGTCTCATGCTGCCTGCCGGGTGTCGTCGCCGGGGCCCGGGGGCGATGGTGCGGTCACGGGCGGTGCCGGATGAAGCAGAGGGTCGCCGTCGCCGTGGCCATGGATCCTTGGCCGGTCGACAGGGACGGCAGGCCGGCCGGGCGGTCCGGGGGTGGCGGCGGTGCGGCCTGGCCGCACAGCTCGCGCACCTCCTCGGCGGAGAGCCGGCTCGGGCTGGGACTCGGAGGCTGGTGGTGGGGCCGGGTGCCGGCATTGAGCGCCTCGGTCGCCACGGCGCCGCGCCCGCTCGGGGGTCTGCCGGCTGTTATGCGACGGCCCCTACGGGTACGCGTCCGCACACCGCGTAGCCCGACGGACGAGCAGAACCGGAACGGCCGGTTTCCGGCGGCCGGAGCGGGTGTCGGTGTCCGGTCGCCGGGTACGCGGTGCGGACCTTCGACCCTCTGGAGGGAGACATGCAGCGAGGCAGTGACCGGCTGAGCGTCCACCGGGACGACGAGATGAAGCATGAGCTGCAGGGCCTGCTGAGGTCCGGGCATCCGACGCGCGTCGAGGAGTGGCACGATCCGGAGCCGGCCGCGGACGACGACCCCGAGGTCTGGAGCGGACCGGTGGGTGGTCTGGGATCGCCGGCGTCGCTGGAGCGGCTGCGGCTGGAGCTGGCCCGGAAGCTGGGCCGGCACGCGTTTCCCGCCACGGCGGGTGAGCTGGCGCGGGTGCTGCGCCGGGGCAACGCGCCCGGCGGGCTGATCGACGCGGTGGCGGGTCTGCCGCACGGGGACCAGTACGCCAACGTGCAGCAGCTGGCCGTGGCGCTGGCGGGCGGCGAATGAGCCAGGATCAGGCGGCCGAGGTCGCGCGTGGCGCGACCGTCGACGTCGGGGACGCCACGACGCGGTTCCTGCTGTACGGGCTGCTGCCCGGCTGGTTCGTGCCGGGGCTCGCGGACTGGGTGATGCACCGGCGCACCCGGATCGAGGACACGACGGGGACGAAGGAGTCCCTGCTCCACTCTCTGATGATGGCCGAGGTCGGCCTGCCGATCGCGCTGACCCTGCGCTACGAGATCAATCCGCTGCTGCTGACGGTGCAGCTGGGCGCGGCGGCGGTGCACGAGGCGACGGCGCTGTGGGACGTGCGCACGGCCGTCGACAGTGACCGTGAGGTCAAGCCCGTCGAGCAGCACATCCACAGCTTTCTGGAGTCGCTGCCGTTCGGCGGGCTGGCCTCGCTGATGTGCCTGCACGCCGATCAGGTGCGGTCGCTGCTGCGGGGCGGGCGCGGGGACCCGGACGCGTGGCGTCTGGTGCCGCGCAGGCGCCCGCTGTCGCCGGGTTATCTCGCGGGCATCGGCGTCGCGATCGGCGCGTGTGTGCTCCTGCCGTACGGCGAGGAGCTGCTGCGCTGCCGGCGGGCGGCCCGGGACAGGAAGCGGCGCGCGCGGGCGGCGAAGGCCGCTGTGCGCGCCGGGAAAGGAAGCTGAGAATCATGCGTATCGCGTTTCTGGTGGCGCCCGAGGGCGTCGAGCAGGTCGAGCTGACGGAGCCGTGGAAGGCGGCCTCGGACGCCGGGCACGAGCCGGTGCTGGTATCGACGGAGTCCGGGAAGATCCAGGCGTTCAACCATCTCGACAAGGCGGACACGTTCCCCGTGGACGAGGTGGTGGGCGAGACGTCGGCCGGTTCGTTCGGTGCTCTGGTGCTGCCGGGCGGGGTGGCCAACCCGGATTTCCTGCGGATGGACGAGAAGGCCGTCGCGTTCGTGAAGGGGTTCTTCGAGCAGGGCCGTCCGGTCGCGGCGATCTGTCACGCGCCGTGGACCCTGGTGGAGGCGGACGTCGTGCGCGGCCGGGTGCTGACGTCCTGGCCGAGCCTGCGGACGGACATCCGCAACGCGGGCGGCACCTGGGTGGACGAGCAGGTGAAGATCTGCGACCACGGCTCCAACCAGCTGGTGACCAGTCGTAAGCCGGACGATCTGAAGGCGTTCTGCGACGCGTTCCTGCACGTGTTCGCCGGGGAGGCGGGCTGAAGGCCGGCTGACCTGACGCACCGCGTGAAGGGCCGGTCCGCACGGGCCGGCCCTTCACGCACGTGGTGGGTGCGGGGTGCTTGTGGGTTCGGGGTGCCGGTCAGGTGCCGGACGTGTCCGGGGTCGCGGCCTCGCCGCAGGCGCGCTCACGGGCGCCCTCGCGGGTGCGGCCCGCGCTCACCAGGCGGCGCGGGTTGCGGCGCAGGTATTCGCCCTCCAGCTGCGCCATGCGCTCGTTGTGGGCCCGCAGCGCGTCGTTCGAGCCGTACAGGAGGGTGTCGTGGCGCGTGCGGTGGATCGTCTCCAGCTCCTTCATGAGCTGCTGGTCGTCCAGCCGGCCTGGGTCGACTCCGGTCATGGTGGTTCCCCGCTCGTCGGTTCGTGTATGCGGTCCGGGTACCCGTCCGGCGTGCACTGCACCCGGGCGGTTCCGGGAGGAATCCATTGGAGCGCGCGTTTCTGCATCCACTCTACGAACATCCGGGGTCGTGGGCCTCCGCATACGCCGTGGAGGGTGCCCGGCCCGCGCTCGTCGCGGCTACCGGGCCCGTTCCACCCGGCGCTCGTCCCAGACGGGTTCCGGGGTCTCGCGGACGCGGCCGTCGCTGCCGAAGACGAGGAAGCGGTCGAAGGAGCGCGCGAACCAGCGGTCGTGAGTGACCGCGAGGACCGTGCCGTCGAAGGCCTCCAGGCCCTCCTGCAGGGCCTCTGCGGATTCCAGGTCGAGGTTGTCGGTCGGCTCGTCCAGGAGCAGCGCGGTGACGCCGGCGAGTTCCAGCAGCAGGATCTGGAAGCGGGCCTGCTGGCCTCCGGAGAGCCGGTCGAAGGACTGCTCGGCCTGCTGGGTCAGCTCGTAGCGGCGCAGCCGGGACATGGCCGCCCCCCGGTCCTGGGAGTGTTCCTTCCACAGGATGTCCAGCAGGGTGCGGCCCTGGAGTTCCGGGTGGGCGTGGGTCTGCGCGAAGTGGCCGGGCACGACCCGCGCGCCCAGCTTGAACGCGCCCGTGTGTGCCACGTCCTCGCTGGCGAGCAGCCGCAGGAAGTGCGACTTGCCCGATCCGTTGGAGCCGAGGACGGCGACCCGTTCGCCGTAGAAGACCTCCAGGTCGAAGGGGGTCATCAGGCCGGTCAGCTCGAGCTGCTCGCAGGTGACGGCCCTGATGCCGGTGCGGCCGCCCTTCAGGCGCATGGTGATGTCCTGCTCACGGGGCGGCTCCGGCGGCGGGCCCACCTCCTCGAACTTGCGCAGGCGGGTCTGCGCGGCCTGGTACCGGGAGGCCATTTCGTGGCTGACGGCGGCGGCCTGGCGGAGGTTCAGGACCAGCTTCTTCAGCTGGGCGTGCTTCTCGTCCCAGCGGCGACGCAGCTCCTCGAAGCGTGCGAAGCGTTCGCGGCGGGCGTCGTGGTAGGTGGCGAACCCGCCGCCGTGCACCCAGGCGTCGGCGCCGGCCGGTCCGGGCTCCACGGAGACGATCTTCTCGGCGGCGCGGGCGAGGAGTTCACGGTCGTGGGAGACGAAGAGCACCGTTTTCCGGGTCTCCCTGAGCTGTTCCTCCAGCCAGCGTTTGCCGGGCACGTCGAGGTAGTTGTCCGGCTCGTCCAGCAGCAGCACCTCGTCGGTGCCGCGCAGCAGCGCCTCCAGCACCAGGCGTTTCTGCTCGCCGCCGGAGAGAGTGCTCACCTGCCGCCATTGCGCGCGCTCGTAGGGCACGCCGAGGGCGGCGGTGGTGCACATGTCCCACAGGGTCTCGGCCTCGTAGCCGCGGACCTCGGCCCAGTCGGCGAGGGCCTGGGCGTACGCCAGCTGGGCCGCCTCGTCGTCGACGGTCATGAGGGCGTGCTCGGCGTCGTCGACCGCCTTGGCCGCCGCGCGGATGCGGGGCGGGGCGACGGACACGAGCAGGTCCCGTACGGTCGTCTCGTCGCGTACGGAGCCCACGAACTGGCGCATCACGCCGAGACCGCCACTGACGGTGACGGTGCCGCCGTGCGGTTTCAGCTCGCCGGAGATGAGCCGGAGCAGGGTGGTCTTGCCCGCGCCGTTGGGCCCGACCAGGGCGACGGCGGCGCCTTCGCCGACCCGGAAGGAGACATCGCCGAGCAACGTCCTCCCGTCGGGGAGGTGGTACTCGAGATGCGCGGCTTCCAGGTGTCCCATGGGGAGGCATTCTCCTCGGTGCCCCGGACCTGCGGCAAACGCATATCCGGCGGAGCCGTCCGGCGGTGTCGTCCGGCGGTGTCGTCCGGCGGTGTCGTCCGGCGGTGTCGTCCGGCGGTGTCGTCCGGCGGCCTCGCCACGGCTCGTCCGTCATCCGGCCGTGAACTCCGCCGCTACCCGGCCGTGAACTCCGCCGCCACCCGAGCGTGAACCCCGACCGCGGGCTCCGCCGCCATCCCGTCGCGCGGACCCGGTCCGCCGCCTCCCCCGCGACCCCGTCGTGCGGACCCCGGCTCGTGCGCTACCCGGCCGTGTCCAGCGGTTCTCCCGCCGGGCCGCCCTTGCCCGCCGGTTCCACCGTGGCGCCCTCCCAGGACACGGCCTTCCAGCCGTCGGACGGGGAGCCCTCCAGGACGACCACGCCGGTGTTCTCCAGGGGGCGGGCGGCGGCGAAGGCCACGTCGACGTTCTCGGCGCGGGCGGCGGCCCACACGCGGATCGCGGCGCCGTGGCTGACCATGGCGACGGTCCGGGCGCCGCTCGCGGTGGCCTCGGCGACCACGGCGTCGTACCGGGCGAGGGCCTCCTCGCCGCTCTCCCCGCCGGGGACGCGCAGGGCGGTGTCCCCGGCCGCCCACGCGAACACGGTGCGCAGGTACCGCTCACCCTCGGGCGAGCGGCCGGGCCGCATCTCCAGGTCGCCGGCGGACAGCTCGCGGATGCCGTCACGGACGATCACCTCGAGGCCGCGGGCGGCGGCCAGTGGGGCGGCGGTGAGCTGGGTGCGGGTCAGCGTGGAGGCGTACAGGGCCTGGATGTCCTCGTCGGTGAGCGCCTCGGGCAGGGCGGCGGCCTGTGCCTGGCCGAGCGGGGTGAGTCCCGGGCCCGGCACGGCCGTGTCCAGCAGGTGGTCCACGTTGGACGGGGTCTGGCCGTGGCGGACCAGGAGCAGACGCATCCGGGGGGATCTCCTCACCGCACCGGCCGGCGACCGGGCGTACGGGAACACACGAAACGGGCTCTTCAGGGTAACCGCACCCCATGAGCCCAGACCTGGACCTGACCGCCCTCCCGACCAGCCGCAACGCCCTGCGCAAGCTGCTCGGCCTAGACGCCCGGGTGTTCGAGGCGGCCGCCGCCTGGCACTGGCCCGGCGCCGAGCGCGTGCTGCCCCGCCTGAGCCGCAGCGCGAACCACGGTGTGCTGTGGTTCGCCACGGCCGCCGCGATGGCCGCGAGTCGCACCCCCCGGGCCCGCCGGGCCGCCGTGCGCGGGCTGGCCTCGCTCAGCCTGGCCTCACTGACGATCAACACCCTCGGCAAGCGCTCGGTGCGCCGGGCGCGGCCGGTGCTGGACCCGGTGCCGCTGGTCCGGCGGCTCAAGCGGCAGCCGATCACCACCTCGTTCCCGTCCGGGCATGCCGCGTCGGCGGCCGCGTTCGCGACCGGGGTCGCGCTGGAGTCGCCGGCGTGGGGGGCGGCGGTGGCGCCGGTGGCGTTCTCGGTGGCGGCCTCCCGCGTCTACACGGGGGTGCACTTCCCCAGCGATGTGCTGGCCGGCGCGGCGCTGGGGGCGGGCGCCGCCTTCCTGGTGCGGCGTCTGGTGCCGACCCGGGCGGGGGCCTGGCGGGACGCCCGGCCGCGTGCCCAGGCGCCGGCGCTGCCCGAGGGCGACGGGCTCGTGGTGGTCGCCAACCGGGCCTCGGGCACGGCCGACCGGGTGCGCGCACTGCGCGACGCGCTGCCACAGGCGGAGATCGTCGAGTGCGCGCCGGAGGACGTCCGGGACGCGCTGGCGAAGGGGGCGGCCCGGGCGCGGGTGCTCGGGGTGTGCGGCGGCGACGGCACCGTGAACGCGGCCGCGGAGGTCGCCCTGCAGCACGGTCTGCCGCTCGCGGTGCTGCCCGGCGGCACCCTCAACCACTTCGCCTACGACCTGGGCGTGGAGGACGAACGCGATCTGGCCCGTGCGCTCCGGCACGGGGAGGCGGTCCGGGTGGACGCGGGCCGGTTCGTCACCGCCGACGGCGCCGGGCTGTTCCTCAACACGCTGAGCCTGGGTGTCTATCCGGAGCTGGTGCGCGAGCGGGAGCGCTGGTCGCACCGGGTCGGCGGCTGGCCGGCCGGGGTGCTCGGCGCGCTGCGTGTACTGCGCGCGGACCGGCATCCGCTGGAGGTGGAGGTGGGCGGTGAACGGCGGCCGCTGTGGCTGCTGTTCGTCGGCAGCGGCGTCTACCACCGCATGGGTCTCGCGCCCGGCCGCCGTACCGATCTGGCGGACGGTCTGCTGGACGTGCGGGTGGTGCACGGCAGCCGCCGGCCCGCGCTCCGGCTCCTCGCCGCGGCCGTCGCGGGCCCGCTGACCCGGTCCCCCGCGCATGCCGCCGTGCAGGTCAACCGGCTGCGGCTGACCGGCATCGCTCCCGGTACCCCGCTCGCCTACGACGGCGAGGTCACGACGGTGTCGGGCGAGGTGACGCTGGAGAAGCTGCCCGAGGCACTGACCGTCTACCGCCCGCTGCGCACCACTCCCTGACGACCCGTCAGCCCACATTGCGAAACGTGGGTCTCACCATTCGGCACGTGCGCGTACCGTCATGCGTACCGCCGGGGGTGTCGCGGGACGCCGGGGCGGTACGACGCGAAGGGGTACAGCCATGCCGAAAGCGCGGGAGACCGCCGTCTACACGCACGGGCACCACGAGTCGGTGCTGCGTTCGCACACCTGGCGCACCGCCGCCAACTCCGCGGCCTACCTGCTCGCCTCGCTCAAGCCCCATATGAGGATCCTGGACATCGGCTGCGGTCCGGGGACCATCACCGCCGACCTGGCGGAACTGGTCCCGGACGGCCATGTCACCGGCGTCGACCAGGCGCCGGGCATCCTGGAGCAGGCCCGCGCCACCGCCGCCGCACGCGGTCTGGGCAACACCGACTTCGCGGTGGCGGACGTCCACGCCCTGGACTTCCCGGACGACAGCTTCTGCGTGGTCCACGCCCATCAGGTGCTCCAGCACGTCGGCGACCCGGTACGGGCGCTGCGGGAGATGCACCGGGTGACCAGGCCGGGTGGGTTCATCGCGGTACGCGACGCGGACTACGCGGCGATGACCTGGTATCCGGCGGCCCCCGGCCTGGACGACTGGCTGGAGCTGTACGAGCGGGTGGCCCGCGTCAACGGCGGCGAGCCCGACGCCGGGCGGCGGCTGAAGGCGTGGGCGCTGGCCGCCGGACTCAGGGACGTCACGGCCACCTCCAGCACCTGGACGTTCGCCACGCCCGAGGAGCGGGCCTGGTGGAGCGGGCTGTGGGCGGACCGCACCCTCGCCTCCGCCTACGCCGAGCGGGCCACCCAGGGCGGTCACGCGACCGCCGAAGAGCTGCGGGCGGTGTCGCGGGCCTGGCGGGAATGGGGCCGGCGGGAGGACGGCTGGTTCGCGGTCCTGCACGGGGAGATTCTCTGCCGTAAAGAGGTCTGAGCCCCAGGAGCCCGAAACCAGGAAGCCCGAGCCGGGAAGACTGAATCGCGCTTCGATCACTCGCGGGGAAGCAGCGGCCCGAGCGGCCCGAGGTCCAGGTTCAGGTCCTCGGGCCGCAGGCCGTACCGGTCCCGGAGTTCGGCCATCCGGTCCTCGAGCAGCATCAGGGTGAGCCCGATGCGCTCCTCCTGCTCCTCGCTCAGCTCCCCGGTGTCGAAGCGGCGTACCGCCTGCCGTTCCATCAGCTGACGCAGCAGCTCCACCACGGTCAGGACGAGTTTCACCAGGTCGCGCTCGACCGTGTCGGGTTCGAGGTCGAGCCGTTTGCGCGGGCTGCGCGCGGTCATGCCGGCTCCTCGAAGGGCGAGGGGACCTGCTCGTTGACCGAGCTGATCAGCGCGTTCAGATCGATGCGCACGAGGTCGACGTCCGCGATACGCAGCGTGATGTCGCCGGTGATGACGACCCCGCCCGCCAGCAGCCGGTCGAGCAGGTCGACGAGTGCGATCTCGCGTCGTTCCACGACGGTCACCGTTCCGCCCCCCTCATGATTCCTCCCCCGTGAAGGAGTAGGCGGCCCAGGGGCCGGTGAGTTCCACCCGGATTCCCGGGGCCTCGTCCTTCGTCCGGTCGACCAGTTCCACGAATTCCTCGGAATGGGCCCGGGGCACCAGATAAGCCCCGTTGAGTATGTTCTGGCCCGGCGTCGTGGAAAGCGCGGCATTCTGCGGGGCGTGCAGCCGGGAAGCCTCGGCGTGCCGGGAGAGCCGCTCGTGCAGGGACTGCGCGAACTGCTCGGCCCGCTGCCATTTCTCCTCGTGCGCGTGGCTGCTCTCGCGCCGCCGGCGCAGATAGTCCCGCCCGCTGGCCGGTTTCGCCGCGGCGGGGACGGGTTCGGCCGGCTCGGGCTCCAGGTATACCTTCACGCCCCACTCCACGCGGCCGTGCAGCCGGTCCAGGACGCGACGGAAGTCGTCCTCGCGGGCCTCGATCATCGTTCGGACGCCGCTGTCGTCGCGGAAGACCGTCGCGAGCCGGAGCGGCAGCGGGGTGGTGACGGTGGTGAGCGCGTCGATCACGCCCTGGTGGGCGCGGGCGGTCGCGGACAGCCAGTCCATGTCCTCCAGGTGGGCCTTGAGGGCGCCTTCGGAGAAGTCGGCCTCCGGGACGGTGCTGACGACCGCGACCAGGTCGTGGTGGTGCAGCAGCGCCGGCGGGGCGCCCCCGATGCCGGTGAGCTGGGACTGCAGGGGCGTCCCGAAGGGGCGGCAGACGGCGTAGACGTACCGCAGTCCGGTCATGGTGCCTCCTCCTTCCGTACGCGGCCCGTTTCCAGCTCCTCCAGCCGGGCCAGTCGTTCCCTCAGCTCGGCGTTCTCCCGCGTCAGCTCGTCCCGGCGGGCCCGGGAGGAGAGGGCCGGGTCGGTCTCCCACCAGTCGATCCCCATCTCCTTGGCCTTGTCTACCGAGGCGACGATGAGTCTCAGCTTGATGGTGAGCAGTTCGATGTCGAGCAGGTTGATCCGGATGTCACCGGCGATGACGACACCCTTGTCGAGCACGCGCTCCAGGATGTCGGCGAGGTTGGCCCCCGAGCCCTGACCATAGGGCTCGGGGAAGCGGCCGGGCGTCGTCATCGACGGCTCCCGCGCTCGGCGTACTCCGGCTCCTCTTCCTCCTCGTCGTACGCCTCCTCCTCGGACTGCTCGGACTGCTCGGGCTCCTCACCCTCCTCGGCCTCGTCCTCGTACGGGCCCTCTTCCTCGTCCTCGGGCTCGCCCTCTTCCTCTTCCTCTTCAGGCTCGTCCTCGTCCCGGTACTCCTCGGACTCGCCTTCTTCCTCCGGCTCCCCTTCCTCCTCGGGCTCGCCCTCTTCCTCGGGCTCGTCCTCGTCCCGGTACTCGTCGGGCTCGCCCTCTTCCTCCTCGCCCTCTTCCTCGTCCTCGGACGATTCCTCGCCCTCGTCGTCCGGGGCCGCACCCTCGGGCCCCTCGTCTTCCCGCTCCTCCTCGGCCACGGCGTCCTCGTGGCTGCGGACCACCTCGCCGTCGCGGATCTCGCCGCGCCAGCTGTCCTCCGCCTCTCCCTTCAGGGTGATGAAACGGGCGAAGTTCTTCAGGTCCAGCCTGGCCCGGCGGCCCTGGGCCCGCCAGATGTTGCCGGTCTTCTCGAACAGGCCGGTCGGGTAGTACTCAATGACCAGCAGGACGCGGGTGAGGTTGTCCTCCAGCCGGTGGAAGGAGACCACTCCCTTGGTGGTGCCCTTGGCGCCCTCCGACGTCCACTGGATGCGGTAGTCGGGTATCTGCTCGGTCGTTTGCGCCTTCCAGCTACGGCTGGACCAGAAGATCTTCGCCTGCCAGTCGGAATGGGTGTCGTCGGCGCGGTTCGCGCTCTTGACGCCCTTGGCGAAGGTGCTGAAGCTCTGGTACTGGGTCCACTGGTCGTAGGCGGTGCGCAGCGGCACCCCGACGTCGACGGACTCCATGATGACGGTGGGCTTCTTGCCCGCGCCGCCCTTCTTGCCCTTGCTCCCCCCGAGGCTCTTGACCGCGTCCATCACTTTCTCCTTGGCGCTGGAGGCGCCCAGTTCGAGCGCGGAGCGCAGCGGCCCCTTGTCCTCGGCGATCTTGCGACCGCCGTCGAGCGCGAGCTTGGCGAAGCCCGGGCTGTTTCCCTCGGCGATGTCGTTGAGCTTGTTGGTGGTCTCGCCGAGCTTGCGGCCGAGGCCGGTCAGCATTCGCTGGGCCTGCGCGGACAGGTACTCCTGGGCCTCCGCCTTCAGCCGGTCGGCGGCCTCGCTGTGGGCGAGGTCCGCCAGCGGGTTGTCCTTGGCCCCACCCGTGGCCTTGCCGGCCGCGGACGTGGCCGATCCAAGGGTCTCGGTCATCGGTCATCGCCGCCCTTCGACTGCCGTGGAGCGGCTCCGCGGGCGGAGCCGCCTGCCTCGGCGGTCTTCTTCGCGGCCGTCCTGCGGGCCGCGCCGGTCTTCTTGCTCGCAGCCTTCTTCGCGGGGGCCGTCTTCTTGGCCGACGCCTTCGCCGGTGCCTTGGTCTGGGCCTTCTTGGCGGGGGGCCTCTTGTCCGACTTCTCGCGGGGCTTTTCGTCCCGGTCGGAGCTCTCCTGGTCCTCCGGCTCCTCGCGGCCCTCGTCGTCCTCGGCCTCGTCCTGCGGCTCCTCCTCGTCGCCGGTCCCGCCGGCCAGCTGGTCGCGCATGTCGGAGGTGCGGCCGTGCAGCCGGTCGGCGAGCGCGTTCATCTGCCGCTCGACCATGGCCCCGGACGCGGCCTTGCCCACGCCGCGCAGGTCCTGGCGCAGCTGGTCCCCGATCTCCTTGAACTGCGGGTTGTTCTTCAGCTGCTGGCTCATGACGTCAGCGAGCATCTTCGGGCTGAGGTTCAGCTTCTTCCCGGCCACCAGGGACCCGACCGCGAGCGCCATTTTCAGCTTCTTCGTGCGTCCGAGGAAATATCCGGCCCCTACGGCGAGGCCCACTGCCGTTCGGTTCATCATCCCGTCCCGTTGCCTTTGGCGTCGCCGGAGCGCAGGGCGGCCTCCAGCCGGTCGAGCAGTTCGTCCTCGCGCTGGTCGAACTCCTCCTCAGTGATCTCGCCCGCCTCCAACTGCTCCTCGAGGCGGGCGAGTTCGGCCCGTACGGTGGCGGGGTCGTAGTAGATCCGTTCCGCCTCGCGGAGCACCTGTCTGACGGCCCAGGCGCTGCCGCGCACAGGCGCGAACGGCAGCATCAGTACTTCGCCGATCAGTCCCACGGTGTTCTCCTTCCGCTCGGGCCGGACGCGCTAGTGCGTGCCGGCGTCCGCGCTCGCCGTGGTACCCGCGGGCGCGGCGGGGCCGGGCTCCACGAAGCTGTACGGCGGCAGCGGCCCGTTGATCCGCAGATCCAGGTGGGCGTGGCTCTTCCGGACCTGCTCGACGGCGGCCAGGAAACTCTCGGCCGAATCCCGCGCGACCAGGAACGACACGTTCACCAGCCAGCCGGTGGACTCGGGGCCCACGCTGACCGCGGCGGCGGCCGGCGCCAGCAGGCCGTGGACCTCGGTCGCGTCCTCGGCCTCCTTGGCCTTGACGGCGGCCGCGACCATCTCACCGAGGCGGATCTTGTCGTCGTACCCACCACCGCCGGAACGGCGGTTGGCCTCGGCGAGGGTGCGCACCTCGGCGTTCTCGGCCATCACCAGATGCAGGACGGCCTCTTCGATGTGGCTGGCCTTGACGTTGTACTCGACCTTGCCGTCCAGCTCCCGCAGCCGCTCCTGGTAGTGCTCGGCCCGCTCGGTGAGCACCTGGGTGACGGCGTCGTCGTCGGGGGCGACGCTGCCGAAGCGCATGGGCAGGACGCAGCCGCCCGCGCCGGTCTCGGCGAGCACGTTCTGGTGCGCGAGCAGATCCCTGCGCTTGGGGCGCAGGCCCTCGGGGGCGTCACTGACCACGGCGACCAGTTCACCGGCCGTGAGCGTCCGCACGGGCAGGGGCGGCTCGCCCACGCCGGTCATGCCCTCGGGCAGTGCGGGGTGCGACCGCGCGGTGATGCCGTAGACGTACGTGCTCACTCCTGCTCCTCCTTCCGGCGCGCCGGAGCCTTGCGGGCGCGCGGCCGGGACTCGGTCTCGCCGTCCTCACGCGCCTGGTTGAAGGCGTCGGATATCGTCTGCGCGGCGCCGGACAGCGCTCCCTTGGACTTGCCGCGGGCGCCGGACTCGGTGACCTCGCCGACGATCTCGGGCAGACCAGGGCTCTTGTTCGGGCCGGACTCGAGGTCCAGGCGGTTGCACGCCTCGGCGAAGCGCAGATAGGTGTCGACGCTGGCCACGACGACCCGGACGTCGATCTTCAGGATCTCGATGCCGACCAGAGAGACGCGCACGAACGCGTCGATCACCAGGCCCCTGTCCAGGACCAGCTCAAGTACGTCGTAGAGGCCGCTGCTGCCGCCTCCTCCTCCGGTCTGCTGTGCCGGAACAACAGTCATGCCGGCGATTCCTCCTCGTGTGTAGTCGGTCTACGGTCTGCGCGGGTGGGGTCCCGGGCGGGTGGCTCAACGGCCACCGCCGCGAGGGTCGGCCCTTCCGCGTTCGTAACGGCGGACGCGGCGGTAGCCGGCCAGCTGTCCGTCCTGGTCGATCTCGACCTGGTAGCTCGCCATCAGGCTCATCGTGTCGGGCACCCTCGCCAGTTCGAGGACCTCGACCTCCAGCGACCACCCGTCCTCCGTCTGCTCGAACGAGGACACCGACTCCGGCGCGAGGCCGGTGAGTTCGGCGAGCTGGGCGCGAGCTTGGCGTAGAACCTCCATGGGGCTCGGACGATGATCGTCCGCCGCCTTCTTCCCTGTGTTGCTGTGTGTTTCCCGTGAGTGCTGTGAGTCCTCTGAGTCACGTGAATGTTGTGACTCACGTGAACCCTGTGTCTGGTGTGGGTTGTTTGTGTTCGACATGGCCACCTCTCCCTGCGTGTGGCCCTCACATGCCTGGCCAAACCTTCAGGAGCGAACCCATCCCCAAAACCCGCCATCACGCCTGGTCGGAGGGGGAACGTGCGTCAGCCATCCAACGCCGCCAGGCGGCGCCGGGCGGGCTGCAGGGAGCGGCCGCGGCTCGGCAGGCCGCCCCAGGGATCGGTGCCCGCCTGCTCGACGGCGTCGGCGATGGTCCAGCGGCGGGCGTCGAGCCCGGGGTCGTCCAGCTGATCCCAGGTGAGGGGCGCGGCGACGGGGGCGCCGGGGCGGGCGCGGACGCTGTAGGGGGCGACAGCGGTCTGCGCGTAGGCGTTGCGCTGCACGTCGAGGTAGAGGCGGTCGCCGCGCTCGTTCTTGCGGGCGGCGGTGGTGAGCCGGGCCGGGTGCCGGGACGCGGCGAACTCGGCGACCTCGTGGGCGAATCTGCGGACCTCGTCGAAGTCGTGGTGGCCGTCGAGAGGGACGACGAGGTGCAACCCGCGCGAGCCGGTGGTCATGGGCGCGGCGGGCAGACCCAGTTCGTCCAGCAGCTCGCGCAACCAGCCGGCGGCCTCGCGGACTTGGGCGAAGTCGTCGCCGGGCGGGTCGAGGTCGAAGACGAGCCGGTCCGGATGGTCGACACCGCCGGCCCGGTCGGTGCGGGAGAGCCAGCGGTGCACGGTGAGACAGGCCTGGTCGGCGAGATACAGGAGGGTGGCGGTGTCGTCGCACACGACGTGCGTGACCGTGCCGCCCTCCTTGGCGACCTCGGCGCGGGTGATCCAGTCCGGATAGTGCTCCGGGGTGTTCTTCTGCATGAAGCGCGGCCCGTCGAGGCCGTCCGGATACCTCTCCAGCATCAGCGGACGGCCCCGCAGGTGCGGCAGCAGATACGGCGCCACGGCCCGGTAGTAGTCGGCGAGATCGCCCTTGGTGTACTCCTTGGCGCCGGCGCCGCCCGGGAAGAGCACCTTGCCGGGCCGCCGGATCGGCACCGTGCGACGGCCCGCCCGTATGGTCCGGGCGTCGTCCCCGCTCATCGCACGACCGCCTCCTCCACCAGCAGCTTGGCGGCCGCGGCGATGCCGATGGCGTCGATGCCGGCCGCGTGCAGCTGCTCGTCGGGCGCCGCCGAGCCCGGCATCACGCCCACCGCGAGCCGGAACAGGCGGGGCACCGGCCGGCCGTCACCGAAGGCCTCCGCGACGGCGTCCCCGAGGCCACCCTCCGCGTGGTGGTCCTCGACGGTGAGCAGGCAGCCGGTCTCCTCGGCGGCCCGGCGCAGCGTCTCCGCGTCGACGGGCTTGACGGAGTACAGGTCGATGACCCGTACCCGGATGCCGTCCTCGGCGAGCCGGTCGGCGGCGGCCAGCGCCTCGTGCACGGTCACTCCGGCGGCCACGACGGTCAGCCGGTCGTCCTCGCTGGAGCGCAGCGTCTTGCTGCCGCCCACCGGGAACTCCTCGTCGGGGCCGTAGATCACCGGGGACTTGCCGCGGGAGGTGCGCAGATAGCGGATGCCGTCGAGGCCGGCCATGGCCGCGACCAGCTTCGCGGTCTGGTTGGCGTCGCAGGGGTAGAGCACGGTCGAGCCGTACACGGCACGGAACATCGCCAGGTCCTCCAGGCCCATCTGCGAAGGGCCGTCCTGCCCGATCGAGACTCCGGCGTGCGAGCCGACCAGGTTCAGTCCCGAGCCGCTGATGGACGCCATGCGCACGAAGTCGTAGGCGCGGCTGAAGAACGCGGCGAACGTGGAAGCGTACGGCACCCAGCCGCGCGCCGCCATGCCGACGGCCGAGGCGACGAGCTGCTGCTCGGCGATGTAGCACTCGAAGAACCGGTCGGGGTGGGCCTTGGCGAACTCCTCGGTCCGGGTGGAGTCGCCGACCTCGCCGTCCAGGGCGACGACATCGCCGCGGGCGCTGCCGAGCGCGGCGAGGGCCTTGCCGAAGGCGTCCCGGGTGGCGGCCTCCTCTCCCTGGTCGTAGCGCGGGAGCTGGAGGACCTCGGTGGTGACGGAGCGCAGCGTGGCGGCGGCCGGGGGCTCGCTGACGCGGACGTGCAGTTCGCGCGGTCCGCCGAGTTCGGCGATGGCCTCCTCGGCCTCGGGCAGCGGCTTGCCGTGGAGTCCCTCGCGGTCCTCGACGGCGGCGACACCCTTGCCCTTGAGGGTGCGGGCGAGGATCACGGTGGGCTGCCCGGTGGTGGACAGCGCCTCCCCGTACGCCCGGTCGATCTTGTCCACGTCGTGTCCGTCGATCTCGACGGTGTGCCAGCCGAAGGCCTGGAAGCGGCGGGCGTAGGCGTCCAGGTCATGGCCGTGCCGGGTGGGGCCGCGCTGCCCGAGCCGGTTGACGTCGACGATCGCGATGAGGTTGTCGAGGTTCTCGAACCCGGCGTGTTCGGCGGCCTCCCACACCGAGCCCTCCGCCAGCTCGCTGTCGCCGCACAGTACCCAGACCCGGTAGCCGGTGCGGTCCAGCCGCTTCCCGGCGAGGGCGATGCCGGCCCCGACCGGCAGGCCCTGGCCCAGGGATCCGGTGGCCGTCTCGACCCAGGGCAGGCGCCGGGGCGTCGGGTGTCCCTCGAGCCGGCTGCCGAGCTTGCGGAACGTGAGCAGCTCGCCGTCCTCGATGGCGCCGGCCGCCTTGTAGGCGGAGTACAGCAGCGGCGAGGCATGCCCCTTGGACAGCACGAAGCGGTCGTTGGCGGGGTGTTCGGGGCGCTCGAAGTCGTAGCGCAGGTGGTTCGCCAGCAGGACGGCCACCAGATCGGCCGCGGACATCGAGGACGTGGGATGCCCGGACCCCGCGGCGGCGGCCGCCCGTACGCTGTCCACGCGCAGCTGCTGTCCCAGTTCGGCGAGTTCGGCGGTGTTCATGAGTCTCCTCGGTCTCCTTGCTCGGAGTCGGATGAATGGGGGCGGTCCGCGGGGTCGGGGGCGTCGGTGCGCCTGACGGGGCCGGGTGCGGGATGCCCGGCTGCCGAGCCCTCGGGCCGACCCCGCGCGGGCTCTTCACCAGGCTGCCTCTTCGCGGCCTGCCGGCCCGGCTGGTTCTTGGCCGGTTCCCCGCCCGGCTGGTTCTTGGCCGGCTCCCGGCCCGGCTGGTTCCTCGCCGGCTCCCGGCCCGGCTGGTTCTTGGCGGGCTCCCGGCCCGGCTGGTTCTTGGCGGGCTCCCCGCCCGGCTGGTTCCTCGCCGGCTCCCCGCCCGGCTGGTTCCTCGCCGGCTCCCCGCCCGGCTGGTTCCTCGCCGGCTCCCCGCCCGGCTGGTTCCTCGCCGGCTCCCGGCCCGGCTGGTTCTCGGCGGCTTCCGTGCGCCGCCGGTTCGGCTGCTTCGTCATGGGCTGGCCTCCTTGCCTTCGGGACCGGCACCGGACGCCGGAGGCGTCCCGGGGCCCGGGTCCTTGCCTGCCTGCTTCCCCGCCCGGTCCGGGCCGCCCGGTACCCGCGCCAGTTCCGGGGAGGCCGTGTCCAGGGGCACCGACCACGACCGCACGAGGCCCAGCTGGACGCCCTGGCGCGGCAGGACGGCGTCCAGCAGCCAGTCGGCGGCCACCCGGACACGGTTGCCCGGCAGCGCGGCCAGGTGGTAGCCGCGGGTGACCGCACCGGCCGCCGGGCCGGACAACGGGACGCCGAACGGGTTGGCGGCGGCCCGGACCCCGCCCAGGTCGACGGCGAAGCCCAGGTCGCCGTGGCGGTACGGGCGCCGGCGCCGGCCGAGGCCGAGCGAGGAGGCCACGTTCTCCGCGGCCACCCGGCCCTGCCGCCAGGCGTGCTGGGCCGTCATCGACGTGAACTCGCCGGGACGCCGCAGATCAGGTACGGCGGCCGCGTCCCCGCAGGCGAACACCTCCGCGCGGCCCGGCAGCCGCAGGAACGGGTCGACGACGAGCCGACCGCGCTCCAGTGGCTGCCCGACGGCCTCCACCAGCGGATCGGGTCGTACGCCCACGCACCACACCAGGGTCCGGGACGCGACGAACTCCCCGTCGGTGAGCAGCACCCCGTCGTGCGTGGCCTCCTTCACCGACGTGCCCATCCGCACGTCCACGCCCCGTGCCCGCAGTACCCGGTCGGCCGTGCGGGACATCCGTTCGTCCATCTCCGGCAGCACCCGCGGCGCCACGTCCAGCAGGATCCAGCGGGGGAGCCGGCCGGAGGGCAGCGGGGTGCGGCGGGCCAGCCGGTCGGTGAGCATCTGCAGATGCGCGGTCACCTCGGTGCCGGTGTAGCCGGCGCCGACCACCACGAAGGTGCACCGGGCGGCGCTCGTCCGCGGATCCTCCGCCGCGGCCAGTTCCACCTGCCGGGTCACGTGGTCGCGCAGGTACAGCGCCTCGGGCAGCCCGCGGAACCCGTGCGCGTGCTCGGCGACGCCGGGAATGGGCAGCAGCTTGTTGACGCTGCCCACGGCCACCACCAGCCGGTCGTAGCCGAGGGCGCCCGTGCCGCCCTCGGGGCCGGTGTAGTGGACGGTGCGGCTGTCGAGGTCGACGCGATCCGCCTCACCGAGCACCAGCCGCACGCCGCGCAGGGTGCCGGGCAGCGACACGGTGACCCTGCGGGCCTCGAGGACGCCGGCGGCGACCTGGGGCAGCAGGGGCAGGTACAGGAAGTAGTCGGTCGGGTTCAGCAGCGTGATGTCGGCCTGGTTCCGGGTGAGACGGGCCAGGGTGCGAGCAGCCCGGTACCCGGCGAAACCGGCGCCGACGATCACGACGTGAGGTCGGCTCACGGTGCGCCTCCGGTGTGGCTCGTCCGAGGCCTTCCGCGTAACCGGGGCCGGGGCACCCAAACTCCGGGCGGGTCACCCGTACGCCGGTCGAGGCACCCCGGACGCCGCCCGCTCGGGGCACCCGGAGCGGCGTTTCGCCCGGTCGCCCTCGGTTACCCGGGCCCGGACCGGAGCCCACCGGACGCAGCAGCCCCGCGCGGAGGTGCCTTCATGCCCGAGTACGGCTATTTCCTGGCGAGCGAGGAGCACGACCCCGCCGGCCTCGTCGACCAGGCCCGGATGGCCGAGCAGGCCGGCTTCCAGGCGCTGTGGATCTCCGACCACTACCATCCGTGGAACGACGCGCAGGGAGAGAGCGCGTTCGTGTGGTCGGTGATCGGCGCGCTGTCGGAGGCGGTGTCGCTGCCCATCGAGACCGCGGTGACCTGCCCGACCGTCCGGATGCACCCGGCTGTGGTGGCACAGGCCGCGGCGACGAGCGCCGTGATGACGGGAGGCCGCTTCCGGCTCGGCGTCGGCACCGGCGAGGCGCTGAACGAGCACATCCTCGGCGACCGGTGGCCGCCGCTGCAGGTGCGCCTGGAGATGCTGGAGGAGGCGATCCAGGTGATGCGCCGGCTGTTCACCGGCGAGGAGGTCAGCCACCACGGGACGCACTACACCGTGGAGAACGCCCGCCTCTACACCGTCCCCGACGAGCCGGTGCCGATCGACATCTCCGGCTTCGGGCCGAAGGCCACCGCGCTCGCCGGCCGGGTGGGCGACGGTTACATCACGATGATGCCGGAGGAGGAGATGGTGACCCGGTTCCGCAAGGGCGGCGGCGGAACCAAGCCGGTCAGCGGTGGCACGAAGGTCTGTTACGGCACCGACCGTGAGGAGTGCGTCCGTACGGTGCACCGGCTCTGGTACAACGAGCTGCTGCCCGGCGAGATGGGCCAGGTGCTGCCCTCGCCGCGCCACTTCGAGCAGCTGCACGAGCTGGTCACCGAGGACATGGTGCGGGAGAAGTCGGTGTGCGGGGACGACGTGGACGAGCATGTCTCGGCGCTGACGGCGTTCGCCGACGCCGGGTTCGACCGGGTGTACGTGAACCAGATCGGGCCGGACCAGCGGGGGTTCTTCGACTTCTACCGCACGAAGGTGCTGCCGCAGCTCGTCGGGTGACGGGGGGCGGTTGGCGGTTGCGGTGCGTTGTCGGGTGCGGCCGGTACGTGGCTGGTCGCGCAGTTCCCCGCGCCCCTGGTCGACTGGTCGACTGCCCCGGCGTCGCGCGAAATGCCCCGGCCGCTTGGCCGGGGCACGTCCGTGGCTGACGCCTCCTGTTCGTCAGGCCCTGTGGTGCGGGGTGTCCGGGCCGATGTCCGGGCGGGGCGGGGCCCCGGAGGGCATCGGCGGGTACGGCAGGCCGAGGCCGCTGGGCGGCGCGGCCGGCGCGGTGCCGCCGACCACGTGCTGCGGGGCGCTCGGGGCGTGGTGCCCGTGGCCCGGGCGGGCGGCGCCGCGCAGCAGGTAGGCCGCCACGCCGAGGATGGCCGCGGTGATCAGTGCGGCCGCCCAGCCGGGCAGGCCGATGGCGAGGGCCAGGCCCACGGCGAGCGCCACCGCGCCGCCCGCGTAGAGGGCGGCGGCACCGGAGGCGGCGTAGAGCATGGCGGTGCGGCGCTGCTTGCGGCTCTGCTCCCGCAGTTCGTCGCGTACCGTCTCGCGTGCCACCTGTGCCAGTTCTTCGACGAGGTGCTTGTCCAGATGTTCCAGGTGATCCAAACGGTCCATACCGTGCGGGTACCCGCCGGACACAGCGGGTAACGCGCGCGGAGTCCGCGTGATCGCCGGTCAGGCGATCAGCCGGCGGGCCGCATCTCGGCGGTGAGTGCCCAGCGTTCGTGGTCCCGCCACGCCCCGTCGATGTGGATCATGTTCGGCGAGAAGCCCTCCCGCCGGAACCCGGCCCCCCGGGCCAGGGCGATGGAGGCGGTGTTCTCGGGCTGCGCGTTGATCTCCAGCCGGTGCAGCCCCAGCGGTCCGAACGCGTACCCGATCACCAGGTCCAGGCCCTCGCGCATCAGCCCGCGGCCGGCGGCGTGTGCGAAGGCGCCGTAGCCGAGGGCGCCGCACTGGAAACCGCCCCGGACGATGTTGTTGATGTTGATGAACCCGGCGATGTCCCCGCCGTCCTTCTCGCAGACCAGGAAGCCGGCCTTGGCCGGGTCCTCGATCAGCCGGCCGGCGTAGGCGGCGTAGGCCTCTTCGGTGTCCGGCGGGAACAGCCACGGCCGGTGCAGGTCCTTGCTCTCCCGGGTCCGCGCGGTGAACTCGGGGCCGTCCTCGGGGGTGAAGTGGCGGATGGCCACGCGGGGGCCCTCGGCGAGGTGAGGGGACGGGGTGTGCGGCATCCGGCCAGCCTACGACGTCACCGCAGCGCCGGCTGGTCGAGGGTCAGGGTGGCGGTGTCCGCGTCGAGTTCGGCCACGGCCCCGAAGGGGATCGTGAGCGCGCCCTCGCAGTGGCCGAATCCGAAGTCCTCCACCACCGGGACGCCGAGCGCGCCGAGCCGGTCGGCCAGCAGGGGGCGCACCTCGGCGTAGTCGGCGCAGCTCTCCCAGGAGCCGAGCAGCACACCGCGCACGCCGTCCAGCCAGCCCGCGCGCCGGAGCTGGGTGAGATACCGGTCCAGCCGGTAGGTCTCCTCGCCCACGTCCTCCAGGCACAGCAGTCCCCCGGCCGCCGAGGGACGGGCGTGCCGGGTGCCGAGTTCCGCGGCGAGCAGGCACAGACAGCCGCCGAGCGTGACTCCCCGGGCCCGGCCGGGCACCAGGGCCGTACCGCCGGAGCCGATGGTGCGGACCGTGTCGGGGGCGAACAGCGTGGCCCGCAGGTGCTCCTGCGCCCGCGCGTTCTTGATGAAGTCGATGCCGGCCGCCACCGGCCCGTACAGCGTGGCGAGCCCCAGGCGGGTGGCGAAGGCCTCGTGCAGGACGGTGATGTCGCTGAAGCCGACGAAGACCTTCGGCCCGGCCGCCCGCATCGCCTCCCAGTCGAGCAGGTCGATCATGCGCTGCGCCCCGTACCCGCCGCGGGCGCACAGCACCGCGTCCACGGACGGATCGCACCAGGCGTTCTGGAGGTCGGCGGCGCGGTCGGCATCCGTGCCGGCCAGGTACCCGAACTCGCTGTGCCGGTCCAGGGCATGGGGGCCGGCCACCGGTTCGAGGTCCCAGCCGCGCAGCACGTCGAGCCCCGCCTGCAACCGTTCCTCGGGCACCGGCCCGCTGGGGGCGACGACCGCCACCCGCGCCCCGGGGGCCAGCCGGGCCGGGCGCACCAGTTCCTTCACGTGATCAGCTCCACCTTCGGGATCCTTGGCGTCGGGGTCAGCCCGAGCACCTGGGCGTACAGGGAGAGTTCCGCCTCCAGGGCGCGGACCATCGTCTCGGCCCGCCGGAACCCGTGCCCCTCCCCCGCGAAGGCGAGGTAGGCGTGCGGCACGCCCCGGCCCTGGATCCGGGCGAGGAAGCGTTCGCACTGGGCGGGCGGGCAGATGACGTCGTCCAGCCCCTGGAGCAGCAGGAAGGGCACGGTGAGCCGGTCGGCGTGCGCGGTCGGCGACCGCTCGGCGTACCGGGCCGGCACCTCGGCGCGCGGCCCGATCAGCGACTCCAGGTAGCGGGACTCGAAGTCGTGGGTGTCCCCCGGGCCCCAGGTGGCCAGGTCCAGGACCGGGTAGCTGATGGTGCCGCAGGCGTAGAGGTCGGTCGTGGTCAGGGAGGCGGCGGTGGTCCAGCCGCCCGCGCTGCCGCCCCGGATGGCGAGCCGGGCGGGGTCCGCGGTGCCCTCGTCGGCGAGGGAACGGGCGACGGCCGCGCAGTCGTCGACGTCGACCACGCCCCACTGCTCGCGCAGCCGCTCCCGGTAGGCCCGCCCGTAGCCGGTGGAGCCGCCGTAGTTGACCTCGGCGACGCCGATGCCGCGGGAGGTGAAGTAGGCGATCTCCAGGTCCAGTACGAGCGGCACCCGGCTGGTGGGACCGCCGTGCGCCCAGATGACGTAGGGCGGCGACTCGCCGTCGGCCGCGGTCCGCCCGGGGTGGTGCGGAGGGTAGACGTGGGCGTGGACCTCGCGGCCCTCGGGGCCGGTGAAGACGCGGATCTGCGGCTCGGGGTAGTAGGCCGGGTCGACGGGGTCCTGGTGCCGGGCGCCGATCGCCCGGGCGTGTCCGCTCCGGGTGTTCAGCTCGACCACTTCGTAGGCGGTCCGCGGGCTGGCGCCGACCGCGACGACCCGTTCGCCGTGCACCGCGAGCGTGGACGCGAACTCGGTCCACGGACCGGCGGCGTCGACGACCTCGCCGGATTCCGGATCCAGTATGCCGAGTGCCGTCGACCCCCGGCCGTGGACGACCGCGATCAGCCCGTCGTCCAGCGGCGCGAACCAGCCGAGGCCCAGCTTCCACAGCGGGCCGGCGAACTCCTCCTCGCGCGGGCACAGCGGGATGCCGTCCCGGTACAGGTTCCACCAGCCGCTGCGGTCACCGGCATACAGAAGGCGGCCGTCCGCGGACCATTCGGCCTGCGCCACGGCCTCCTCCGGTCCGCCCGCCACCGTGTGGACCCCATGCAGTCCGCCGTCGGCACCGACCTCGGCGACGAGCAGCTCCGTACCGTCCCACGGCATCCGCGGATGGTCCCAGGCGAGCCAGGCGGCCCGGCGGCCGTCGGGCGAGAGACGGGGTCCGGTGACGAACCGGTGCCGGTCGTCGGTGAGTTCCCGTACGGCGGCCCGGTCCCCGGCCGCCGAGCCGTCCAGCGGTACGGCGGCCAGGAGGCGCCGCACGTCGCCCGGGCCGTCCCCGGTGAACTCCTCCAGCACGCACCACACTTCACCGCGGGCGAGGTCCACCTGCGGCTCCGCCCAGCGCAGTCCGCCGCCCACCGGCGAGAGCGGGGTCAGCGGGCGCGGTTCGCCGCCGGGCTCGTACCGGTACAGCCGCTGGTCGGCGAAGTGTGTGAACACGACCAGGGGCCGGCCGTCCCGCACCACCCCGGCCCAGGGCCGGCCGCCGTACTCGATGACCCGGCTGCGTACGTTCCACGGCGCCGGCAGCACCGGCTCCTCGGTGCCGTCGGCCGTCCGGCGTACCAGCGCCCGCCGCCCGTCCTCGGCCGGCCGTGGCTCGGTCCACCACACCTCGTCCCCGACGAATCCCACCCACTCCGGCCGCCCGTCGTGCGCGGCGGCCAGCGCCGCGTCGATGGGCGAGGGCCAGGAACCGTACGCCGACTTCAGCACCTCGTCCCCCATCGTTCAGGCTGTGCGCAGGAAGCGGTCGAGGACCCGCACGCCGAAGTGGAGCGCCTCCACGGGCACGCGTTCGTCCACGCCGTGGAACAGCGCCTGGTAGTCGAGTCCTTCGGGCAGCTTCAGCGGGGTGAAACCGTACCCGGTGATGCCGAGCCGGGAGAACTGCTTGGCGTCCGTGCCGCCCGACATGCAGTACGGCACCACGTGCCCGCCGGGCGCGAACTCCTGGACGGCGGCCCGCATCCTCGCGTACGTCGGCGAGTCGACCGGCGCCTGGAGCGCCACCTCGTGGTGCTCGAACTCCCAGGTCACGTCCGGGCCGGTCAGCTGGTCGAGGGTGGCGCGGAACTCATCCTCGGCGCCTGCCAGGTAGCGTCCGTCGACGAAGGCGACCGCCTCCCCCGGGATGACGTTCAACTTGTAACCGGCGTCCAGCATGGTCGGGTTGGCGCTGTTGCGGACGGTCGCCTCGACCAGCTTGGCGGCCGGGCCGAGCTTCTCCAGCAGCCGGTCCACGTCCCCGAAGTCGGCGTCGATGCCGTACAGGACGGCGAGTTCGGTGAGCGCGGCCCGCACGGTCGGGGTGAGTCTGAGCGGCCACTCGTGCTCGCCGATGCGGGTGACGGCGGCGGCGAGCCGGGTCACCGCGTTCTCCTTGTTCACCTTGGAGCCGTGCCCGGCCCGGCCGCGCGCGGTGAGCTTGAGCCAGCCGGTGCCCCGCTCCCCCGCGGCGATCGGGTAGATCTGCCGGCCGGCGCCGTCGTGGAAGGTGAAGGCGCCGGACTCGCTGATGCCCTCGGTGCAGCCCTCGAACAGTTCGGGGTGCCGGTCGGCGAGGAAACCGGAGCCGTCCTCGGCGCTGGCCTCCTCGTCCGCGGTGAACGCGATGACGAGGTCCCGGCGGGGCCGTACGCCCTGCCGGGCCCAGGACCGGACGACCGCCAGGATCATCGCGTCCATGTTCTTCATGTCGACGGCGCCCCGCCCCCACACGACGCCGTCGCGGATCTCGCCGGAGAACGGGTGCACGCTCCAGTCGGCGGCCTCGGCGGGCACCACGTCGAGATGGCCGTGCACCAGCAGCGCGTCGGCGGACGGGTCGGTGCCCTCGATCCGGGCGACGACGTTGGTCCGGCCCGGTGTCCGCTCCAGCAGCAGGGGGTCGAGGCCGGCCCCGGACAGCCGCTCGGCCGCGTACTCGGCGGCGGGCCGCTCCCGGCAGTCGCCGCCGCCCCGGTTGGTGGTGTCGATGCGGATCAGGCCGGAGGTGAACTCCACGACCTCGTCCAGGGCCTGCTGGTCAGCCATACTGCTCCTCCACGGCGGCAGAGACGATCGTGGCGACCGCCTTGAACGTCCTGATCCCCTCGTACATGCCGGCGCTGGTGTACGCCACCTTGCGCTCCCCGATCCGCGTGACCCCGGGGACGACGGTCGCGGCCATCGCCAGATGCTCGGCGTCGAACTCCACGGCCACCGTGAAGGGGCCCGCGTGCACCGCCTCGTGACGGACCGCCAGCTGCGCGGCCTCCTTGGCGGCGGCGCGGATGTCGGCCGCGGTGCGGGCCGGGGTGCGGCACACCGCCGCGTACCGTGACACATGGTCCTTGACGGCGACCTTCAGCGCCTCGGGCGCGTACCCGAGCGCGTCCTCGCAGGCCACGTCGTCGCCGGTGACGAGCACGACGGGGACGCCGTACTCGGCGACGACGTGGGCGTTGAGCAGACCCTCACTGGCGCGGACGTCGTTCAGCCAGACCCCGGTGATCTGGTTCGCGAGGTAGGTGTGGGCGAGGACGCCCTCCATGCCGGCGCCCGCGTGGTAGCCGACGAACGCGATGCCGTCGACGGCGCCGTGCTGCACGCCCTCCACCATGGACAGCGCCTTGTGCCGGCCGGTGAGCATCTCGGCCCGTTCGTCGAGCCGCTCCAGCAGCAGATTGCGCATGGTCCAGTGGGCCTCGTTGACGAGCACCTGGTCGGCGCCGCCGTCGAAGAAGCCCTCCACGGCGGCGTTCACATCGGAGGTGAACATCGACCGGCACCGCTCCCACTGCGGCGTCCCCGGCAGCACGTCGGCAGGCCAGGTGACGCCCGTGGCCCCCTCCATGTCGGCACTGATGAGGATCTTCATGCTGCGTCACGTTACGCGCCGGGGGGCGGACAGGCTACGACCCCGACCTCGCGAAACGGCCCGCCACCGGCCGCTCGGCCGCCTGTCCCGGATCCCGAAGTGCCCGCTGCCCGTGGACGTGCGGTACGGCGGGGAGCTGGTGAGGCGGTAGCGGCCGATGGTGCGCACCTCCTGGGGTACGGCCTCCTCGGCCGGGGCAGGCCCGGACAGCGGCGGCCGTCAGGCGACCACCCGGATCGACGCGCGACGGCGGCGGCCCCGGTCCGGCGGCGTCCTCACCGGTGGGAGTAGCAGTCGTAGAGGGTGAAGCTGCCGTCGGTGCGGCGGCCGTAGGCGGTGGGCCGGACGCGGTTGCAGTGCGACTTCACCCAGGTGGTGGCGGGAGTGGTGGGGCGCTCGGTGGTGAGCAGCGCATAGCGCAGCTCGTGGGCGGTGACGAGGCTGCCGAGCTGCTGGACGCTGGGGAAGGGGGTGCTGCCGGTGAAGCCGCCCATGACGAGGATCGGCTCGGACTTCGCGCGCAGCAGCGGCTCCGCACCGTAGGCGGCCTGGGTGGCGAGCAGGTACTTCTCACCGTGGCGGTGCGCGGTGAGGAAGCCGAGCAGGGCGGTGTCGCGGGCGCTGGGCCGGTCGAGCCCGATCCTCTTGAGGGAGCGGTGGTGACGGACGGCGTCGTGGTACGCGTTGCCGACCGGACCGGTCAGCGGCGAGGTGGCGGCGCCCGCGTAGCGCGGGTCGAGGCAGGCAACGGCCCAGCCGGCCGGTACGACCAGGGTGGCCGCGATCCCGGCGGCGAGGGCACCGTTGACCATCCGCGCGGGGGTGCGCGGTCCGCGGGTCCACAGACCCACCACGCCGCACAGCGCGAGCATCACGGCGACCGGCAGCAGCCAGGAGACGAATCGGGTGGGCCAGTCGAGCACGAGCGACCACGCCGCCGTCAGCACGATCGCCGCCGGCAGTGCCATCCGCCGCCGGCCGCCCGCCTCGTACTCCGCGTCGTACGCCGCCTCGTACTCCCACCGGAAGAGTGCGAGCCCGCCGCCGGCCAGCGCGGCGAGCGCCGGGGCGATGACGGCCGTGTAGTAGGCGTGGTTGCCGTTGGAGGCGCTGAACACCAGGGTGTGTATGGCCAGCCAGCCGCCCCAGAGCAGAAAACCCGCCCGCAGCGGGTCGGTGCGCGGCTGCCCGGAGCGCCAGACGACGCCCAGGACCGCGGCGAGCACGGCGAGCGGCAGGAACCAGGCGACCTGCGGGCCGACCGTGTGGTTGACCAGCATTCCCCAGCCGGTGTTGCCGGTGGTGCGGCTGGCGGCGGTGCCCGCGACGGCGCCGAACGCGGTGGGATCGCTGCTGAAGCGGCTCAGGCCGTTGTAGCCGAAGACCAGGGCGAACGGATTGTTGTCGGACGTTCCGTCGAGGTACGGGCGGTCGGCGGCCGGTGTCACCCAGGCGAGCAGCACCCAGAAGCAGGAGACCGCCAGCGCGATCGCGCCGCCCAGCAGGAAGCGCAGAGCCCGGTTCAACGGCCTGCCGGGCGCGACGAGTTGGTACACCACGGCGAAGACCGGCAGCACCAGCCACGCCTGCAGCATCTTCGCCTGGAAGGCCAGCCCGACCCAGACCCCGCAGGTGATCAACGGCAGCAGCCGCTCGGTGCGCACCGCCTTCTGCAGCGCTCCGGCGGCCGCCACCAGCAGCAGAGTGAGCGCGGTGTCCGGAATGGTGGCCCGGGTGAGGACCACGGTGACCGGGGTGAGGGTGAGCGTCAGCGCGGCGAACAGCGCGGCGAACACCCCGGCCCATTCCCGGACGATCCGGTACAGCAGCCATACGGTGAGCACGCCCTCGACGACCTGGGGAAGCGCGGCCGCCCAGGTGTGCGGGCCGAAGAGCCAGACGGAGACGGCGTCGGGCCAGAAGGCGCCGGGCAGCTTGTCGATGCTGATCGAACCGCTGGTGTCGAGCCCGCCGAAGAAGAAGGCGCGCCAGCCGCCGGCCATCGACCGTATCGCCGCGCCGTAGAAGGGGTGCATCGCGGCATGCCCGATGCCCCAGGAGTACAGCACCGTGGCGACGACCAGCACCGCGGCGAGCGCCGGGCGCTCCCAGCGCGGGACGGCTTCCGGCCGGCCGGGGCGGCGGTTCGCCGCCCGGCGGCCTCGATGCGCGCCGGTGGGCCGGGCGGCGGGGATGGCGGTCATGGCAGTGGTCCTCGGATCAGCAGGTCAGGTCAGGCGGTGGTGCACGGGCGGCGGGGTCACAGGCGGCGGGCCGCCCGGAAGCCCCGGGCGTAGAAGTCGGTGCCGTCCAGCAGCGAGCGGCCCGACAGGTCGCCCAGGGTGGGACCGTTGGCGGCGGAGCGGCTGGAGTAGAAGCGGTGCCGGCCCTGGTCGTCGAGGCCCATGTACATGCCGCAGTGGTCGATGAAGTCCGGCCGGTCCTTGATGATGGCGAAGAAGACCAGGTCGCCGGGTTGCAGGGCGCCCAGATCGGTGGCCTGCTGCTCGCCGGTGTCGGGGATCACCAGGCGGCCGGGACCGTAGGCGGCGATGGCGAAGGCACGGCGCGGCAGGCCGGCGCCCTTGGTGTTGGTGTTGTGCAGCGGGATGCCCATGCGGTAGCCCCACACCAGACGCTGGAAGCCGGAGCAGTCGACGTCGCCGTAGCGGTCCTTCTCCGGTTGCGCGCGCGTACCGTCCGGGAAGGTCCAGGGAATGCCCAGATAGTCGTAGAAGTCGGACTGTTCGTCATGGTAGGCGAAGTCCAGCGGGTTGCTGACCTTGGCATTGCGCGGGCCGAAGTGCGCGGTGCCCGCGTAGCGCACGCCGGCGGCGTTGTGCTTGTCGGGCGCGCCGGCGCTGCTGTACTGGAACGCCACCGCGAAGACGTCCGGGCTGGTGTCGCCGAGTGCCTTGGGGAACCAGCCCTTGAACCACGCGGACTTCTCCATGCCCCGCTGCCACTCGCGCGGCAGCACCCGCACCCAGGCTTCCGTGGTCACCGTGGCGGTGGTGGTCCGCGACTCGCTGAAGCTGCGGGTGGGCCCGGTGAGTACGGCGGTACGGGCGCCGTCGGTGAAGGTGGCGAGCGTGCCGCCGTCGGCGGCGCGGACCACGGTGCGGCCGGGCGAGGACAGCCGCTCGAAGGTGTGGCCCCCGGTGGACCGGGCGCTCGGGCCGGTGCCCGTCCCCCCGCGGTCGTCGCTGCCGTCCCCGTTGCCGTGCCCGAGGTGGTCCCAGGCGTATCCACCGGCCACCCCGGCGGCTGCCACGCCCGCGATCGTCCCGAGCAGCGCGCGGCGAGTCGGGCGGCTGCGCCTGACGACGGGTTCCGAGTGCATGGCCGGTCCTCCTGAAAGTGCGGGGTGAAACGTGGTGGGCAGGTCAGCCGGTGGGCAGGGCACCGATCAGCAGACCGGCGACCAGCACCACATACGTGGCCAGCGTCACCGCCGTGGTCGAGATGAGCGTGGCCGCCATGGGCTGACGGACCATCTGGTAGGAGACCAGGCCGGGGACGATGAAGCCAAGCGTCTGTGACGTGTACAGCAACGGAAACTCGTGGTTGAGGGCGATCATCACGGTGGTCTGCATCAACACCGCGCACAGCACCACGGCGGCGAACAGCCGCTTGCCGTAGAGAATCACATTGCGCTGCAGCAGCTTCGTCGCGAAGAACGAGAGCGCCGCGACACCGACCATCAGCCCGGCCATCCGCACGTCGGTGACGAGCGTGAGGGCGATCCAGCCGGGGGTGATCATTCCCCCGGGGGAGAGGTTGGTGGTCAGATAGCAGACGAGCGAGAAGACCAGCCCGAGGGCGATCCCGAGCGCGGCGGTCTGTGCGGTGAGGGTGGCGGGGATCACTTACAGGTCCTCATGACTGGTACGAATCGTAGGAGTTGTGCAGGCCGTCTTCGGCGCTCTCGCTCTCGGGCCGGCCGTGGCGGGTGGCGAACCGGCGGGCCAGCTCGCGCTGTCCCGGGACGTGGAAGCCGTGCGCCGGTGTCTCCAGCGCCGCCACCCAGCGATAGGGCTCCGGCTCGGGCGGCCGGGCCATCGCGATCCGCGGCCGGGGCACCGCGATCTGCATGGTCTCCTGGTCCAGGCCGTCACCGCCGGGAACGGCGTCGAGCGCGTCCTCGGACTCGTCGAGCGCCAGCTCGGCGAGGCACTCCAGGAACAGCTCGCCCCGGCCGTGGATGTTGCCGATCGCGACCAGCGAGGAGGCCGGGCCGAGTTCCGCGAGGATCGCCGCGGTCAGCTCCTCGGGGTCCCGGCGGTCGCCGCCGAGATCCACCACCCGCCCGGTGAAGCCGGCCGGAATGGCATCGCGGGCGCTCTTGGTCGGGTGGCCGATCAGGAAAACCACCTCGGCGCCCAGGTCGGGGATGATCGTGCCCATCTGGCCGTTGCGCTCCACCCGGTCCGGGCGGCAGTTGATGACCACGTTGAGCGGCCGCCGGATCGCGCCCAGGTCCTCCAGCTGCTTGACGTTCATCAGCGTCGACTCGGGATCGTTGGCCGCGAAGACGTTGGCGAACCGCAGCCGCTTGCCCTCGGGAGTGATGTAGCGCTCCACCGACAGCACGCCCGGGTCGGGCGGCGCGTCCCACATGCCCTGCAGCGCGGTCTGCCGCTCCACGCCGAGCAGTTCGGCGACGGCGAGCGCGATCGCCACGTTCTCCTTGAAGGTGAACCAGCTGAAGCCGCGCAGTTCGGCGTCGGTCACCGTCTCCGGATCGACCGAGACCAGACGGCAGTTCCGCTTGTCGGCCTCCTCCTGGAGGATGTGCAGCCGGTCCTTCTCCGCCGTCACACACACCCCGCCCACCGGCATCGAGCGGGAGAGCGAGCGGGCGACGTCGTCCAGCGTCGGCCCCATCTCCTCCAGATGGTCCTCGCGGACGTTGCACAGCACGCCGATGGTGGAGCGGATCAGCTTCTCCTGGTTGATCTCCTGCAGCGCGGGCATCACCGCCATGCACTCGATCACCAGCGCGTCCGGCCGGTAGGTCGCCGCCCGGCGCACGATGCCGATCTGCTCGACGATGTTGGACAGCCCGAACTTGCGGTACACCGGCTCCTCGGTGGCGTCCGGATGGATGAACCGGGCCGCGGTGCCGGTGGTCTTGGCCACCGTGACCAGACCGCCGCCGCGGAGCGCGCCCGCACACAGGCGGGTGATCGAACTCTTGCCGCGGATGCCGTTGACCAGCACCCGCGTGGGTATCTGGTCCAGCGAGGCGAAATGCCGCTTCTGTTCCAGGATCCCGGCGATCAGCAGCGCAGTGCAGCACAGCAGCAGTACGACATAGAGGAAGAGCACGCCGATTCCGTCCTTCTACCGCTCGGGTACGTTCTGGCGCCGGGACTGGGGGGGAACGACGGTGTGGCCGGGCCTGGCCGCCCGGCCGCGTTCCGCCAGGGCCTGGCGGATCAGCTCCAGGCTGCGGGTGACCGAGCCGATCTCGTCGTGGTTGACCGGGTACAGCACGGTACGGCGGTCCCCGCCGGCGAGCCGCTCGACGAGCTGGGCGACGGTGCGCAGCGGCCGGATCACCACGACGTGCAGCCAGCCCAGGCAGGCCACGCCCAGCGTGAGGCCCAGGATCCCGGCGAGCATGGTGCGCTGCTCGGCCTGCACCGCGGGGAGCCGCAGCGCTGCCGCGGGCTCCGTGGTCACCACACGCCAGCCGAGGCGGGCCGTCGGGCCGCTCTGCGCCAGCGGCGCGGCGGCGGCGACCGACAGGCCGGAGGACGAGGAGAGCACCGCCGAGGTCGCGGTGCCCACGGTACCCGGGGCGCCCTGGGCGGCGCGGGCGAGGCGGGTCAGGCCGGAGCCCGGCAGCGCCTGGAAGGCGCGGTAGCCCACGCTCGCCGCCAGCACCCTGTAGTCGCCGTCCGTCACCCAGACGCTGCCCAGATTCGGCCTGGCCAGACTGGAGTTGAGCACCTTCACGTCGATCTCACCGAACAGGACCACGCCGGCCGCCGCGGCCTTGCCCTTGTCGGCCCCGACCTGGGCGTAGGCGGCGATCGCCGGGATCCGGCCCGAGGTGTTGACGGTGGTGATCCCGCCGCCCTCGGGCACGTGGACGAGGGTGCGCAGCGGTGTGCCGCCCACCCGCAGCGTGATACCGCCGGAGCGGTCCAGGAGATACAGCGAGCGGTACTGCTTGTGGTCGTCGAGAGTGTGCTGCAGCACCTCGGTCTGGGCGGCCCGGCTCCTGCCCGGCAGGCTACGGGCCACGTCGCTCAGGTCGGTGTACGAGTGGTCGAGCGACTGCCGGATCCGGTTCGTCGCGATCTCGGTACGCGCCTGCTGGTCGGCGACGACCGGAGCCGGAACCGCGGTCGCGGTGTCCGCCCGGTTCAGCAGGAAGATCATCGGCACCGCCCAGCAGGCCACCAGCGCCACACCGAGCATGGCCAGTGCCCGGTAGCCCGGTCCGCGCCGTGCCGGCAGTTCCTCCGGGCCGCTCTGGCCGAGCAGTTGCCGGCGCAACGACTCCAGTGCCCGCCCGATCCGGGCCAGATCCCCGAAGCCATGCACCGGAACCGGCCAGGCAAGCTCCTCCAGAGCGGCCGGACCGCTCTCGGTCGCGCCTCGGGACAGCCGGCCGGCGGACAGATACACCCGCAGCAGCGGCCGCTGCACGGAGAAATGCAGTACCAGCCCGAGCAGCAGCGCGATCACGACCAGCGCCGCCGCGGCCTGGAGTGCGAAAGCCGAGTGGTCGGCGGCGGAGGTCATGGCGGGCACCGCGCGGTGGTTGAGCACCACCAGGCCGAGGTCGTCGGCGTCGCCCGAACCGGTTGCCGAGGCGACCCGGGCCCAGCCGGCCACCGTGCGCCGACCGCCCTTCTCGGCGCCCAGCAGGCTTCCCGAGGCGTCGGTGTCCCGCCTCGACCCGTTCGCCGCGCGGGCCGCCGCCGCGGGCAGGCCGCTGTCGGCCGTGGCCGGCGACGCCGTGCCGCGGGCCGTGGTGACGAGCGCTTTGCCGTCCGCGTCCAGCACCTGGGCGGTGCGCCCGTCGCCGTACGTCGTGAGAGCGGGGAGCGCCTCGGAGACCACCAGCAGCCACTGCCGGTCGGCCCGGCTCGGAGCCTGGAACTGGTCCTGGTTGGGGTCCACCTCCTGCGCGGGCAGCGTGACCTCGGCGAAGTACAGCAGGTGCCGCGTGCCGCCCGAGGTCGCCAGCCGGGGCGGGATCCCGCCGTGCCCGGACGTCAGCCTGGCGGCGTCCACCCCGGCCAGCGGAACCTGCTTGCCACGGGCCGCCAGCAGTCTGCCGGTGCGCGCGTCGAGCAGCGCACTGCCGAGGATCGTCTTCCTGGTGGGGGCCAGCGCCTTGAGCGTGGCCGCGGGGGTCGATGTGCTCGTCGCCGGATACGCGTCGGCCGTACGGCGTACCGCGCTCGCCTCGACGTCGATCGTGGTGCGCGTCGACAGCGCGGTGTCCGCGGCGATCTGCTGCTCGCCGTTCAGCACCGCCTGCGGTATTCGCTCGGCGTGGATGCCGTCGAGGCCGATCACGGTCAGGGCGGCGACCACTAGCAGGAGGACGACGAGCGCGGCGATCGGCGGGCGCACCCCGCCAAGCATCGGCATATCGGCGCGGCGACGAATGCGGTGTCGGCGCGGCGCCCGGGGTGCGGAGGGCAGGGCAGCGGATCCTTTCTCAACCGGCGCGAGCGCCCGAATGTGCGACAGAGCGAACACTCTATCCTCATGTGATCACATAACCATCACACTTTCGTCCCTGTGCCGTACGTGTGAACGAGGACACTCGGCGACGGCCGCATGCGGGGCCGCCATCCCCCCGGACACGCCGAAGGGCGGACTCGAACCGGGCCCGCCCTTCGAATCTCCGGTCAGCGAACGAAAGAGATCTCGGGGTAGTTCTTGTCGGGCCCGTCAAGCAGGGTGCGGTGCTTGTCGCGCAGTTCCTGGTCGAAGAAGGCGGCGAGGTAGACGCGCTGGATCTGGACCGCGCGGTTCGGGTCGATCGTGCCGTACTGCTGCTGGAGCTGAGCCCGGGAGAGCCCGAGCAGGCCCGCCTCCTGCGGCACCATCCACTCGTTGTCGCTGAACGACAGGTGTGCCGCGCCGTGGAGCTGGATGTCGACCCGATAACCCTTCAGATGCGACCACAGCGTCCGCCACGACCCGTCGTTGTTGCGGTTGTGGGTGCCGGAGCTGAAGAGCATGAAGGGGCGGTCCAGGTCCTTGCTCGGCGCCGTCCCGAAGAACTGGCCGTCCAGGTTGGCGCCGGCGGCGATACGGTGGTCGAGCTGCATGGCGGTGTCGACCGCTGCGCCGCCCAGCGACCAGCCGAACATCCCGATGCGGGACATGTCCACCGACTTCGTCAGCCCGGCGGGCAGTGTGGCGTGCCCGGCGTCCGGGTTGCCGCCCTTGCTGATCGTGCCGAGCTGGTTGATGACGAACCGCATGTCGGCCGCCCGCACCTTCAGCGTGTCGGAGGAATGGGTGCCCGCCGGCATCCTGTTGGTCTCGAGCCGGTTGCCGGGGAACTGAACCTCGTTGGCGTCGTGGGTGTGGTCGACGGTGACGACGAGGTAGCCGCGGCTGGCGAGATCCTGGGCGAGCGCGGTGCCCATCGCGCGGTCCGAGTGCAGCCCGGTCGAGTACAGCAGGACGGGCAGCTTGCCGAGCTTGGTGTTCACCGGGGCGAGGACATGGCCCGCGGTCTTCGGCAGGGTCACCTGCTGCGGAGACAGCCCGCGGGTGGCGAGGAAGTGGGAGCCGGAGATCGACGGCATCCACGGCGCCTGGTAGTGCCCGGACGTGGCGGTGGCCGGATACCAGAGCGACACCATCAACTCGCGGGACGTGCTGCCGGGCACGTACGGATCCGGACGGGACTTGTCGACGAGGTGCAGGCCGACCATGCCCACGCTGTACTGCCCGGTCGGCGCGGGCATGTTGAGCTGGACACCCGACGTGCCCGTGCGGCCGGACGCGAAGGCCTCGGGGTGTACGGGCTTGTGGTGCAGCGGCGCATCGTCGTTCTCGGGCGCCCAGGGCGTGGCGGGGTCGGGCTGGTCGGGCTGGTCGGGCGAGAATCCGGTGGCCTCGGGCTTGTCGGACGTCTTACCGGCGGCTATCGCCGGCGTCATCCCCGCACCCAGGGCGAAGGCCAGCGCACCCGCCGTACCGACCGCTCTGGCAATCCCTCTGCGACGGTGGCGCGGGCGGCGGTGTTTCATGGAACCCCCTTGTGGGTCAGCGATCGCAGAACAGGCAATCGACTGCCGCACACCGTACCGCCGCGGCGGCCTACGGAACCAACGCCCCCGGGATCCTCGGCCGGCGTGCGCGGGACCGTCTTCCCGGAACCAGCCAACTCCCGGACACAGACGCGCCTTCCCTCTGTGCCGGCACGCCGCAGCAGCCGGGTTCCTACGCGGCCGACCCGCGTTACGTGGACAGCGCGGTCACCGAGCCGGCGAGGCACCTCGGCCGGCGTGCCCTCGTCGTCGGCAAGTCGACCGTTGCCGGTAGGAACGGCTGAACGCCATGGCCGGGAGCTGAGCGGCCACCGGCGATGATGTCACCCGGCTCGCCGAGGCGCTGTCCCGGCCAGGACGAACCAGTGCGCCGGGAGGTCGAGGCGGGTGCCGTCCGCCAGGTACTCGGTCTGCGGCAGGGTCGTCTCGCCGTCGGCGAGAATCGCGAGGCCCGCCTCGGTGAGCAGATGCGGGATCTCCTTGTCCTCGGCGTCGGCGGGCTTGAGCCCGTGGTGGAAGACACGCTGGAGCTTGGGCCCCGGACCGCCCGGCGCGGACGCGGCGAGCCTGAGCACGTCCCGGGAGCCGGAGGTGAGTTCGACGACGAACGCGCGCCCTTCGGCACCGAGTATCTCGGCGACGGCGGCGGCCACGGCGGGGCGCGCGGCCGGTTCGCTCTGGTGGATGACGGCCCGCATGTAGACGTTGCTGTCGCCGAGCCGGTCGTGCAGGGCGCGTACGGCCTCGGTGTCGGTGAGGTCGAGCTGCTGGAACTCGGCGGCGGTGCCGTCCTGGGCGCGGCGGGCGTGCTCGACGGCGGCGTGCGAGAGGTCCACGCCGACGGCGCGGGCGAACCGGGTGGCGAGGTAGCGGGTCTGGGTGCCGTTGCCGCAGCCGAGATCGACGATGGTGCGGGCCGGATCCGCGTACGGCAGGAGCAGTTCGCTGTGCGGTTCGGCGGTGAGGGAGGGATCGGCGTCCCAAATGGCCTCGCCGCGGGCGCCGGAGGTCCCGCTCCAGTAACTCTCCCAGGCGTTCCGGTAGTTGTCCGAGACGTTCATGCGATCTCCCCACGGTCGGTTCCCCTGATCGGGATATCGCGATCACCTGGTGTTGGGCAAGGGCTGGGCGGCCACCTTCACCGGATGTACGGGCACCGGGCATGCCGGGGGCGCGCGAGGGAAGTCGCACGCCCCCTGTTCGGCACTATCCGGTGGTGACGACTTGCTCGAACCACACGGTCTTGCGGTGCCCGGCGGCGCTGGCGCCCCACTCCCGGGCCAGGCGGCTCACCACGCGCAGTCCGCGGCCCGACTCGTCGTAGGGGCCGGCACTGAGCATGGCGGGCAGGGCGGGTTCGTCGTCGGTGACCTCGAACAGCAGCGCGTCGGTGCGGACCACGCGCAGTCCGATCCGGTCGCTCTCCGCATGCCGGACGGCGTTGGTGACGACCTCGCTGACCAGCAGCTCGGCCGTCTCCACCGCTTGCGGCAGACCCCATTCCAGCAGCCGTTCGCGGACCAGGCGGCGGGCTCGGGCCACCTCGCGCGGGTCGGCGTCGAGCCGCCACTCGGCGACGTGCTCGTCGGGGATGCCGTTGAGGCGGGCCATGAGCAGGGCGACGTCGTCCTTGCGGCCGCCGCGGGTGTTCAGGGCGCGGATGATGGTGTCGCACGCGTCGTCCATCGAGGCCGCGGGGTGGGCGGCGGACTCGCAGAGGGCGGCGAGGCCGTCGCCGATGTCGGAGCCGCGCACCTCGACCAGGCCGTCGGTGCACAGCACCAGCCGGTCCCCTGGCGCGACCTTGACGCGGCTGACCTCGAAGGGGACGCCACCGACGCCTATGGGGGCGCCGGTGGGCAGGTCGAGCAGTTCACTGCGGCCGTCCTCGGCACGGACCAGGACGGGCGGGATGTGTCCGGCGTTGGCGAGGGTCAGCTCGCCGCGGATGGGGTCGTAGACCGCGTACAGGCAGGTCGCGAGGTAGTTGTCGCCGAGCCGGCGGGAGGTCGTCGAGGTTGCGCAGCAGCTGGGCGGGCGGGGTCTCCATGGTGGCCATGGTCTGCACGGCGGTGCGCAACTGACCCATCATCGCGGCCGAGTTGAGCCCGTGGCCCATGACGTCGCCGACCACGAGGGCGGTGCGCGAGCCGGGCAGTTTGACGCTGTCGAACCAGTCGCCGCCGATCCGGCCGAGCCGGGTACCGGGCAGATAGCGGGTGGCGATGTCGCACCCGGCCATCCGCGGGTTCACCTGCGGCAGCATGCTGTCCTGGAGGGTGTCGGCGACGTTCTCCTGGTAGGTGTACATGCGGGCGTTGTCGAGCACGAGGCCCGCGCGGGCGGCGAGTTCGGCGCCGGTGGTGCGGTCCATGTCGTCGAACGCCGGGCGGTCGGGGCGGCGCATCAGCACCATGAAGCCGAGGACCACGTTGCGCGCCTTGAGCGGGACGATCAGCAGGGACCGCCCGGTGATCAGCGGCCTGAGGTCGCGCTTCTCGAACTCGCCGGAGATGCGGTCGCCCAGTTCCTCGGTGACCCTCGGGATGAGGACCGGTTCACCGGTCACCATGCACTTGTAGAACGGGGTGTGTTCGGGGAAGGCGAAGGCCTCGCCGACGGGCACGGTGTCGTCCCAGCGGCCCGGTTCGTCGTTGTGCTCGACCCATACGCGGAACATCACGGTGCTGGCGTCCGGCGGGCCGTCCGTGAAGCCCTCGCCGGCCAGCACCGCAGCGCGCAGGTGGGTGCCGGCGAAGTCCGCGAACCGGGGGACGGCGGCGCTGGTGACCTCGCGGATGGTCTCGCCGAGATCGAGGGAGGAGCCGATGCGGGAGCTGACCTCGTTGAGGAACTCGAGCCGTTCGCGCACGGCGGCGTACTCGAGGTCCTGTTCGGCGCCGGTCGGGACCAGGGCGGCCACCGCCTGCTCCCGCGGTACGACGGGCTCGGTGCGGGCGCGTCCCACGCGGCGCGGCACGCCCCAGTACGGCGTCACGGGCACCCGGTCGAACTGGCTGAACTCCAGCACGGGATAGCCCAGTTCGAGGACCTGAGCGGCGATGCGGCCGCTGAGCCCAGGGCCCATGTTGGGCAGGATCTCGGGCAGGCGCCGTTCGAGTTCCTCGTAGGCGGGCAGCTCGGTGTGGCGGGCGAAGCCGGGCGAGATGCGTTCGGCGGTCTCGTCGTCGTAGCCCCGCTCCTCACGCAGCCGGGTGGCGTCGGCGGCCAGCACGAGCAGCCGGGAGGGGCCGGGGCCGACGAGCGGGTAGGCCCACCACAGCACGTCGAGCCGCTCGCCGTCCGGTGTCCGCTGGTGCGGGTGGACGCGGGCCCGGCCGGCCGTGGGGTAGGCGGTGTGACCGCCGAGTGAGGACTCCAGGTCGGGGCCGAGGCCGTCGTACTCCTCGTAGGCGTCCGGCATCGGGTCGCCGTGCAGGTCCTCGGGGAGGGCGCCGGAGACCGGCAGCAGGTCCGCCGCGGGACGCCCGACGGCTTCGTCCCTGCCCACGCCGAACAGGCGCCGTGCGCCACTGCTCCAGTGGGACACCAGTCCGGCGCGGTCGACGACGACCACGGCCAGCGGAATCCGGCCCGCCGCAGTGTCGCCGGCGCCGCGCTCGGGAGTCGTGTCCCGCTTGCTGCCACGGTCCATGGCCCAGGCCCTCTCTCCCCATGGCTGTTCGCAAACGATCTGTGCCGCCGTCGCCAACGGTACGGCGGCGGCCGGTGGCGATGTGTGACAATCCTGGAATTGGTTTCACCTGATCGCCCCGGCGCGCAGCTCAGCGCCCGCGGGCCCCGCCCGTCGCACCCCTCAGTCCTCGTGCCCCAGTTGCAGATCCCGTTCGGTGCGGCCGCCGCCCGCCACCTGCAGCACGGTGGCGACCGGCGGGTAACCCGCGGCGATGACGGTGTACTCGCCGGAGGAGAGGTCCACGAACCGGAACGTTCCGTCGGGTCCGGTGGTGAGCGTGTCGACGACGTTGCCGGCGGCGTCGAGCAGCGTGACGCGCGCGTCCTCCACGGGGCGGCCGCCAGTCGCCCGGACGGTGCCCCTGAGTACGGCGCCGCCCGCGAGTTCGACGTCCTGCCGGGTCTCCCGGGAGGCCTGCACGGTGACGGGCAGCGCGGCGGGCCGGAAGGCGGGGGCACTGGCGGCGAGCGTGTACTCGCCGGCCACCAGCTCGGTGATGACATAGCCGCCCTCGCGGCCGCTGCGAGTGGCGGCGACGACCTCGCCGTGCACGTTGGTGAGGGTGACGGTGGCGTCCCGGACGGGGCTGCCGTCGGCGGTGAGGACGCTGCCCGCGAGACGCCCCGCGCCGCCGAGGACGACGTCGAGTTCGACGGGCCGTTCTCCGACGGTGACGGAGACGGCCTGCGGCTGGTGGCCGCCGGCGGCGGCGATGAGCACGTACGATCCGGAGCCGGGCGTGCTGAGCGCGTACCGCCCGTCCTCGCCGCTCGCGCCCCGGCCGATCTGCTGTCCGGCGACGTCGATGAGGGTGAGCGCCGCTCGGGGCACCACGGTGCCGTCCGGGTGCTGCACCGTTCCGCAGACGGGGATGCCGGCGGCGTAGGACGAACGGGCCTGCGGGATCGGGGCGTTCACGCTCCCGGGCGCGGTTTCGGCGGTGTGGTGGGACACCAGTGGTTTCTCCTTGAGGAAGAAGGCGATGAGCAGGCCGAGGACGAGCACCGGGACGAGGTAGAGGAAGATCCGGGGCATCGCGTCGGCGTAGGCGCGGATGTAGGCGTCGCGCAGGGCCGGGGGCAGCGCGTGGACGAGCGGCGGGGTGATCGAGTCGGCGTCGGGCAGCCCGGCGCCCGCACGCGGGGGCAGTTCCCTGCGCAGGGAGGTGGCGAGCCGGTCGGCGAAGAGGGTGCCGAAGATCGCGGCGCCGACGCTGCCGCCGATCTGCCGGAAGTAGTTGTTGGCGCTGGTGACGGTGCCGAGGTCGGCGGGGCGCGCGGAGTTCTGCACGGCGAGGACCAGCACGGGCATCACCAGGCCGATGCCGGCGCCGAGGACGGCCATCCAGATGCTGTAGTGCAGCCGGGGCGTGTCGGCCTCGAGCCGGGACAGCAGCCACATGCCGACGGCGGCGACGGCGCCGCCGAGCACGGGGAAGACCTTGTAGCGGCCGGTGCGGCTGATGAGCTGTCCGCCGATGATCGAGGCGCCGACGATCCCGGCCATCATGGGCAGCATCAGCAGCCCGGACTCGGTGGCGCTGGCCCCGTCGACCATCTGCAGGAAGGTCGGCAGATAGCTGGCGGCGCCGAACAGCGCGACGCCGATCACGAGGCCCACCAGGGCGCTGACGTTGAAGACGGAGTCGCGGAACAGGCGCAGCGGGATGAGGGGTTCGGCGGCGAAGCGCTCGGCGACGAGGAAGAGGACGGTGGCGGCGACCGCACCGGCACCGAGGCCGAGGATCTGCCGGGAGCCCCACGCGTACTCGGTGCCGCCCCAGCTGGTCAGCAGGACCAGGCAGGTGGAGGCGGTGGCGAGCAGCAGCGCGCCGGGCACGTCGAGACGCCCGCGGACCGTGGGCTTGGGGAGTTTCAGGACGGCGGCGACGACGGCGAGGGTGACCAGGCCGAAGGGGACGTTGATGTAGAAGCACCAGCGCCAGGAGAGATGGTCGGTGAAGTAGCCGCCGAGCAGCGGGCCCGCGACGGAGGCGAGGCCGAAGGCGGCGCCGATCAGGCCCATGTAGCGGCCGCGTTCGCGGGGCGGCACGATGTCGGCGATGATCGCCTGCACGCCGATCATGAGCCCGCCCGCGCCGACGCCCTGGACCGCGCGGAAGGCGATCAGCTGGTCCATGGTCTGTGCCCGGCCGGCGAGCGCGGAGCCGACGACGAAGACGGCGATGGCGAACTGGAAGACGCCCTTGCGGCCGACCAGGTCGCCGAGCTTGCCGTACAGGGGCAGGCCGATGGTGGAGGTGAGCAGGTAGGCGGTGATCGCCCAGGACATCCGGTCCAGGCCGTGCAGCTCGCCGACGATCTTCGGCAGCGCGGTGGCGACGATCATCTGGTCCAGCGCCGCGAGGAGCAGGGCGAGCATCAGCCCGAGGAACACCAGCCGCACGCGGCGCGGCCCGAGTCCGGCGGCGGGTGCGGGCGGCGGTGGCGCCGCGGTGGCGGTCCCCTCGGTCGCCTCCTGCACAGCCGGTGCAACGGCCGGCTCGTGCTTCACCAGAGTCGTCCCGCCCACGTAACGCTCCCCTCGTCGCACCTGTCACAATTCCCGCTTAAGGCGACAACTGCGAACAACTGCGACGAGTTACGGCACCGCCGGGGGCCGGGCCGGAGATCCACCCGAACCGGTGAAGGGGCACAACACCCCTTCACCAAGGGGAGCTTGACCCTACTTCTCGACCTCTGCGGCGAGGTTGGCGAGCACGGCGTCGTAGATCCGGCCGAGACCCTTGGGCGCGAAGGTCTTCTCGAAGAAGCCGCCGATGCCGCCGGCACCCTTCCAGGTGGTGGTCACGACGACCCGGGACCCGCCCTCGCCGGCCGGGGTGACGCGCCAGGTGGTGACCATGGAGGAGTTGCGGTCCTTCTCGACCAGCTCGCCGTCGGTGGGCTCGCTGACCTCCAGGAGGCAGTCGCGCACCCGCTTGCTGGTGGCCTGGAGCTTCCAGTGGACGAGGGTGCCCTCGCCGTCGCCGCCCTCGCGCACCTCGTACTCGCTGAAGTGCTCGGGCAGCAGCTTGCGCCGCGTGCCGCGGTAGTCGGCGAGAGCGTCGAACACCTTCTCCGCGTCCGCCGCGACGACCCGCTCCGTAGTGGCCTCGACCTGCGCCATTGCGTTCCTCCAGGACCTGGTTGCTCGGGGTTGGGGCAAGCCAACCACCCCGGCGCCCGGCCGCCCAAATCGAGGGCCGCACGATCATGGGAACACATGTTCTATTCTGTGCGCAGTGCTACCGAGGAGGCGTCATGCGCTGGGACAACCTCACCGTCGAGCCCGTGGAGTCCGGGGAGTCCGCCGAGCACGGCCGGGCCGCCGACGCCGCACTGTTCGGCGCGGACGCCGTGACCACGCGTACGTTCGACACGCCCGAGTTCCGCGGGATCACCTTCCACGAGATCCGGGCACGCTCGGTGCTGAACCGGGTGCCGGGCGCCTCGCGCATGCCGTTCGAGTGGACGGTCAACCCCTACCGGGGCTGCACGCACGCGTGCGTGTACTGCTTCGCCCGCAAGACACACAGCTACCTGGACCTCGACACCGGCATCGGCTTCGACACCCAGATCGTGGTCAAGGTAAACGCGCCCGAGGTGCTGCGCCGCCAGCTGGCCTCGCGGCGCTGGCAGGGCGACCACGTGGCGATGGGCACGAACGTCGACTGCTACCAGCGCGCCGAGGGCCGCTACCGGCTGATGCCGGGCATCATCTCCGCCCTCACCGATCACGCGAACCCCTTCTCGATCCTCACCAAGGGCATCCTGATCCTGCGTGACCTGGATCTGCTGGTCCGGGCGGCCGAGGTGACGGACATCGGCATCTCGGTCTCCGTCGGCTTCCTCGACACCGGGCTGTGGCGCACGGTGGAGCCGGGCACCCCCGCGCCCGAACGCCGGCTGGACGTCGTACGCACCCTCGGTGAGCACGGCATCGACTGCGGGGTGCTGATGGCGCCGGTGATCCCGTTCCTGAGCGACGAACCGGCCCAACTGCGGGAGACGGTCCGGGCCGTCGCGGCGGCCGGGGCCACCTCGGTCACACCACTGGTGCTGCATCTGCGGCCGGGTGCCCGGGAGTGGTTCATGGCCTGGCTCGGGCAGCACCACCCGCATCTGGTGCGCCGCTACGAGCGGCTGTACGCGGAGGGCGCCTACGCGCCCAAGTGGTACCAGCGCCGGATCACCCGTCAGGTGCACGAGCTGGCACAGGAGTACGGCATCGGGCCCACGCGCGCGGGCACGGCCCGCCGGATCCGCCCGGCGCGGCCGGAACCCCAGGCCGGATCCGAGCCCACCCAACTCACCCTCATCTGAGAGCGTTCGAGGGCATCCCGCGACCCAATCGGGTCAAGTATCGCCGGAACGCGTTCTGCGGGTCCCCGTTGCCGGGACGATGCGGCGAGAACCGTGATCCTCGCGGTTCGTCGCGACCTCCGTCCCGGGAGGACCCATGAGAACACGCGCAGCCGTGCTGTGCGCAGCCGCAGCCGTGCTGGCGGGTTCGGTCACGGCCGTCCCCGCGCGGGCGACCGCGCCGGCCTCGTCGGCGCCGTCCGCTCCGGCGGTGAAAGTCGCCTGGAAGAAGTGCGGCACGAGCGACTACCCGACGCTGCAGTGCGCGTCCCTGAAGGTGCCGCTGGACCACGCGAAACCGTCCGGCCGGCAGATCACGCTCGCCCTGTCCCGTGTCCCGCACACCGCGCGGACGTCCCAGGGCCCGCTGCTGGTCAACCCCGGCGGCCCCGGCGGCAGCGGGCTGACGCTCGCCGGCTTCGTCGCCTCGGCACTGCCCACGAGCGTGGCGGCCCGGTACGACGTCATCGGCTTCGACCCGCGGGGGGTCGGCAGGAGCACCCCCGCCCTGGACTGCGCGCCCGGCCACTTCCGGCCGGGACGCCCGGACACCGTGCCGGCCACGCCCTCGCTGGAGCGGGCGAACCTGGAGCGGGCCCGGTCGTTCGCCGCCGCCTGCGGCCGCAAGTACGCCGACGTGCTGCCCTACATCGACACCGTCAGCGCCGTCCGGGACATGGACTTCGTGCGGCGGGCCCTCGGCGCGCGGCAGATCAGTTACTTCGGCTACTCCTACGGCACCTACCTCGGCGCGGTCTACGCGAAGCTGTACCCCGAGCGGGTCCGCCGCCTGGTGCTGGACTCGATCGTCGACCCGACCGGTGTCTGGTACGAGGACAACCTGGGCCAGGACTACGCCTTCGACGACCGCCACCGCGCGCTGATGGCGTGGATCGCGAAGTACGACGCCACGTACAAGCTCGGCAAGGACCCCGCGAGGATCGAGGCCGAGTGGTACGCGATGCGGGCGGCCCTGGCGAAGAGACCGGCCGGGGGCAAGGTCGGCGCCCCCGAGCTGGAGGACACCTTCATCCCCGGCGGCTACTACGACGGCTACTGGCCCTACCTCGCCGAGGCGTTCGCGGCCTACGTCCACCACAAGGACACCGGGCCGCTCGTGAAGGCGTACGAGAACTTCGCCGCCGTGGACGCCTCGGGCGACAACGGCTACAGCGTCTACACGGCCGTGCAGTGCCGTGACACCTCCTGGCGGCGCACCTGGAACCGGTGGAGCTCGGACACCTGGGCGGTGTACGCCAAGGCGCCCTTCATGGCCTGGAACAACACCTGGTACAACGCGCCCTGCGCGTTCTGGCCGACCGGCAGGCTGGAGCCGGTGGACATCGCCAACGGCAAGCTGCCGCCGGCGCTGCTCTTCCAGGCGACCCACGACGCGGCCACCCCCTACCCGGGTGGCGTCACGGCCCACCGGCTGCTGGCCGGCTCCAGCCTGGTGGTCGAGGAGGGCGGCGGCAACCACGGCATCACGCTGAGCGGCAACGCCTGCCTGGACAAGTACCTCTCCGCCTATCTGGCCGACGGCACGGTGCCGCGCGGCGGCGGGGCGGCCGACGCGGTCTGCGGCAAGTCGCCCGACCCGAAGCCGCCCACAGCTGCGAAGGCGGCCTCTGCGTCGTCGCGCGGCTCCACCCTGCACGGGCTGCTGGGCTTCCGCCGGTAGCCGGCTCGGCCGGCCCGTCGGGGGCGTTGTCAGTGGGGTGGTCCACTATGGAGCCATGGACCGACCGATTCGGATCTCCGCCCCCGACGGGGTCGCCCCCTCGACCCAGTACAGCCATGTGGTCTCGGCGACCGGCCGCTTCGTCGCCGTCTCGGGCCAACTCGCCCTGGACGAGGACGGCGCGCTGGTCGGGGAGGGTGATCCGGCGGCCCAGGCACAGCAGGTGTTCGAGAACCTGAGGCGCTGTCTGGCCGCTGCCGGGGCCGGCTTCGACAACGTCGTGAAGCTGACGTACTTCGTCACGGACATGGCCCACATGCCCGCCGTCCGCGCGGCCCGCGCCGCGCACATACCCGACGACCGCCTTCCGGCGTCCTCCGCCGTGCAGGTGGCCGGGCTGGTGGCGCCGGAGTTCCTGTTGGAGGTCGAGGCGATCGCGGTGGTGGGCGGATAATCACGGGCGCGTGCCGGAAGGACTCCCTAGGGTGCCGTCATGGACGACCGGCTCCCCCGCATCCGCCCGATGGACCTCGCCGACTGCGGCCGTGTCTCGGAGATCCGCGTACGCGGCTGGCGCCACGCCTACCAGGGGCTCATGCCGCAGCCGTACCTGGACGGGCTCAGCGCCACGGCGGACGCCGAGCGACGGCGGGCCCGGTTCGCGCAGGCGGACGGCCGCGTGGTGAACCTGGTCGCCGAGCGGGGCGGCGAGGTCCTCGGCTGGGCGGCGCACGGGCCGTACCGGGACGGTGAGGCGCGCACCGGGGACGCCGAATTGTACGCGATCTACGTCGATCCGGCCCATCTCGGCAGCGGCATCGGCCGGGCCCTGCTGACCGAGGCGCTCGGGCAGTGCTCGCCGTATCCGCGCCTGTTCCTGTGGGTCCTGAAGGACAACACCCCCGCCCGCCGCTTCTACGAGCGCGCCGGATTCCGGCCGGACGGCGCCGAGGAGCCCTTCGAGGCGGACGGCGTGTTCCTGCCCGAGGTGCGGTACGTCAAGGACCTGCGGGGCTGACCGGGCGTCACCTCGCCTCCCGCTGCCGCGGAATCCGTGCCAGCGCGTGCACCGCCGCCTCCGCGAGCGCCGGGTGTGCCAGGGCCTCGTTCAGGACCTGCCGGGCGCGGGCGTCGCCGAGCGCGCCCAGGCCCTCCACGCAGGCGAGGGCGACCCGCCGGTAGGGGTCGTGCGGGCGCAGCCGCCGCTCCAGGGTGGTGATCAGCGCGGGCACGGACTCCGGGGCGCGCAGGGCGGCCAGCAGCCGTACCGGGTGCAGGGCGTAGGCGACGCGCAGTTCGTTGGTGGCGAGGGCGGCGGCCGCCCGGGCCGTGCGCGGGTCGCCGAGCCGGGCGAGGGCGTGGGCGGCGGAGGCGCAGCGCGGCGGGTCGCGGTGGTTGAGCAGCAGCACCAGGGACTCGAAGGCACGCCGGTCGCCGGCGAGGCCGAGGCGGAACGCGGCCAGTTCCCGGGCCCACAGGGGCTGGCCGGGAGCGGTGAGGACCTCCGCCAGTTCACCGTGGTCCCCGGTGCCCAGCAGGTGCTCGAAGCCCGCCGAGCCGCCCGACTCCCGCCGTAAGCGTTCCGTGAGCGATCGCAACTCTTCGTCCACGAGCACCAGCGTAGAGGGGTCGCGGCGACGGAGGGACCCAGATCACAAAGTCCGGGGACTAGCGCGCTCGTTACCCGCCGGTTAAGCTCATTCGAGCGAGTAACCCTCTCGCACTTTCCACCGGTGACGGTTTGGTGACGCAGCCGCCGCCGGAGGTACCTCCCACGCCCCCGCGGCAGTGGGGGAGCTGGTCGGTTCGGTACATCTGTGTACCGCAGTACGACCCGGCTTCGGGACAGAGCCGGTCGGAAATCCGCCGCTGCCGGGCGTGTGCACGCCCGTGGCACCGGCAGCACCGGGCGTGTGCGCTCGCAGCCCGGCAACACCCGCACTCCTTCCGCACCGCGGTGCGCCCTCCTCGGGCGCACCCGGCGCGCTCCTCGTCGTCACCCTCATTCCTGGAGTCCCGCGATGGCCACTCCCCTGTCCCCCCAGTCCGGCAGCCCGCTGTCCCCGTTCAAGACGATCGCCGTCGTCGGCCTCGGCACCATGGGCACCGGCATCACCGAGGTCCTCGCCAAGGCCGGCCGCGAGGTGATCGGCATCGACATCAGCGAGGCCCAGGCCACGCGGTCGCTCGCCTCCCTCGAGGCCTCCACCTCCCGTGCCGTGGCACGCGGCCGGCTCACCGAGGAGGAACGCGCCGGGACGCTGGCCCGGGTCCGCACCTCCACCGACCTGCGCGCGGCGGCCGACGCCGACCTCGTCATCGAGGTGGCCCCGGAGTCGTACGAGACCAAGCACCAGATCTTCCGCGAGCTGGACGGCATCGTCCGCCCCGAGACGATCCTCGCGACCGGCACCAACGCCCTGTCCGTGACCCGGCTGGCCGCCGACTCGGCCCGTCCCGAGCGCGTGCTCGGCCTGCACTTCTTCAATCCGGCGCCGGCGATGCGGCTGGTCGAGGTGGTCTCCTCGGTGCTGACCGCGCCGCAGGCCGTCGCCGCGGTCACCGACCTGGCGCTCGAGCTGGGCAAGGAGCCGGTCGCGGTCGGCGACCGCCCCGGCTTCGTCGCGGACGGGCTGCTGTTCGGCTACCTCAACCAGGCCGCCGCGATGTACGAGGCCAGGTACGCCTCCCGCGAGGACATCGACGCGGCGATGCGGCTCGGCTGCGGTCTGCCGATGGGGCCGCTCGCCCTGCTGGACCTGATCGGCGTCGACACCGCCCGTACGGTCCTGGAGGCCATGTACGCCGAGTCCCGTGACCGGCTGCACGCCCCCGCCCCGATCCTCAAGCAGCTCAGCGAGGCGGGCCTGACCGGCCGCAAGTCCGGGCGCGGCTTCTACACCTACGAGGCGCCGGGCAGCGCCACGGTCGTGCCGGACGCGCTGAGCCCGGCGGAGGGCGGCTCGCTCACCGCGGGGCGCGAGGTCCGCTCGGTCGGTGTCGCGGGCTCCGGCACGATGGCCTCCGGCATCGTCGAGGTGTTCGCGAAGGCGGGCTACGAGGTCGTCCTGGCCGCCCGCAGCGAGGAGAAGGCGCAGGTCGCCAAGGCCCGGATCGGCAAGTCCCTCGCGCGCTCCGTCGACAAGGGCCGGCTGACCGCCGAGGCCGCCGCGCAGATCCTGGACCGGATCACCCCGGCCGGCTCCTACGACGCCTTCGCCGACGTCGACCTGGCCGTCGAAGCGGTCGCCGAGGACCTGGAGGTCAAGCGGCAGCTGTTCGCGACGCTGGACAAGGTCTGCAAGCCCGGAGCGGTCCTGGCCACCACCACCTCCTCGCTGCCCGTCGTCGCCTGCGCCCGCGCCACCTCGCGCCCGCAGGACGTGATCGGCATGCACTTCTTCAACCCGGCACCGGCGATGAAGCTGGTCGAGGTGGTCCGCACGGTGCTGACCGCGGACGACGTTCACGCGACGGTCCGCGAGGTCTGCGTCAAGATCAAGAAGCATGCCGTCGACTGCGGCGACCGCGCCGGCTTCATCGTCAACGCGCTGCTTTTCCCGTACCTCAACAACGCGATCAAGATGGTGCAGGAGCACTACGCGTCGCTCGACGACATCGACGCGGCCATGAAGCTCGGCGGCGGCTACCCGATGGGTCCCTTCGAGCTGCTGGACGTGGTCGGCCTGGACGTGTCGCTGGCCATCGAGAAGGTGCTGCACCGCGAGTTCCGCGACCCGGGCCTCGCTCCCGCCCCGCTGCTGGAGCACCTGGTGGCCGCGGGCTGCCTCGGCCGCAAGACGGGCCGCGGCTTCCGCGAGTATGCCCGCCGCTGACGGCGTCGGCGACTGGTTCGACGGCGCCGCGGACGGCGCGGACGGCGCGGACTGGGGCGGCCTGCTCGACCCGGTGGACGGCCCCCCGCCCTTCACGGGCGGGGGAACCCGTGCACCTGCGCATCGAGCTGCGCACATGCAGTACGTTCGGGTCATGTCCCAGCCCGCCAAGTCCTCACGTACACCAGCTACGCCCGACGCGCCGGAAAGTGCCGCAGGCAGTCGCGCCGCCGCCCAGCGGCTGAAGATGCGCCGGGAACTGGCGGCCGCAGCCATGGAGCTGTTCGCGACCAAGGGGTACGAAGCCACCACCGTCGACGAGATCGCGGCCGCGGCCGGCGTGGCCCGCCGCACGTTCTTCCGCCACTTCCGCTCCAAGGAAGAGGCGATCTTCCCGGACCACGACGACACGCTGATCCGCGCGGAGGCGGTCCTCAACGCCGCCCCCGCGCACGAGCACCCGCTCGACACCGTGTGCCGCGGCATCAAGGAAGTCATGAAGATGTACGCGGCCCGGCCGGAGATCTCGGTCGCCCGCTACAAGCTCACGCGTGAGGTGCCCACCCTGCGCGAGGCCGAGATCGCCTCGGTGGCCCGCTACGAGCGCCTGTTCACCCGGTACCTGCTCGGCCACTTCGACGAGCACGCGCACGCCGACGACGCCAACGACGACCCGCTGCTGGCCGAGGTCGCCGCCTCCGCCGTCGTCACTGCCCACAACCACGTCCTGCGGCGCTGGCTGCGGGCGGGCGGCCAGGGTGACGTGGAGGCCCAGCTGGACCACGCCTTCGCGATCGTGCGCAAGACGTTCGGCACGGGAATCGGGGCCGGGCGCGGCCCGGCGGGCAAGCCGGCCACCGCCACCGGTCCGGCGACGGTCTCCGCGCACGGGGAGGTGCTCGTGACGGTCGCCCGGACCGACGCGCCGCTGGACGAGGTCATGCGGACCATCGAAGAAGCCCTGAAGGAGCGCTGACGGCTCCCTCGCACTGTGATGACGGCCACCCTCCGGGGTGGCCGTTTTGCCATGTCAGAGGCCGTTTTCGAGCAGATTCAAGGAGCCGTTCGATCGATCATCGCTCATTTGTTACGTAAAGATTTCATCTGAGGCCACGTTCTGGCACTCAGTGCCTTGTCACCTGACACGGGGTGTCATACCGTGAAGGAGTCCGGGCGGCCGGCGAGCAGAGACCACTCGTTCGCCGGCTGTCCCCGCAAGCCGATTGGCCTGCGCGCCCGGGCGCCTGCGTCACAGGCAACCTCCCGCGCCACAAAGCGCTGCCGAAGCACCACCAGCCGAACCGACGGCACATCTCACCAAAACCCTCAGCAGCACTCATCTCAGCACCGACGAATCCCCAGCGCCCCTCCCTCAGGGCGCTCACCGCCGGAGGCAACACCGTGACCGTGAAGGACATCCTGGACGCGATCCAGTCGAAGGACGCCACGTCCGCCGACTTCGCCGCCCTGCCGCTCCCCGAGTCGTACCGTGCGATCACCGTGCACAAGGACGAGACGGAGATGTTCGCGGGCCTGCAGACCCGCGACAAGGACCCCCGCAAGTCGATCCACCTCGATGACGTGCCCGTGCCCGAGCTGGGCCCGGGTGAGGCCCTGGTGGCCGTCATGGCCTCCTCGGTCAACTACAACTCGGTGTGGACCTCGATCTTCGAGCCGCTGTCCACGTTCGGGTTCCTGGAGCGCTACGGCAAGGTCAGCGAGCTGACCAAGCGGCACGACCTGCCGTACCACATCATCGGTTCCGACCTCGCGGGCGTCGTGCTGCGCACCGGCCCGGGCGTGAACGCCTGGAAGCCCGGCGACGAGGTCGTGGCCCACTGTCTGTCGGTCGAGCTGGAGTCCTCCGACGGCCACAACGACACGATGCTCGACCCCGAGCAGCGCATCTGGGGCTTCGAGACCAACTTCGGCGGCCTCGCCGAGATCGCGCTCGTCAAGTCCAACCAGCTGATGCCGAAGCCGGCCCACCTCAGCTGGGAGGAGGCCGCCGCTCCCGGTCTGGTCAACTCCACCGCGTACCGGCAGCTGGTCTCCCGCAACGGCGCCGGCATGAAGCAGGGCGACAACGTCCTGATCTGGGGCGCGAGCGGCGGACTCGGCTCGTACGCCACCCAGTTCGCGCTGGCCGGCGGCGCCACGCCGATCTGTGTCGTCTCCAGCCCGGAGAAGGCCGACATCTGCCGGGCGATGGGCGCCGAGGCGGTCATCGACCGCAACGCCGAGGGCTACAAGTTCTGGAAGGACGAGCACACCCAGGACCCGAAGGAGTGGAAGCGCTTCGGCAAGCGCATCCGTGAGCTGACCGGCGGCGAGGACATCGACATCGTCTTCGAGCACCCCGGCCGCGAGACCTTCGGTGCGTCCGTCTACGTCACCCGCAAGGGCGGCACCATCACCACCTGCGCCTCGACCTCGGGCTACATGCACGAGTACGACAACCGCTACCTGTGGATGTCCCTGAAGCGGATCATCGGCTCGCACTTCGCCAACTACCGCGAGGCCTGGGAGGCCAACCGCCTCATCGCCAAGGGCAAGATCCACCCGACCCTGTCGAAGGTGTACGCGCTGGAGGACACCGGCCAGGCGGCCTACGACGTCCACCGCAACCTGCACCAGGGCAAGGTCGGCGTGCTGTGCCTCGCGCCCGAGGAGGGCCTGGGCGTGCGCGACGAGGAGATGCGCGCGCAGCACGTCGACGCCATCAACCGCTTCCGCAACATCTGAGGACCCCGAGGTCATAGATGACTGAGCGTCAGAAGGACCGGCCGTGGCTCATGCGCACGTACGCCGGTCACTCCACGGCCGAGGCGTCCAACGAGCTGTACCGGCGCAACCTCGCCAAGGGCCAGACCGGCCTGTCGGTGGCGTTCGATCTGCCGACGCAGACCGGCTACGACCCCGACCACATCCTCGCCCGCGGCGAGGTCGGCCGGGTCGGCGTGCCCGTCGCGCACCTCGGTGACATGCGCCGGCTGTTCCAGGACATCCCCCTGGAGCAGATGAACACCTCGATGACGATCAACGCCACGGCCATGTGGCTGCTGGCGCTCTACCAGGTCGTCGCGGAGGAGCAGGGCGCGGACATCACCCAGCTCCAGGGCACGACCCAGAACGACATCGTCAAGGAGTACCTGTCCCGCGGGACGCACGTCTTCCCGCCGGGGCCGTCGCTCCGGCTGACGACGGACATGATCGCGTACACGGTCTCCCACATCCCGAAGTGGAACCCGATCAACATCTGCAGCTACCACCTGCAGGAGGCCGGGGCCACGCCGGTGCAGGAGATCGCGTACGCGATGTCCACCGCGATCGCCGTCCTCGACGCCGTCCGCGACAGCGGCCAGGTGCCGCAGGAGCGCATGGGCGACGTGGTCGCCCGTATCTCCTTCTTCGTGAACGCGGGCGTCCGCTTCGTCGAGGAGATGTGCAAGATGCGGGCCTTCGGGCGCATCTGGGACAAGGTCACGCGGGAGCGGTACGGCATCGAGAACCCCAAGCAGCGCCGCTTCCGCTACGGCGTCCAGGTCAACTCCCTCGGCCTGACCGAGGCGCAGCCGGAGAACAACGTCCAGCGGATCGTGCTGGAGATGCTGGCCGTGACCCTCTCCAAGGACGCACGCGCGCGTGCCGTGCAGCTGCCCGCCTGGAACGAGGCCCTCGGTCTGCCCCGGCCCTGGGACCAGCAGTGGTCGCTGCGCATCCAGCAGGTCCTCGCACACGAGAGCGACCTGCTGGAGTACGAGGACATCTTCGCGGGCTCGCACGTCATCGAGACCAAGGTGGCCCAGCTCGTCGAGGACTCGCTCGCGGAGATCGACCGGATCCAGGAGATGGGCGGCGCGATGGCCGCCGTCGAGTCCGGCTACCTCAAGTCGCAGCTGGTCGCCTCGCACGCCGAGCGGCGGGCGCGGATCGAGTCCGGCCAGGAGAAGATCGTCGGCGTCAACATCTTCGAGACGACCGAGCCGAACCCGCTCACGGCCGACCTGGACACCGCGATCATGACGGTCGACCCGGCGGTCGAGGCCCGCGTCGTCGAGTCCCTGCGGCACTGGCGGGACACCCGCTACCAGCCACCCTTCAACCACCCGCGCCCCTGCAAGGCGCTGGAGCGGCTGAAGGAGGCCGCCAAGGGCACCGGCAACCTGATGGAGGCCACGCTGGAGTGCGCCCGCGCCGGGGTCACGACCGGCGAGTGGGCCGGGGCCCTGCGCGAGGTGTTCGGCGAGTACCGGGCGCCCACCGGGGTCTCCTCCGCGCCGGTGGCCGTCGCCGCCGAGGCAGGCTCGGCGATGGCCGAGGTCCGCGCCAAGGTGGACGCCACCGCTCGCGACCTGGGCGCGGGCAAGCTGCGCTTCCTGGTGGGCAAGCCCGGCCTGGACGGGCACTCCAACGGCGCCGAGCAGATCGCCGTGCGGGCCCGGGACGCCGGCTTCGAGGTGGTCTACCAGGGGATCCGGCTCACCCCGGAGCAGATAGTGGACGCCGCCCTGGCGGAGGACGTCCACGCCGTGGGCCTGTCGATCCTGTCCGGCTCGCACGCCCAGCTGGTGCCGGACGTGCTCCAGCGGCTGCGTGTGGCCGGTGCCACAGATATACCGGTGATCGCAGGTGGCATCATCCCGAACGGTGACGCCGAACAGCTCAGGGCCGCGGGAGTGGCCGCGGTGTTCACCCCGAAGGACTTCGACATCACCGGAATCATCGGCCGCATCGTCGACGAGATCCGGAAAGCGAACAAGCTCGACCCCCTGGAGGTCCCCGCATGACCGTCAACCGTCTTCGTCCGCGGCGTTCGTGCCTGGCCGTACCCGGTTCGAACCCGCGCTTCCTGGAGAAGGCGCAGGGCCTGCCGGCGGACCAGGTCTTCCTCGACCTGGAGGACGCGTGCGCGCCGCTCGCCAAGCCGGAGGCGCGGCACACCATCGTCAAGTTCCTCAACGAGGGCGACTGGACGGGCAAGACGCGGGTCGTGCGCGTCAACGACTGGACGACCGAGTGGACGTACCGCGATGTCGTGACGGTCGTCGAGGGCGCCGGCCCGAACCTGGACTGCATCATGCTGCCGAAGGTGCAGAACGCCCAGCAGGTCGTCGCCCTGGACCTGCTGCTCACCCAGATCGAGAAGACCATGGGCTTCGAGGTCGGCCGGATCGGCATCGAGGCCCAGATCGAGAACGCCCAGGGCCTGAACAACGTCAACGAGATCGCGCAGGCCTCCCCGCGCGTCGAGACGATCATCTTCGGCCCGGCCGACTTCATGGCCTCCATCAACATGAAGTCGCTGGTCGTGGGCGAGCAGCCGCCCGGCTACCCGGCGGACGCCTACCACTACATCCTGATGAAGATCCTGATGGCCGCCCGCGCCAACGACCTCCAGGCGATCGACGGTCCCTACCTGCAGATCCGCAACGTCGACGGCTACCGCGCGGTCGCCCAGCGCGCCGCGGCCCTCGGCTTCGACGGCAAGTGGGTGCTGCACCCGGGCCAGGTCGAGGCGTCCAACGAGATCTTCTCGCCCTCCCAGGAGGACTACGACCACGCCGAGCTGATCCTGGACGCGTACGACTACTACACGTCCGAGGCGGGCGGCAAGAAGGGCTCCGCGATGCTCGGCGACGAGATGATCGACGAGGCCAGCCGCAAGATGGCCCTGGTCATCTCCGGCAAGGGACGCGCCGCCGGCATGCAGCGCACCAGCAAGTTCGAGATTCCGGAGGCGTGACCATGCAGTTCGGGCGCACCTACGAGGAGTTCGAGGTCGGGGCGACGTACAAGCACTGGCCGGGCAAGACGGTCACGGAGTACGACGACCACCTGTTCTGTCTCCTCACCATGAACCACCACCCGCTCCACATGGACACGAACTATGCGGAGAAGACGACGGACTTCGGCAAGAACGTCGTCGTCGGGAACTACATCTACTCCCTCCTGCTCGGCATGTCCGTGCCGGACGTCTCCGGCAAGGCGATCGCCAACCTGGAGATCGAGTCGCTCAAGCACGTGGCGCCGACCTTCCACGGCGACACCATCTACGGCCAGACGACCGTGCTCGACAAGTGGCCGTCGAAGTCGAAGGACGACCGCGGGATCGTCTACGTGGAGACCAAGGGCTACAAGCAGGACGGCACCCTGGTGTGCGTCTTCCGCCGCAAGGTCATGGTGCCCACCGAGACGTACATCAAGGAGCGCGGCGGCGAGCAGCCGGGCCGCCCGGAACTGAAGCAGCAGGAGAAGTAGCCATGGCGCGACTCGCCCAGACCGCCGGCCTGACCGACGTCCAGCAGGAGATCCTCTCCACCGTCCGGGACTTCGTCGACAAGGAGATCCTCCCGGTCGCGACCGAGCTGGAGCATCGCGACGAGTACCCGCAGCAGATCGTGGACGGCCTGAAGGAACTCGGCCTGTTCGGTCTGATGATCCCCGAGGAGTACGGGGGCCTGGGCGAGTCGCTGCTCACCTACGCGCTGTGCGTGGAGGAGATCGCCCGCGGCTGGATGTCGGTGTCCGGCATCATCAACACCCACTTCATCGTCGCGTACATGCTCAAGCAGCACGGCACGCAGGAGCAGAAGGACCACTTTCTGCCGCGCATGGCGGCCGGCGACATCCGCGGCGCCTTCTCGATGTCCGAGCCGGCCCTGGGCTCCGATGTGTCGGCGATCACGTCGAAGGCGGTCAAGGACGGCGACGAGTACGTCCTGAACGGTCAGAAGATGTGGCTGACGAACGGCGGTACGTCGTCGCTCGTGGCCGTTCTCGTCCGTAGTGACGAAGGACACCCCGAGGGCACGGCCCCCCACAAGTCGATGACCACCTTCCTGGTCGAGAAGGAGCCGGGCTTCGGTGAGGTCCGCCCCGGACTGACCATTCCCGGCAAGATCGACAAGATGGGTTACAAGGGCGTCGACACCACCGAGCTGATCATGGACGGCCTGCGCATTCCGGCCGATCGGGTGCTCGGCGGGGTCACCGGCCGAGGTTTTTACCAAATGATGGACGGCGTCGAGGTCGGCCGCGTCAACGTGGCGGCGCGTGGCTGTGGCGTCGCTCAGCGTGCCTTCGAACTGGGTGTCCGGTACGCCCAGCAGCGGCACACTTTCGGCAAGCCGATCGCCCAGCACCAGGCCATTCAGTTCAAACTGGCCGAGATGGCCACCAAGGTCGAGGCCGCGCATGCCATGATGGTGAATGCGGCACGCAAAAAGGACTCCGGGGAACGAAACGACCTCGAGGCCGGTATGGCCAAGTACCTCGCCTCCGAGTACTGCAAGGAGGTCGTGGAGGATGCCTTCCGGATCCACGGCGGCTACGGCTTCTCCAAGGAGTACGAGATCGAGCGCCTCTACCGGGAGGCCCCGATGCTGCTCATCGGTGAAGGTACCGCTGAAATCCAGAAAATGATCATCGGGCGCCGGCTGCTCGAAGAGTATCGATTCCAGGGCTGATTGTCCGGATACGGGGTGTTTTCTTCGAGAAGAAGATCACACCCCGTAGACACGCTTCGGTCGCCGACTCGGCTTCCTGGCTTGCCCAGTTGTGGCCCGCGACCGGTACGATCCCGGAAAGCCGCCGTCCCCCGTCATAGCGCGGCATCATCCGCTACGAAGGTCATCCATGCCCCACAGCCAAACCTCTGCACACCGCGACAGCCTGGTAGGCGCACGCCTCGCGCGCGGAGCATCGCCGTGGCTTCTCCCGACCGTCGCCACCGCAGCCCTCAGCCTGGCCCGCGCCCGCCACTCGGGCGCCGCCAAGGCCGTCGCCGTGCCCGCCACCGCGCTCGCGGCGGGCATGCTGTGGTTCTTCCGCGACCCCGAGCGCGAGATCGCCACGGGCCGGGTCATCTCGCCCGCCGACGGCGTGGTGCAGAGCATCATGCCGTGGAAGGACGGCCGTACCCGCGTCGCGATCTTCATGAGCCCGCTCAACGTCCACGTCAACCGCGCACCCCTCGCGGGCACGGTGACGTCGGTCGAGCACATCCCCGGCGGTTTTGTTCCGGCTTTCAACAAGGAGAGCGAGAACAACGAGCGCGTAGTCTGGCATTTCGACACCGAACTCGGCGACATCGAGATGATCCAGATCGCCGGCGCGGTGGCCCGCCGCATCGTGCCCTACATCCCCGAGGGCACGAAGGTCGAGCAGGGCGACCGCATCGGCCTGATCCGCTTCGGATCGCGTGTCGACCTCTACCTGCCCGAGGGTGTGGAGGTCGCGGTCGAGGTCGGTCAGAAGACCGTGGCTGGGGTGACTCGCATTGACCGTGATTGATCCGGAGACCCAGGCGGGCTGGGTGCCCGAGGCCGACGAGGTGGACGACGACGAGGAGATGCCTCTTTCTCTTCGCCTGTCGATAGCGGACACCCTGACGCTGGGCAACGCCACCTGTGGCTTCATGGCGGTGTACTTCACCACCACCGGGATCCTGATCCCGCACCTCACCGGCAGCCAGGAGTCCGGCATGGCCCGCCACAGCGCGGCCACGGCGGTCATCCTGATGCTCTGCGCGGCGGTCTTCGACCTGTTCGACGGCCTGGTGGCGAGGAAGCTCCGCTCCTCCCCCATGGGTGCCGAGCTGGACAACCTGTCCGACCTGATCAGCTTCGGCCTGGCGCCCGCGTATTTCGTGCTCGTCTACGGCATGGTCGCGGACGACGCGCACCAGAGAGTGGCGGCGCTCGGGGCAATCGTGGTGCTCCTGGCCGTCGTCCTGCGGCTGGCCCGCTTCTCGTGCGTGACGATGAAGGACGGCGTGTTCCAGGGCATGCCCTCGCCGTTCGGCGCGCTGACGGTCGTCTCGATCGTGCTGCTCGAGCTGCCCTTCGTGGCGACGCTGCTGGCGATCCTGGGTACGGCGTGGCTGATGGTGAGCCGGGTGGAGTACCCGAAGCCGCGGGGCCGCCTCGCCGGGGCGATGCTCTCCTGGATCGTGCTGTCCATGGGACTGCTGGCCGCGTGGGCCTTCGACGCCCCGAGCGGCCAGCTGCTGCTCCAGACGGGCTGCGCCCTGCAGCTGGTCATGGGCGCGGTGATCCCGCTGTTCGCCACGGCTCGCCGGGTGAACAACTTCCGTGACAACCGCCGCGAGGCGCGGGCGGCGCAGCTGCCCTGAGCGTCCTCGCGACCCAACGGGTGTGGCCCGAGCCCCTGCGGCTCGGGCCACACCCGTTTCGCGTTCAGCGTGCAGCGCTTCGAAGCGTGCCGGTGGTCGCCGGCTACGATCTCGTGCTCCCCGGCGGCCTCACGAGCGGCAGCTGCTGCCGGGACCGGCCGGGGAACCGACCGAACCGGACCAGGACGGTCCGGGCGGCCGCCGCTCAGTTGCCCGGCCGCCGCTCAGTTGCCGCCGATCAGTTCAGGAAGTCCCGCCCGATCCGCTCGGCGACCCGCTCCAGGATCGGCCCGGCGTCCGCGATGCACTTCGCCACGTCCGGCTCGACCTCCGTCAGCGGGTACGCCCGGCGGATCCCGGCCCGTCCCAGCGCTTGCGGTGCCAGCGCCAGCCGCCCGCACACCGCCACGACCTCCTTGCCGGCCGCCCGGGCCGCCGCGGCGACCCCCGCCGGCGCCTTCCCGTGCAGCGTCTGCTCGTCCAGGGACCCCTCCCCGGTGATCACCAGCGACGCCCGCTCCAGGGCGGGCGCGAAGCCCAGGACGTCCAGCATGACCTCGATGCCGGGACGGAAGCGGGCGCCCAGGAGCAGGGCGCCGTAGCCGATGCCACCCGCCGCACCCGCCCCGGGGGACGCCGCGTGCTCCGCCGCCCGCGGCCCGACCTCGGACTCGAGCACCTTGGCATAGTGCGCGAGCGCCGCGTCGAGGGTCCCGACGTCGTCCGGCGAGGCCCCCTTCTGCGGGCCGTACACCGCGGGCGCGCCCTTCGGCCCGGTCAGCGGGTTGTCGACGTCGCTGGCCAGCACCAGCTCGACCGAGGACAGCCGTGGGTCGAGTCCGGAGAGGTCCGCGCGGGCCAGGCCGGCCAGCCCGCCGCCGCCCGGAGACACCGGCTGGCCGCCGTCGTCCAGGAAGCGGGCGCCGAGCGCCGCCAGCATGCCCGCGCCGCCGTCCGTCGTGGCGCTGCCGCCGACGCCGAACACGATCGTCCGCGCCCCCGCGTCCAGCGCGGCCCGCAGCAGCTCCCCGGAGCCGTACGTGGAGGCGGTGAGCGGCGCGAAGACACCGGCCGGGAGGCGCTGGAGTCCGCTCGCCTCGGCCATCTCCACGACCGCCGTGCCCTCGCGCAGCGCGAACGCGGCGGTGACCTCCTGGCCGAGCGGTCCGGCGACCCGGATCTCCCGCCGTTCGAAGCCGGCCGCGACCGCCGCGTCCACGGTCCCGTCACCGCCGTCGGCCACCGGCAGCGCCTCGACCCGAAGATCCGGCACGGCCCGGCGCAGCCCGGCCGTCACCCGCTCGGCGACCTGTACGGCCGTCAGCGAGCCCTTGAACTTGTCCGCGGCGATGAGCACCCGTCGGGTCTCGTTCACTGCAGCGTCCGCCACCTTGCTTTCCCCTTGCTCTCCGGGCCCCGCGCACGTCAGGGCCAGTCGCGCCGCTGCGACCTTAACCTCAGGACGCCCTTGCCGTCATGCACCGACCGAACCGTGGGAAGTCGCTGGGAGGCGGCCGGGGAAACCGGGTAGACCCCAGCCATGACCACCCGGCCCATGACCACCCGGCGCACCGAGCCCGATCTCGCCGACCGCATCCACGGCGGCTGGCTCGGCCGGATCGCGGGCAACATGCTCGGCAAGCCGGTCGAACAGGGGGAGGTGTGGACCCGCGACCGCATCGACCGCTATCTGCGGCGGGCCGCCGCCCTGCCGCTCACCGACTACCTCCCCGAGCCCGCCGACCCGGCCGAGACCGCCGTACTGCGTCCGGAGTGGCGCGCCTGCGTGCGTGGCCGCATCCACGGCAGCTGCCGGGACGACGACGTGGACTACGCGATCCTCGGCCTGCACCTGCTGGAGACCCACGGCTTCGGCTTCAGCACCGAGCAGGTCGGTGACCTGTGGCTGCTCCGGCTGCCGTACCTGCAGACCTTCACCGCGGAACGGGCGGCGTACCGCAATCTCGCGAACGGGCTGAAGCCGCCGGTGACGGCGACGTACGACAATCCGTACCAGGAGTGGATCGGTGCCCTCATCCGGGCCGACGTCTACGGCTGGGCCTGCCCCGGCGACCCGGTCCGCGCCGCCGGCCTGGCCCGCCGGGACGCGGTGCTGTCGCACTCCGGCAACGGCGTCTACGGCGCGATGTTCGCGGCGGGGCTGATCTCGGCGACCTTCACCGCCGCGACCGTGCGGGACGCGCTGGAGCGAGCGCTCGGCCTGATCCCGGCGAGCAGCCGCCTCGCCCGTACCGTGCGGCGGGTCGCGACGCTGCACGAGACGCGGCTGCCGTGGGAGGAGACCCTGGCCACGCTGTCCGCGGAGACCGCCGGGCTCGGCTGGATCCACACCGTGCCGAATGCCGCGGTGCTCACCGCCGGGCTGCTGTACGGCGACGGCGACTTCACCCGGACCATCGCCCTGACCGTGCGCGGCGGCCTCGACACCGACTCCAACGGGGCGACGGCCGGCTCGGTGGCCGGAGTCCTCACCGGCGCGGCCGCGATCCCGGACCAGTGGAAGGACCCGCTGGAGGACACCGTCCGCAGCGCGGTGTTCGGCTTCGACGGCGTACGGATCAGCGACCTGGCGGCGCGTACCCTGCGGCTGGCGACCGGGCGGCGGGAGGAGGCCGTGTCCGGCGGCTCGAATCCGTCGTGAGCACCCTCATGAAGGTGTTGCGATCGGCACAATGAGCCCATGCCGGAGTACGTGGAACTCGACCTGGCCGGAGTCGCGGTTTGTGTGGAACTCGCCGGCGCCGGCGAGCCGTTGGAGGACGGCGGCCTGCCCGCGGAGTTCGGCGTGCCGAGCCCCGTCTCGCGCGGCGGAGGCCGGGTCGCGTCCGCGGCCGCGGCCGCGCTGGCGTTACCCTCAGCGGAATGACCACTCCTGACTTCGCCGCGTACATCGCGAGCCTGCCTCGGGTCCTCGCCGGTGCCGCCGCGCTCTTCCGGGACGCCGAGGGGCGGGTGCTGCTCGTCGAGCCCAACTACCGTGAGGGCTGGGCGCTTCCGGGCGGGACCATCGAGTCCGACGACGGGGAGACTCCACGCCAGGGCGCCCGCAGGGAGACCTTGGAGGAGATCGGGCTCGACCGGGAACTCGGCCGGCTGCTGGCCGTGGACTGGGTGCACGGCGCGGGGCGGCCGCCGCTGGTGGCGTACCTGTACGACGGCGGTGTCCTCGCCGAGACCGACTTCAAGGCGATCCGGCTGCAGGAGGAGGAACTGCTGTCCTGGCGTCTGGTGTCCCGCGAGGAGATCACCGGCCATCTGCCCGACGCGCTCGGCCGCCGCGTGCTGGCCGCCCTGGACGTCCTCGACGACGGCTCCGGCCCGGTGGAACTGGAGAACGGCCACCGGGTGGCCTGACCGGTCAGCCCTCCGGGTCCCTCGGCTTGGCGTCCACCTCACGCAGCGCCTCGTCGCGGGCGGCGACCCGCGCCTCCGTGCGGTGTCCGCGCTCGATGTAGTCGCGGACGACGAGTTCGACGGCGTCCTGGGGGCTGCCCACACCGGCGAGCACCATGACCTCCACGACGAGCTGGGCGTCGAGCGAGACAGTCACCTTGGCCATGCCCGGACGCTAGCATCGCAAGCTCCCCGCCGTGGCCGGAATCCGGCCGACCCGAGGGCGCCCCCGCCCCGGTGCCCGGCCCCCGTGCGCCGGGCGTGCTCCGGCTGAGCCATATCCGTTCGCCGGAGCCGGTACGCCCGGCCTACCCTCGGGTACATGATCAAGCCTCTCGTCGCCGTGCTCAGCGGGGCCGGTGTCTCCACCGACTCCGGGATCCCCGACTACCGCGGGCCCAACGGGCTGTGGCGGCGCGACCCGGAGGCCGAGAAGCTCGTGACGTACGAGTACTACATGGGGGACCCGGAGATCCGGCGGCGGTCCTGGCGGATGCGGCGCGAGAACCGCGCGCTGAAGGCCGAGCCGAACGCCGCGCACCGGGCCGTCGCCGAGCTGGAACGGTCCGGCGTCCCGGTCAGGGTGATCACGCAGAACGTGGACGGGCTGCACCAGTCGGCGGGCATGCCCGCCCGCAAGGTGCTGGAACTGCACGGCAGCGCGCGCAGCGTGGTGTGCACCGGGTGCGGGGCGCGGGGGTCGATGGAGGACGCCCTCGCCCGGGTCGAGGCGGGCGAGGAGGATCCGGCGTGCCTGGTGTGCGGCGGTGTCCTGAAGTCGGCGACGGTGATGTTCGGCGAGCGGCTGGACCCGGTGGTCCTCGGTGAGGCCCTGGCGATCAGCAAGGCGTGCACCGTGTTCGTCGCGGTCGGCAGCAGTCTGCAGGTGCAGCCCGCCGCGGGTCTGGCCGGAGTCGCCGCCGACCACGGCGCCCGTCTGATCATCGTCAACGCCGAGCCGACGCCGTACGACGAGCTGGCCCATGAGGTGATCCGCGAGCCCATCGGTACAGCCCTGCCCGAACTCCTGCGGCGCCTCGGTGCCGGGAGTGTGCGCTAGAAGAGGGCCGTTCCCCGCTCGAAGTCCAGCAGTTGCCGCTTGCGGTTCAGGCCGCCGCCGTAGCCGGTGAGGCTGCCGTCGGAGCCGATCACCCGGTGACAGGGGACGATGATGCCGACGGGGTTGCGGCCGTTGGCGAGGCCGACCGCGCGGGAGGCCCGGAAGCTGCCGAGGGCGTGGGCGAGTTCGCCGTAGGTGCGGGTCTCGCCGTAGGGGATGCGGGTGAGCTGCGCCCACACGCCGCGCTGGAACGGTGTTCCGTGCAGGGCGAGTCCGACGGTGAACTCCGTCAGCTCGCCCGCGAAGTACGCCGACAGCTGCTCCTCCGCCTCGGCGAAGCAGCGCAGGCCGTCCTCGTTCGGGCCGAAGCTCTCCTCGGGCGGGCGGTGCCGCTGACCGGCCATGTACAGGCCGCACAGGGCGCCGTCCGCGTCGGCGACGAGGGTGAGCGGACCGTACGGGCTGTCGATCACGGTGTGGCGCTTCACTGCTGAACCTTCTCTGAGGGGCTTATACGGGGAGGAAGTTGATCGGGTGGCTGTCGGTCGCCCACAGATACTGCACCGCGTACGCCCGCCAGGGCCGCCAGGCCTCGGCGCGTGCGGTGAGCGCGGCCGGAGTGGCCGGCAGGCCCAGCTCCCCCGCCGCCCGGCGGATCCCGAGGTCGGTGGCGAGGAAGGCGTCGGGATCACCGAGGGCGCGCATGGCGATGACGTCGACCGTCCAGGGCCCGAAACCGGGCAGGGCGAGCAGCCGGGCGCGGGCCTCCGCCCAGTCCGACTCGACACCCAGGTGGAGGGTGCCGTCGGCCAGTTGCCGGACAAGGGTGGTGAAGGTGGTGCGCCGGGTACGCGGCATGGCCAGGGTCCCGGGGTCCACGGCGGCCAGTGCCTCAGGTGACGGGAAGAGGTGGGTGAGCCCGCCCTCGGGGTCGTCGAGGGGCTTGCCGTGGGCGGTGACCAGGCGGGCCGCGTGGGTGCGGGCGGCGGCCGTGGAGACCTGCTGTCCGAGGACGGCACGGACGGCGAACTCGGCCTCGTCGACGGTGCGGGGCACCCGGCGTCCCGGGGCCCGGTCGACCAGGGGCGCGAGCAGCGGGTCGGTGCGCAGCCGGCCGTCGACGGCGACCGGATCGGCGTCCAGGTCGAGCAGGCGGCGGCAGCGGCTGATGGCCACGGTCAGGTCGCGCAGGTCGCCGAGGGTGAGGCGGCAGGCGATGTGGTCGGGCCGCGGGGCGAGCGCGACGACGCCGTGCCCGTAGGGCAGCCGGAGCGTGCGCCGGTAGGCGCCGTCCCGCCACTCCTCGACACCGGGTACGGCCGTGGCGGCGAGGTGACCGAAGAGGTTGTCGGGGTTGAGCGGGGCGCGGAACGGCAGGCGCAGGAGGAGGGTGCCCGGGGTGCCCGCCGCGCTGCTGCCGGGGACCCGGGCGCGCAGCTCGCTCGGGGACAGGGCGAAGACCTCGCGGACGGTGTCGTTGAAGGTGCGGATGGAGGAGAAGCCGGCCGCGAAGGCGATCTCCGCCATGGGCAGCGGGGTCGTCTCGATGAGCAGGCGCGCGGTCTGGGCGCGCTGGGCGCGGGCGAGCGCGAGGGGCCCGGCGCCCAGCTCGGTGAGCAGCTGGCGCTCCACCTGCCGGGTGCTGTAACCGAGCCGGGTGGCGAGTCCGGGCACGCCCTCGCGGTCCACGACGCCGTCGGCGATCAGCCGCATGGCGCGGGCCACCAGGTCGGCGCGCTGGTTCCATTCCGGGGAGCCGGGACTGGTGTCGGGGCGGCAGCGCTTGCAGGCCCGGAAGCCGGCCTGCTGGCAGGCGGCGGCGCTCGGGTAGAACGTCATGTTCTCGGCCTTGGGCGGGACCACCGGGCAGCTGGGCCGGCAGTAGATCCGAGTGGTCAGGACGGCCGTGAAGAACCACCCGTCGAACCGCGCGTCCTTGGACTGCACGGCGCGCACGCAGTGCTCCCGGTCGAGGTGCATCCCTGTCTGCATGCCTCCAGCATCGACGAGCGCCGGGCCCGGCCGCTGGCGGAAATCCGACACGTACGCGGGCGTGACCAGGAGGCGCCCTCAGCCCGTCCGTGATGCGGCCGCGCCGGCCTGCTCCTCGGCGGTCTCCCGCCGGAACCGGGCGACCCACTCGGCGGTCGTGCGCAGCCCGCCGAACGTGTAGAAGTGCACCTTCACGCGGCCGTGCCGCGCGGGGTCGTACCGATCGGCCAGTGCGCGCAGGAAGCGGTCCGGGCCGGTCGTTCCCATCAGGTTGGTCAGCGAGAAACCGTACTTGCGGGCGACGGAGGCGCTGGTGCCGACGCCGAACCGGGTGGCGTAGCCGAGCAGCCGGCGCACGCCCGCCGGGCCGGGGACACCGATGCGGACCGGCAGGTCGACGCCGCGGGCGCGGACGGCCTCCAGCCAGGTGAGGACCGGGTCGACGTCGAAGCCGAACTGGGTGATGACGTCGCCGCCGAACCGGTCGGCGCCGATGGCCGCGGCCTTGTCGGTGAGCGCCGACCAGAGTGTGGGGCCGGCTATCGCCGGATGGCCCTCCGGGTAGCCGCTGATGCCGATGTGGCGGACGCCGTGACGCCGCAGCAGACCGGTGCGCAGGAGGGCGAGGGCGTCCTCGTACGGGCCCTCGGGGCGGGCGGGGTCGCCGCCGACGACGAAGACGTTCCCGGAGGTGCCGTCCGCCGCCAGCCCGGACAGGAACTCCTCCAGGGCGGAGCGGGAGGGCAGGCGGCGCGCGGAGATGTGCGGCACGGGGACAAAGCCGAGCCGTTTGACCGCGCGGGCGGCCGCCAGCCGCATGCCGAGGTCCTCACCGGCGAGGAAGGTGATGTTGATCCGGGTACCGGGCGGGATGCAGTCGCGGGCCTCCTCCAGCCGGAGGACGTCCTTGCCGGTCATCTCCAAGGAGAAGCCGTCCAGCAGGGAGGGGCGATCCGGCAGGGAGGAGTCGTCGGGCAGGCAGGAGTGGTCCGGCAGGCAGGAGTGGTCCGGCGACGGGAGGCCGTCCGGCTCGGGGGAAGTGTCCGGGAGGCCGGTGGGCCGCCTCGGGCTCTCGGCTCCGTTCGGGCCGGGGGCGGCCGCGTCGGGCGGGGCGGTGAGAGCGGGGTCCATCGTGCTCCTCGTGCGGCGGTGGTCCTGACCCCGGCCGATGATGCCACGCGGGCCGCCGGCGTCTCGGGCCAGGGGCGGGGGCGTACGCGGGGCCGCCGTCGGACTGGCAGGGGCATGGCCATGGCCGCGCCTACGGCCGGGGGCCCGGGAATATGGACCGGTCGTTCGAGCCTGGTTTGGCCCTGGCCGCCGGGCCCCGACCTGGGCAGGGTGGTGTTCCCGAACGTCGAGGAGGTCCTGTTGAGCGTCTCGATCCCACTGGTCACCCCGGTTCCACCGGCCCCTGCCCGGCGCGCTGCGGCACCTGCGGGCCCCGGTGCGCGAGCGGCGGTGGCATGATCATGCGATTCCGGCACGCGGAGACCATCTGGGCCGCGTTTCCCGAGCTGTCCTCCGGCGCGCTGTACGCCACCGGCGTCGATGCCTCTGTGGACACCGGGCCGCGCGCGGCCGCGTACACCACCCGGGCCGCGGCCCGGCTGGCCGGAGCCACCGAGGGCGAGTTCCCCGAAGTACTGGCCTGGCGGCGGACGTTCACCCGCATGGGAGTGAAGCCGACGCAGTACCGGTGTGCGTCGGAGTCGCTGCTGCGGCGGCTGCGCAAGGAGGGGGCGCTGCCGCGCATCCACCCGCTGGTGGACCTGTGCAACGCCCTCTCGGTGGCGTACGCGGTGCCGGTGGCGGTCCTCGACGCCGACCGCATCGCCGGGCCACTGCTGGAGGTGCGCCCGGCTCGCGGGGACGAGACGTACACGACGTTCGGCGGCGGGGTCGAGCATCCCGCGCCCGGCGAGGTGACCTTCGTCGACTCCACCGGACGGGCACACGCCCGTCGCTGGACGCACCGGCAGAGTGGACATTCCGCGGTAGGCGAGCGGACCGGCCGGGTGCTGGTGGTGGCGGAGGCCATGCACGACGGCGGCACCGAGATGCTGCCCGAGCTGCTGAAGACTCTTGAGGAGGAGGTGGCGGCGCACTGGGGTGCCGTCACCACGACGGCTCTGCTCGCCCCGGGCGCGCCGGAGTTCGTCTTCGGTCCCTGAGCCCGGCGGGCGGGGCCGGCAGGGCGAGGTGACAGCATGGGCACGGTGGACGAGGGGCGAGCGGTGCCGACAGCGGGGGAAGTCCCGGACCACGGCTCCGACTTCCTGCAGCTGGCCGTCGGTGACGTCCCCGCCGGCGGGAAGGCGGAGTGGCTGACCGGCCGACTGCGGCAGGCGATCGCCGACGGCCGGCTGGCGGTGGGCGGCCGGCTCCCGCCCACCCGGGTGCTGGCGGCGGAGCTGCGGGTCTCGCGCGGGGTGGTGACCGAGGCGTACCGTCGGCTCGCCGAGGACGGCCAGGTGGAGGGCCGGCGGCGCGGTGGCACGGTGGTGGTCGCGGCGCCGTACCCGTACCCGGCGGCCCCCGGGGGCGCGGTCTCGCAGAGCACGGAGGGGGCGGCCTGGTACAGCCCGGAGAGCGCGGCGTCCGGGGGAGCGGCCGGGCGGAGGGGGCACGGCGCGACCTCGGGGGGCGCGGGCCGGCGGAGCGGGGAGAGCGCGACCCCGGCAGGCGCGGCCGGGCGGAGCGGGGAGAGCGCGACCTCCGGCGGCACGGACTCGCAGAGCAGGGAGAGCCTGGCCACGGCAAGCGCAGCCCGGCGGAGCGGAGAGAGCCCGGCCACGGCAAGCACGGACTCGCAGAGCGCGGAGAGCAAGACCACGGCAGGCGCGGACTCGCAGAGCGCGGAGGGCGCGGCCCGGCAGAGCGGGGCACCAACCGTGCCCGGCACGCAGGTCACCCGCCTACCGGGCACAACGGCACAGACCCAGCGGACCACACCCGGCACGCACCCCACCGGCATACCCGGCACGACAGCACAGACCCAGCGGACCACACCCGGCACGCACCCCACCGGCATACCCGGCACGACAGCACAGACCCAGCGGGCCGCACCCGGCGCGCTGTTCACCGGTGTACCGGGCGCGGGCGTCTTCGACGCGCTGCGGGCCGCCCCCGCCGCCGTCGATTTCACACCCGGCCGTCCCGACCTCGCCACCTTCCCGCGGGCCGCCTGGCTGCGCGCCGAACGCGCCGTCCTCGCCGAGCTGTCCGCCGGCCACCTCGGCTACGGCGACCCGCGTGGCGCTCCCCGGCTGCGGCGGGCCGTCGCCGACTGGCTCGCCCGGATGCGGGGCGTACGGGTGGGGCCGGACGAGGTGCTGATCGTCGCGGGCACCGCGCAGGCGCTGACCCTGCTGCACCCGGTGCTGCGGGCGGACGGCATCGACGGTGTCGCGGTGGAGGACCCCGGCTCCCTCGGGGCACGCCAGCACCTGCGGAACGGGGGCCTCGCCACCCCGCCGGTGCCGGTCGACGAGGACGGGGTGCGGGTGGACGCGCTGCGCGCCACGGGAGCCCGAGCGGTGCTCCTCACCCCGGCCCACCAGTTCCCCACCGGGGTGGTGACCAGCGGCGAGCGGCGGCGTGAGCTGCAGGGCTGGGCGCGCGAGGGCGGGCTGATCCTGGAGGACGACTACGACGCCGAGCACCGCTACGACCGGCCGCCGGTGCCCGCGCTGCACGCGCTGCTCGCCGACCGGGTGTGCTACATGGGCAGCGTGTCGAAGCTGCTCGCTCCGGCACTGCGCATCGGCTGGCTGGTGGCGCCGCCCCGCTACCGCGCCGGGCTGATCGACGCCAAGCGCTTCAACGACCTGGGCAACGCGGTGCTGCCGCAGCTGGTACTGGCCCGGCTCATGGAGACCGGTGAACTGGAGCGTCATCTACGGCTGTTGCGCCGCCGCCACCGCAGGCGCCGGGACGCGATGATCGCCGCCCTCGCCGAGCACCTGCCCGGCGGGGTCGTGCACGGCGCCGCGGCCGGCCTGCACCTGACGGTCACCTACGCGGCGGACGTGTCCGACACCGAGGCCGCCGAGGCAGCGCTCGCGCACGGTGTGAAGTGCCAGCCGCTGTCCTGGCACCAGCAGTTGCCCGGCCGCCCCGGCCTCGTCCTCGGCTACGCGGCCACCCCGCCCGGGGTCATCGCCGAGGGCGTGGCACTGCTCGGCCGGACGCTGCGCGAGCTGAGCGGGACCTGACGCCTCGGCCGAAGGCCGCCGGGCGGGCGACCTCCCCGGCCGCGCCCGTCCTTCTCGTTGTTCTCCCGCTGGTCGTCCGGTTGTCCCGCGCGGGACCACTCCGGGCCAGGCGGCACACGCTCCCCGTCGGCCGTCAGCCGACCTGCCGGGCGAAGGCCTCGTACGCCCGGTCGTCGAAGAGGACGAAGCGCACCTCTTCGACGGCCGTCGGCGTGTTTCGGACCGTTGCGACGGCGATGCGCGCCGCGTCGTCCATCGGCCACCGGTACACGCCGGTGGAGACGGCCGGGAACGCGACCGTGCGGGCGCCCAGTTCGTCGGCCACGCGGAGGGACGCGCGGTAGCAGGAGGCGAGCAGGCCGGAGCGGTCCTCGGTCGCGGACCAGACCGGGCCCACCGTGTGGATCACCCAGCGGGCGTCCAGTTCCCCCGCCGTGGTGGCGACCGCCTGACCGGTGGGCAGGCCCTTGCCGTACCGGGAGGCGCGCAGGCTGCGGCACTCCTCCAGGATGGCGGGGCCACCGCGGCGGTGGATCGCGCCGTCCACTCCCCCACCACCGAGGAGGGAGGAGTTGGCCGCGTTGACGATCGCGTCGGCGCTCTGCCGGGTGATGTCACCCCGCACGAGGGTGATGGTGGTCATGGCTGTCTCAGTCTGCGCCATACGGCCTTGGCCGCGTTGTGCCCCGACATGCCGTGCACGCCCGGCCCCGGCGGGGTCGCCGAGGAACAGATGAACACCGCCGGGTGGGGCGTGTGGTACGGGAACAGGGACAGTTTGGGGCGCAGCAGCAGCTGGAGTCCGGAGGCCGCGCCGCAGGCGATGTCGCCGCCGACGTAGTTGGCGTTGCGGGCGGCCATCTCGGCGGGGCCGGCGACGGCGCGGGCCAGCACGCGGTCACGGAAGCCGGGGGCGAAGCGCTCCAGTTGACGCTCCATGGCGTCGGTGAGGTCTCCGGACCAGCCGTTGGGGACGTGACCGTACGCCCAGAAGACCTGCTTGCCCTCGGGGGCTCGGCTGGGGTCGACCACGCTGGGCTGCACGGTGATCATGAACGGTCTGTCGGGGGCGCGGCCCTCACGGGATGCGGCACGCAGGGCGGTGCCGATCTCGGCACTGCTCGCCCCGATCTGGACGGTTCCGGCGCCCCGGGCCTCGGGCGCGGTCCAGGGCACCGGGCCGTCCAGCGCGTAGTCGATCTTGAAGACGCTGGGACCGTACCGGTAGTTCGCGTAGTGGTCGCCGAAGCCGGCGATGCGGGCGAGCGCGGTGGGCGAGGTGTCGAAGACGTACGCGCGCGCGGGCGGCAGGTCGTCCAGGCGCTTGACCTCGTAGTCGGTGTGCACGGCGCCGCCGAGGTCCGTCAGGTAGGCGGCGAGCGCGTCGGAGATGGCCTGGGAGCCGCCCCGGGGCACCGGCCAGCCGCGGGCGTGGGCGGACAGGGCGAAGACCAGGCCGATGGCGCTGGTGGCCGGCCCGCCGAGGGGAGCCATCACATGGGCTACCAGGCCCGCGAAGAGGGTTTTGAACCGGTCGTCCTTGAAGCGGCGCATCAGCCAGGTGGACGGGGGCAGCCCGGCCAGGCCGAAGCGGGCCAGGGTGACGGGGTCGCGCGGGAGCGCGGTCAGTGGCAGGGACATGAAGTCCCGGACGAGGGTGTCCCAGTGGGCGAGCAACGGCTCGACGAGCCTGCGGTAGGCGCCCGCGTCGCGTGGTCCGAAGGAGGCGGCGGTCTCGGGGACCGACCGGGACAACACGGCCGCGCTGCCGTCGAGGAAGGGGTGCGCCATCGGCAGGTCGGCGTGCAGCCATTCGAGGCCGTAGCGGTCGAGGGGCATGGCGCGGAAGGCGGGAGAGTTGATGCCGAGGGGGTGGGCGGCCGAGCACGGATCGTGCCGGAAGCCGGGGAGGGTCAGCTCCTCGGTGCGGGCGCCGCCGCCCACGGTGGGCCGCGCCTCGAACAGGGCGACGGAGAAGCCGCGGCGGGCCAGCTCCACGGCAGCGGTCAGTCCGTTCGGTCCCGCACCCACCACGACCGCATCGAGCATCGACGGCACCTTCGGACCCCTTCGTCAGCCGATGGCCATTCGGGATCAGGATATGCCGGGGCACTGACACTCCCCGGCCCGGGTGGCCCAGCCGGCCCAGGTGACGCGGTGACGGTCTCGCGTATCCGAACGTCAGGCGTCCGCGCGGGACCGGCGCGGAACTGCGCGCCCCCAGCCGTCAGGCCACCGTGCGGGACGCCACCCGAGCCGCCGGGCCACCGTGCGGGACGCCACCCGAGCCGTCAGGCCGTCGTACGGGACGCCACCCAAGCCGTCAGGCCGTCGTACGGGACGCCACCCAAGCCGTCAGGCCGTCGTACGGGACGCCACCCAAGCCGTCAGGCCGTCGTACGGGACGCCACCC
>NZ_JBWKIR010000017.1:0-162701 GCF_056432605.1 Streptomyces sp. NPDC045022
CGCGACCGCCTTTATCGCGGCCCACTCTGTCGGGTAGTTCGGACGGATCTCCGCGACCATGCGCACCGCACGTTCACGAAGCTCAGCAGGGTATGGGGACGGACGTGCCATGACTCGATCCTCTCAGGGAATCGAGCCTCCATCAGACCCGGAGCGATTCACTGGGAGTCGGAGGCCGAACCTTCATGATGTCCACGTCATCCTTGTCGGACTCTGCCCGTGTCGTGCACGCAAGCTCTGGATACACAACCGACAAAGTGGAGCGCGATGGACGAGTGGGTCCCCGTCGACTTGATACATCTGTCTGACGGACGAGACACCTCAGAGTCGGCGACGGCTTGCGCGCGGCGCCACTCGGCACGTGCAGTTCCACGTAGTCGTCACCGACTCCCTCGGTACATCCACGGAGCTGGTCTCCGCGACAGGAGATCTGGTCCGGCAGCGTCGTACCAGCCTGTGGGGCACTCCCTTTCCGGCTCTGGACGAAGCGACGTCGCCAGTCGACTGCCCGCTGCGTTTCCCGGACAGTACGCCGACCCCGAGGGACGGGTCATCTACGATTTGCGGAAAGTCGGCCGCATCGGCCCGAAGGGTACTGAGGACATTTCGGGAGATAAATGGAGGCGACCGCCTCTCGCCGCGGAAGGTTGCAAATGAAGTACGTGACGGCCGTCTGGAATGATGGCGGGTTCTACGTTGATCCGAGGGGCTACCTGGCCGAACTCCCCAAATTTCGTGATCAACTGCCGACCGGCGCAAGGGAATTCGCGTCGGATCCGGCGCATTACGCTTTGGGGCACGGTAATAGCCGCTGTGTCAAGGATCTGGAATTGGCTGGTATCCGGGTGCCTACCGACAAAAGCGGAGGGCTTGCCCTGGAATTCTCCCCGAACCAGTGGAAGCACGACGCCGGGCTTCGCATCAGCTACTCAGGAGTGACGCACTTCTCCATCGACTATGAGCACTCAATCGACTGGATGCTGGTCGACACCGTGCTCCTCGACGAGATCCTCCCGGGCGAGGACGGGGGTTGCGTGCACGAGATCGCCCTCACTGACGCGTCGATCACCGTCCGCTGCGAGGACCTGCAAGCCGTTTGGGGCGACGCGAGCTGAGGGGGCAACCGAGATCGTCGATCAACAGGGCACCGGCTCATCGTCGCCCCGACGGACAGGAAGCACGTCATCATCTTCATCCGGCGCGAGAGATCTACATCCCGTGATCGCTGCGCGGTTCACCGCACGGTCCGGCCAGGAGAAGGCCGACGGGGCTGCATGCGGGTGCCTGCTTCGGCGAACTGCCGCGGCACGGCGATCTACTCCGGGGGCGTAGCCCTTCGCGTTGATCTGGCGCGCCGGACCCAGACCTGACGCCCATCGGCGTTCCCTTAGGGAACAATTCGACCTCGCCCTGGCAGTGATGAGGGCACGCGAGTGCCACCGTACGGCCGCACACCCGAGCGCGTGGCGTACGCGCTCGCCTGGGAGAGCCGGGCCAGGGCCAACTCCGCTGAGGTCCAGTTCGCCCGCTCGGGACCGCAGGACAAGCGGCGGCGCCGGATTGACACCTGTGCTGGGCGGGCTGGCCCGCCGCGAGAGATCATCTGGGTGGCTCATCAAGCAGCAGACCACTCGACTTCGCTGAGGCGCTGTCCGTCTGCTGACACGCCCCGCGGAAGCGAGATCTGCTCGCAGGGCGAGGTGATGGACATAGAGCTGGCGCCTCTCGGCTACAGGGGTGGGCGCCGCCGGCCGCCCGCGCCCGCCCGGAGGAGCGAAGCGACGACGGGTGCTTGATCAAAGTTGCTGACTTTTGATGTCACCCGGCAGCTCGCGTGCCGCAAGAGGGAGATGCGCGGGCGAGCCGAGTTACCCCTGCTCCGCCAGCGCATCCTCCTCCAATGATCACCACGTGGTGCTACCACCGATTACGAGAGCCGTTGGCCTGGACGCACCCGCCGATCGCAGCGCCAGGAGATCACTGACACTGCTTCAAGGCCACGTGGTACACGGTTTTGATCGTGCCGTCCGTCGAGTCCATGGCCATGAAGCTGGTGGCGCTCGGGCTCGAGGTGCCGGGGTCGACCCGTAGTTCAGTGTTGATGTCGAGGTTGCGCTCCTCCCCGCAGGGGGCGAAGACCAGGGCGGCGACGGGCACGGTGTCGGTCGTCTGCCAGTTGCCGGTGAACCCGCCCTGGAAGCGATGGGTCTTGGTGGTGGTGGCGTTGCCCTGGAAGTGGTAGCTGGCCCGCTGGGTCCCGGACGCACCCGGCGCCAGTGACGCGAAGCCGCGGTAGTCGGCGGACGCGATCGCGTAGGTGAAGCCACCGGGGACGTGCACGCGCAGGTTGAGCTGACAGTTCTTCCGGAAGTCGGTCGGCGCGGAGCCGGGCCCCACCTGCGCGAGGTAGTCACTGTAGGTGACGCTGAAGGCGGTGTTGTCAGGGGAGGTGGCCACGGAGGCCGTCCCCGGCGGGCAGCCGGTACCGTTGGCCGCCACGCTGTCGATGACGATCCGGTCCGGCGGCGGGAGCGGAGCCGCGCTGGCGCCGAAGGCGGACCAGCCGAACAATGATGTGGCGACACCAGTCGCCGCCAGTGCGCGGAGCACCATGGGTTTCCCTTCAATCGTCCACGGATCCAAGGCGGGCGTCGCTGTCCGAGCCCGACAACCGGATTTGACGTGGGCAGCGCACCACACATTGCGTGTCCGTGCACGGAGGGTGACGCTCCAGTCACTCAATCGGCCTTCGGGGTGGAGACCTCGTTCACCCACGGGCGGGGACGGAGCGGCGCGCGAGCTCGTATACAGCGGCAGACTCAATCTGCTCTACCGCTACATCACCCAGGGGCGCGCCGCGGGTGACAAGCGACAAGCCGATGGCTCTCCACCAAGCAGTCATGGATGCGCTGGGCAGCGTGCCGCTGTTCGGGAGAAGTGTCCAGGTCAGCCCGCAGCATGCCGTCAATCAGTGACGTGTAGGGATCGAGCCGGGACTCCTCGCGCCGCTGCTTCTTCCGCGGCTGCGGCCACTGCCCGCCCAGAGCCCGTCGGACCGTCCTCCAGGTCACATTGTGCGTGCGCTGAAGCGCCCGCGGCGACATGCCTGTCCGGTGATCCCGGCGGATCGCCGGTACAGCGCGACCTTCGACGCATCAGGCTCGTGTTCCTGGCGGCCTTCACCACTCTGCGGTTCGGGGGAACTGGCTGCTCTGCGGCGCCGGGATATCGACCTGGAGGGGCTGACGGTCACCGTGCGCCGGGCTCAGGCCGAGCTGCAGGACGGCCGACTCTTCGACAAGGCGCCGAAGTCCGCGGCCGGGGTTCGCTCAGTCTCCTTCCCGGCCGAACTGCTCGACGAGGTGTCTTCCTGAAGGCCGGCCGGACCTCGACTCGCCTCAGCCTCCGCACATCGCCGTCTGGCGGTCGGTCCGGCGGAGCGGGGACACGAAGACTCGCAAGTCCCGGCGCACACTTGCTCTGCCGGCGCGCTGCGTCGATGCCCTCTGGCAGCAGTTCGAAGATCAGGGATGGGACCGGCTCGCCGCTGGTGACGACTGGGAGGAACACGGCCTCGTCTTCTCCTCGGCCGTGGGCAAGCCGCTCGACGCTGCCAACGTTCGCCGCGCCTTCCGCCAGGCGCTCAAGGGCATCGACGGGATCAACGCCGATGAGTGGACTCCGCGGGAGCTGCGGCAGAGCTTCGTGTCCCTGCTCTCCGACCGGGGGGTCCCGCTGGAGGAGATTTCGCGGCTCGTCGGGCACTCTGGAACCGCTGTGACCGAGGAGGTGTACCGGAAGCAGATCCGGTCCGTGATCCAGACAGGGGCCGTCGTCATGGACGGGATCTTCGGCACCAACCCGCGAGGTTCGTAGACACTCAGAATCGATAGTCACGCAGTTAGACACGCAGCAACGTCAGAGGGCCCTTACCGATTCGGTAGGGCCCTCTGACCTGCTACTTAGCTGTCGGGGTGGCGGGATTTGAACCCATGACCTCTTCGTCCCGAACGCGATTTCGGGGGTAGTTGACCTTGTGGGCGAGTGATTGGCCAGGTCCAACGGCCCGTGTTCCGTCCGTGGTTGTCCGCGACGGTGCGGTGCGGGCTGTTGCGTTTGGCCACCTTTTGTCCCCCGTGGGAGCTTCCTGGAACGGCCGTGAAGCGCCCGCCGTCGGTCGCGTAGCGTCGCCGTGTGCTTGCATTCTTCGACCTGGCCCTGATCGACCGACGGGGGCCTGGAGGACTGGGCCCGTGGCTTCGCGCGATCGCGGCGACTGCCTGGGGGATCGGAGTCCGTCCTCTGTGAACGGCTCTGGGAGCGAGCCTATCCGGCGGACTTCGTCCATCTGCGGGAGGCGCTCGGGCTCGGCGACGACCCGGGCGACCTCTGGCGCGAGTACGTCGACGGCGTCGCGCGGTCGGTGCGCTGCCTCCCGGAGGTGCGGGAAGGACTCGAAGCGCTGTGCGGTGCGCGGTGGACGCTCGGCATCGCGACGAACGAAGCGGGGGACATTAAACGGGCCAATCTCGCCGCGACCGGGCTTGCGTCGCACTTCGACGGCATCTGTGTCTCGGAGGAGATCGGAGCCAGGAAACCGGCGTACGAGCACTTCGAGGCTACCGCCGCGCTGTGCGGCGTCCGGCTCAGCGCCGGAGGGGGGATGGTCGGGGACAACGCTGAGACGGATATAGGAGTGGGCGCGGCGGGGCTTCGTACGGCGTGGGTTGCCCATGGCCGTACACGGACCCCGTGAGCCCGATGTCGTGGTGCGGGGCGTCGCGGAGGCCATCATCAAGATGATGCGGGCGGCGGCAGGCTATTTAGCCTGATCGGGCCCTGTGCCGAGGCCCCGTACGAGGCACCCCCCCACCCCGCTGCGGTACGCCGCGCCTTCTCCCGGGAACCTCTCCGCTGCACTGACCGACGGAGATAGGAGATCCCATGTCTCAGGAGGCTGCCGAGGCGGTCGATCCGAAAACCGATGCGGACGAAGAGGCACTGGAGCGTGCCATCGCAGCGGGCCGGTCCGGCGCTCCCCCCGGTGGGACCGACAATCCGATCCCGCAAAACGCTCTGACCCGGTCCGACGGAAGCCCGGCTGCCCGCAGGCAGCCGAGCGGGGAGTAGGAGGCGCGCCGTGGCGCTGAGGTTCAAGAACAATTACGAGCGCGAAATCTGGGCGATGGTCGAGCGGTACCAGCCCAACTGCTCGGCCAGCAGCAACTGGCGGAAGGAGGGCTGGTGGCGGATCGGCCCCGGGGAGACCGCCGTCGTCTACGGCGGTGACGCACAAGCCGTCAACCCGGTCTGGTACTGCTACGCCTACGCGGGCGACAGCACCGAGTGGCGGGACAAATACCAGGAGACGGTCCCGCGCAGTGCCTTCGAGTGGTGTTCGAACGTCTCGGACTCGAGCTCGCGGACGATCCTCATGCTGGAGTTCACCGTGACCGCCCCGGACTTCACGTTCAACTTCAACCCGTAGCCGGCAGACCCGGGCACCGACCGATCCGGGCCGCCCGTCTCGCCCCAGGCGGGGCGGGCGGACGGTCTAGTCAGGCTCGCCGTCCGGGGTGCCATGCAGGCGTTCGAGCGCGTCGGAGATGCTCAAGGACGTGTCCCTGAGGTCATTCCATCGGCTCCTGACCGTGGCTGATGCTCCGCCAGATCGACAGGAAGCCCGGCCTCTCTCAGGGCGCCGGCCGCCTCGCCTATTTCGGGGCCCCAGCGCCACCACCGCGCGGCCACCTTCGAGATCTAGGCCGTCTCTGCGAGGTAGCTGGTAATTCGGCCCTGCGTGAGGTCGTCCGGAACAAGAGCAGGCACGCGGACACCCTGCCCGCCGTGACCGCCGACGGCAAGACCCTTAGCTCGACTTGTCCCGGCAGGTGTCCGTGGTGAGTTGGCAGGGCGCGAACCGGATCAGTTCAGCTGTGGCGGGACCCAGGCGTGGTGTCGAAGGATCATGCGCGTTGCCATGCGGGACGGTGTCAGCCGCATCGCCGTGTTCCGCAGCGTGACGGCCAGTGGATGGGAGAGCTGCTGGCCCATGCGCCCGGCCTGCCGGGCAGCCTGCGCGACAGCTTGGCTGCGCGGCCGGCGCTCGGCGTTGTAGCGGGCGAGCGCGGCTTCGATGGTGGGCCCGGTGCCGAGGGCGGCGGCCAGGGTGACCGCGTCCTCCAGTGCCTGGCAGGCGCCCTGTCCGAGGTTGGGGGTCATCGCGTGTGCCGCGTCGCCGAGCAGCGCGATCCGTCCGACCGCATACGAGGGGAGCGGTGTGTGGAGTTCGTTGACGTCGTGGTGGAGAACAGCGTCGGGCCGGGTCGCGTCGAGCAGGGCGGGGATGGGGTCGTGCCAGGCGTGGAACCGGCGGCGCAGTTCGGCCAGTGGGTCGGCGAATCGCGTTCCGGCAGGGAGGTTGAGGACGGCGTGCCACTCGGCCCGCCCGTCCAGGAAGGCGATGTGCCCGAACTCCGCGCCTCGGCCCCAGGTCAGCTCGAAGTCGGTGCGCAGGTCGACCGCATGCTCGGTGATGGCGCGCAGCACCGTCGAGCCGCTGTGGACTGGGCCGGGGTGGCCGGGGAAGAGACGGCTGCGCACTTTGCTGCCGATGCCGTCGGCCGCCACCACCAGATCGGCGTCCAGGACCGTGTCGCCGAAGGCGACTTGAACCGTTCCGGGGGCGATCTGCTCGACCGAGGCCGCCTCGGAGCCGATCAGCAGAGATTCGGCCGGCAGGGAGTCGCGACGTCATCTCCCGGCCAACGAGGCGATCACCCACCCGCTCCTGGGAACGCCATCACGGCCAGCCAGCAGGAGGACTCGGAGACGACTCTGGACGGGCACCATTACACGCGCAGGCTGCCGGCATGACACTTCCTTTACCCGTCTGCCCTATGGTCGGAAGCCGCGACTGCGAACGGGGGTTCATCGGTGGGTGACGGCAAGGTGCCCGGCAAGGTCCTGGATATCAAGACCGCCGACATCAAGGCAGCGGCTCCGGCCTTCCATCAGGGAGCCATCGATCTGAGCAAGGCGCTGACCACGCTGATCCAGACGTTGGACGGGCTGGGTGAGCCCTGGGGCCACGACGAGCAGGGCGACAAGTTCGGCAACGCCTACAAGCCGCAGCAGAAGAAGATCGAGAGCGCGGCCGGGGTGCTGGTGCTCGGCCTGACGAGTATTCACGAGGCGTTGGTGGACCTGTCGGACGGGCACGTGGACAACGATCAGCTCATCGCCGGGATGTTCACGCAAGTGAAGAGCGACAAGCAGAGCGACGGTGCCGGTGAGCGTTGAGGACAAAGCCCGCCACATTCTTCTCAAGCTGGGTATGTGGTGGCCCGAGGCCGACGCCGACAAGCTGCGGGCGGCGGCGAAGGCCTGGAGTGCCTTCGCCGACTCGGTGGACGACGTCCGTACCCCCGTGCACCGCAGCGCGTCCTCGGTCATCCACCACAACACCGGTGATTCGATCGAGGCGTTCGACAAGTTCTGGGGCCGCTACGCCAAGGACCAGGATGGCGGCTGGCTGAGCGACCTCGCCAAGTCCTCGCGGGAGATGGCCAAGGCGCTGGAGAAGTTCGCCGACGCCATCGACGACGCGATCAACAAGCTCTGGACGCAGATCGGCATCGACGCGGCTGTGATCGCGGGCGGGGTGGCGCTGGCCTTCTTCACCGCGGGCCTGGCTTCAGGGGCGGCCGTCGCTGCGGCGGACGCGGTCATCGAGTTCGGCGCCACGATGGGCGTCGCCGTCTCCACCACGGTGGCCGAGATCGCCGCCGGCACCCTGGTCGCCGCCGCGTTCGGCGGGGTCGAGTCGGTCACCGTGGACCTCGCCGTGGCCCAGCCGCTGAAGATGGCCGCTGGCCTCCAGCAGGGCTTCAGCCTGGACGAGGTCAACCAGGCCGCCAAGGATGGCATGATCTTCGGCGGCGCGCTGGGAGCGGGCGGCGGCCTGCTCAAGGCGAGCATGGAAGGTGGCCTCGCCGACACCACCCCCCTGCTGCTGCGCCCGCCCTCCCTCCGCCCCGACCTGGTCGAGCTGGGCCCGGCGGCCCGCAACGCCGAACGCACCCCGTGTGTCGGCGAGCCGATCGACGTGGCGACCGGCGCCATGCTGATGACGCAGACCGACCTGACCCTGCCCGGCAGCCTGCCCCTGGAGTTCACCCGCACCCACCTCTCCTCCTACCGGGGAGGCGTCTGCTTCGGCCCGACCTGGATCTCCACCCTGGACGAGTGCCTCCAGATCGACGGCGAAGGTGTCGTCTTCGCCGCGGCGGACGGCATGCGCCTGGTCTACCCGGTACCGGAACCGGGCGTGGCGACCATGCCGGTGAAGGGCCCGCGCTGGCCGCTGGAGTGGGACGGCAAACCGGACAGCGCGATGACGGTCACTGACCCGGCCACCGGCGTGACCCGCACCTTCGCCGCCCCCGTCCCCTCACCCACCTTCGGCGTCTTCCACCTCGCGTTGGACTCCTGGGCCGACCTCAACGGCAACCGCATCGACGTCGAACGCGACGACGAAGGCATCCCGTTCGGCATCCGCCACTCCGGCGGCTACTACGTCGCCGTCGACACCCAGGGCCCCCGCATCACCGCCCTGCGCCTCCTGGACGAGCCGCCCTCCCGCTACCACCCGAACCCCGCGACCGACGAGGGCACGGTGGTGATGCGCTATGCCTACGACACCGCCGGCAACCTCACCGAGGTCATCAACTCCAGCGGCGAACCCCTGCGCTTCACCTACGACACCGAGGGCCGCGTCACCCGCTGGACCGACCGCAACGACACCTGGTTCGGTTACGTCTACGACGACCGCGGCCGGGTGACCCGTACCGAGGGCGTCGACGGCATCCTCTCCGGCACCCTGACCTACGACGACACCGCACGCACGACGACGTACACAAACTCCCAGGGCCACGTCTCGGTCCACCGCTACAACGCCGAGGGCCTGGTGGTGGAAGAGACCGATCCGCTCGGGCACGTCACCCGCACGGAATGGGACGAGTACGGCGACAAGCCACTGACGGTCACGGACCCCGTCGGCCGCAGGACCGGCTACGCCTACGACCGCGCCGGAAACCTGGTTGAACTCGCCCATCCTGATGGCAAGGTGGCCCGGGCTGCTTACAACGGGCTCGGTCTACCGACTGAGGTGATCGAACCGGGCGGCGCTGTCTGGCAGCACACCTATGACGAGCGGGGAAACCTGCTGAAGACCGTCGACCCGCTCGGGGCTGAGACACGGTACGCCCTGGATGACAAGGGCCGTCCGACGGCGATCACCAACGCTCTGGGCCACACCCGCACGGTGGCGTATGACGCTGCGGGCCTGCCCATCGCTGTGACAGACGAACTGGGCCATACGACGACAATCCGCCGCGACCCCTTCGGCCGGGTCATCGAGGTGACCGACCCTCTTGGCCACGTCAGCCGCCTGGGCTGGACCACGGAGGGCAAGCCGTCCTGGCGTGAACTGGCCGACGGCACCCGCGAGTCCTGGACATGGGACGCCGAGGGCAATCTCGTCACCCACACTGATCCAGCGGGCAACACCACTCGTCAGACAGCCGCGCCCTTCGACCTCCCGGCTACCCGCACTGACCCGGACGGCTCCCGGTATGCATTCACGTACGACACCGAACTGCGCCTGACCGGTGTCACCAACCCCGATGGGCGGACCTGGTCGTACATCTACGACGAGGTCGGCCGGCTGATCGCGGAGACGGACTTCAACGGGCGCACGCTGACGTACACGCACAACGCTGCGGGAGAACTGATCGCCCGGACCAACGGCACCGGCGAGGTCATGCGCTTCACGCTGGACGCGTGCGGCCGGGTCATCACTCGGCAAGACGACTCCGGTGAGATCACGACGTACGAATACGGGCTGGACGGTGGCCTCCGACGCGCGGTCAATGCGGACGCCGACGTGACGTTCGAGCGGGACGCGCTGGGGCGAATCCTGTTGGAAACAGTCAACGGTCGGCCATCGATCTTCGAGTACGACGCCGCCGGTCGTCGTACTCGCCGCGTGACACCCTCCGGTCTGGCATCGGAATGGGCGTACGACGCGGCTGGACGCCCAATAATGCTGCGCTCGGAGGCGGGCTCGGTCGCTTTCACCTACGACGAGGCGGGGCGTGAGACCGAGCGACGATTGGGTGAGGCGGTGAGGCTGACCCAGAGCTGGAGTCCGACCGGGCGGTTGAGTGATCAGTCATTGGTGTCGACTCTGACAGGTGCGGGGCCGGAGCGCCTGCTCCAGCACCGCACGTACGCTCACCGGGCCGACGGACATCTCACGGAGATCCGCGAACTGACCTCCGGTACGCGTCGCTACGACCTGGACGCCCTGGGCCGGGTCACGGGGGTACGAGCACACGGATGGACCGAAACCTATGCTTACGACGCGGCCGGCAACCTGCTCCAAGCGTCGGCCCCCGGCCACGCCTCAGAAGGCGGGCGCAAGTTCGAGGGCACACTCGTCCGCCAGGCGGGACGCACGACGTTCGAGTACGACGCACAGGGGCGCCTGGTCCGCCGGACGCGCAGGCTACTCAACGGGCAGAAGCGCCTCTGGATGTATGCATGGGATGCCGAGGACCGGCTGAAAGAGGTGGTCACACCTGACGGTGACCACTGGCTCTACCGCTATGACCCGATGGGTCGGCGCATCTCCAAACATCGTGTCGACGAGGACGGTTCAGCAGCGGATCGCATCGACTTCTCGTGGGACGACACGCGCCTTGCGGAACAGATCGATACGGACGGAAGGATCACCACCTGGGACTATGAGCCAGGGACCCATCGCCCAGTCGCGCAGACCGACCGGCGGGCGTCGTCAGCCGAGACTTCCTTCCTCGCCCGACTGGCCGAGGAGAGCAGCCCTGACATGAGGCCACGTTTCCACGCCGTGATCACGGACGCCGTCGGCACGCCCATGGAACTGGTCTCCCTCTCCGCCGAACTTGCGTGGCAGTCCCGCACCACACTCTGGGGCACCAAGTTCCCCTCAGCCGCGGACTCTGAGGAGACTGTGGACTGCCGGCTTCGGTTCCCGGGGCAGTACGCCGACGGCGAGACGGGCCTCGACTACAACCTGTTGCGTTACTACGACCCCGAAACGGGCGGATACCTCACATCGGACCCAATGGGCCTCCTGCCTGGCCCCAACCCTCATGCCTATGTCGGCAACCCGGGGAGCGAGTCGGATCCGCTGGGCCTGTTCACGTGCAAGGTCGAGAACGCGCTCAAGAGCTGGCAGAGCCGGAAATACCAGTTCGGTAGCAATGAGTTCGTGCTCGACAAGAAGGGCATGGCGCATGTCCTGGAAAGGCATCACCCGGAATACTGGGACGGGTCTGTCAAAGCAAAGCAGTCGTTCCTCGACGGAAAAATGTCCGTCCAGGATGTGCAAGATGCCATCACGGAGACGCTGAAGCAGAACCGGGACAAACTCGTCTCGCGCGGTCCGATGGGCATGTATCAGATCGAGGGTCGAGTAAACGGCGTGGACTACGTCCTCGGTATCAAGAATGGCCGCGTCGGACAATTTTATCCCGGAACCCTCGACAAGTAGGCTGGCTATATGATCGACATCACGTCCTACCTGCGCACCAAGTCGGGATCGTTCGTCGACGTGGCGGAGGCAGGCTCTCCTCCTGCGGATCCTTCGTATGTCGAGGGGGCTATCGATATGACCATCAACGGCGTACGGATCCTGGACCAGGTGCTCTGGGACTATGTCGATGAACTATGGGCGTATATCGGCGACATGCTCCGGAAACTCGCGAACGAGGGCGAAGCGTCGACCTACTTCCCGGATCAGCCGATCCGCTTGTCGTTCAAACGCCTGGGTGGTGGACTCGTCCTCGTGTCGCTCACCTATGATGACGTCAAGCGGACCGTTTCCGTCGGGGAACGGGAACTCGTGGACGCCTTGCAGCGGTCCGGCACAGAATTCTTCACAAGGATGAAAGAGCTGCTTCCTGAGAACGCCCTGGGGTACGACGATGCCTTGACGCGGCTCACGAGCTGAAGCTGCCGACAGGAGCCTGGGGCGCCCGCTGAAGTTGGCGTGGGGGCCAGCTCACTTTCGAAGGATTCCTGTGATGGCGAGGCAACACGAGACCGAACCGACGTACCGGGAAGCGGACTTCGTCGCAGACGGAGCACTGCGGGACGTCTGCGTCCTCGACGCTACGATCGACGACTGGCGGCGCATGTTCGACGGACTGCGCGCAGTCCCGGGGCGCTATGTCCTTACCTGGACGCTCTCCGGTACGACGGAGAGCGGCGCCTTGGACGCATCTGCCGTGTGGTCCCGACTCGGGGAGGATTCGGAGGAATCGGCGAGCCTGGCCATCGACGTTGATGGTGTGTGGTTCACCTGCTACTTCTTCGACCTCGATGAGATCGAGTTCAGCTTCGATCCTTCCGACGTGGTCGACGAGGCGACCTTCGCGCCCGTTCGCGCCTTCGTGACCTGGCTGGGAGCGGCGACGGGCCGGGAGGTCATCGTGACAATGGAAGGCACCGATCATGCCGCCATGCCTGCCCTGATCCGATGGCGACCATGAAGTTCGGCAAGGTTAACAACGGCTAGCGCAATGACCGAGCTGCCTGTGGGGGATGAGGCAGCAGGCGAGTTTGAGGAACGCTTCGTGGATGTCGGCCCGCCGTTCCCTAGCGGATGCGCAGGCGCCGGAAGCCGTGGAGCCAGGCGAAGGTCCTCTCGACCACTCACCGGTAGGTGCCCAGCCCTGCGCCGCGGCGGGCGATCGCAGGCACGATGCCTCGCTCGCGGGCCTGGTCACGGTAGACGTCGTGATCGTAGCCGCGGTCGGCGAATGGCGACTCCGGGTTGCGGCGGGGACGGCCCCCTGAGCGCCTGCCGCGTGTCCCAAGACGTTCCTGCGCCTGACCCGGCAGGTCGTCCACCAGAAGGTCGAGGGTGACCTTCTCATGGAGCGCGCCCCCGAGAGCGGTCATCGCAGGGGCGAGACCCGGGTCCCAGGCCGCGCTGACGGGCTGGCCGTCGAGCGGCAGCTGGGGGGTTCCCTCGGCCTGGCTGCGAGCGGTCAGGTGCTCGTAGTCCTCGGCGCCCATGCGCCATGGCTGGGCTTCGTAACGGCGGATGATCCGGTTCGCCAGAGCGATGCCCGGCCAGTCGAAGTCTCCGTGGTACGCGAAACGGCAGCCGGTGGCGGCGAGGGCGTCGAGGAGTGTGAGGACCACCGTGGCGGCGCTGCCGGATGTGCACACCAGGGGGTGGATGCAGGCAGCGTCCGCTGCAGCTTCCACTACACGCGGATTCTCACAGATGTGGATCACTGTTCCAGCGGGTAGTCGCAGCTGCAGGTCGTGCAGATCGCGTGGCGTGAGATGGGCTTCGGCGTGATGGTCGGCCCGCTCTCGCAGGGCACGTTCCCGCCAGCCGCTGCCGACGGGCCGCAGCCCGTAGGTCAGCACTGTGCTGGAGACCTCGTCCGGTGTGACGGACACCAGACGCCACAGTGCGCGCCGGCCGGCCGCGTCGCCGGGGAACTCCGCGGCTCCGCACACGCGACGCTGGTGGTCTGAGACTGCCGTGCCCGCGACATCGCGCGTGCTGAAGCGACTGAAGCGGCAGGACCCGTCGTCCAACGACGCTGAGACGTAAGCCTGCCCGAGTCCGCTGTCGCGGTAGAACGCATCAACGGGACTCCGTGACATGTCGGGCGCTGCCATGGTGGGGAGGAAGGGGAGCGACCAGGGGAGCCGGGTTCCGACGTTGGCTCCCAAACCGCTCCCAAAACGGCCCCCGGAGCCACTCAGGGGCCCGACCCGCGATGCGGATCAGGCCCCTGACCTGGTATTACGGCGTCGGGGTGGCGGGATTTGAACCCACGACCTCTTCGTCCCGAACGAAGCGCGCTGCCAAGCTGCGCTACACCCCGATGTCGCTGCTTGTCGCGGCGACGACGTTTACTTTAGCCCACTGCTGGCTGTAGACGAAATCCGGTTTAGACGCGATGGCGGACCGGGGTCGGGCGGGTGTGGTCCAGGGCCACGAGGAGGACGGCCAGGGCGTAGATCGCGAGGCCCAGAAGGAGGGCGTTGGCCAGGGTGCTGCGGTAGCCGTGGGCGGCCGCGTCCAGGAAGGGGTAGAGGTAGCGGGAGGGGTTGGAGGGTGGGAGGAAGGCCGCCCGGGCGAGGGAGAACGCCAGGTAGGCCAGGGGGTAGAGGAGCCAGGTCGCGGCCTGGCGAAGGCGCAGGCGGGCCGCGGGGGTGAGGAGCAGCCAGTCCAGCAGGGCCGCCGCCGGGACCAGGGTGTGCAGGCTCTGGAGTGCCGCCCACTGGGCGTGCCAGCGCTCCGGGGGCGCCGTGGCGCCCGTCATGGAGAACGGGGGCGTCGTGTGGGCCAGCAGCAGGTGGTAGACCAGTGCGGCGATCAGGACGTAGAGGAGTGCGGCGCCCGTCACGGCGGACGGGAGCGGGCGGCGGGCCCGCCAGGCCCTGCTCGCCGACAGCAGCATGACCACCGCCAGCAGCACATTGGCCTGGACGCTGAAGTAGCTGAGGGTGCGGGCGGGGGTGCCCAGCAGGAGTTGCAGGGTGACGCCCGCGGCGGCCGCCAGGGCGATCAGCAGACGGAAGATCCCTGTCAGGGGGCGGTGGGCGGGGGCCACCACCGCCGTGGCCGGCACCGGGGCGGGGAGCAGCAGGGGTGGGCCCGGGACCGCGGGCAGGTCCGGGATCTCCCTGGGTATCGGAGCGGTCATGCCCTCACGCTAGGAGCGGGGGAGGACCGGGGCCATGCGGGCTAGCCCAGGTGGGTTACGCCCAGGTGGGAGGGGGAGGTGGGAGCGGTAGAGGGGCGGTGGCCCTCCTTGCTCCCCCTCACCTCCCCACCGGCGTCAGCCGGGTCAGTCCCGCCCCACCAGCGTCAGCAGGGTCGCCTCCGGCGGGCACGCGAAGCGGACCGGGGTGTAGCGGTTGGTGCCGCAGCCCGCGGAGACGTGGAGGTAGGAGGTGTGGCCCTCGGCCGTGTGGGTGGAGAGGCCCTTCACCCGGTCCGTGTCCAGGTCGCAGTTGGTGACCAGGGCGCCGTAGAAGGGGATGCACAGCTGGCCGCCGTGTGTGTGGCCGGCCAGGATCAGGGGGTAGCCGTCCGCCGTGAAGGCGTCCAGGGTGCGCAGGTACGGGGCGTGGACGACGCCCATCGAGAAGTCGTAGGTCCCGGAGGGGCCGCCCGCCACCCGTGCGTAGCGGTCGCGCTTGATGTGCGGGTCGTCCAGGCCGGTCAGTTCGATCGACACGCCCTCGATCTTCAGGACGCCCCGCGTGTTTGTCAGGTTCAGCCAGCCCGCCGCGTCGAAGCCGTCGCGGAGGTCTTCCCACGGGTTGTGGATCGCGCCCACCGCCGGCGGGTTGCCGTTCAGGCCGTGGCGGCCGCTCGTCTTCTCCAGCAGGTAGCGGGCCGGGTTGCGGAGTTTGGGGCCGTAGTAGTCGTTGGAGCCGAAGACGTAGGCGCCCGGGAACTCCATCAGGGGGCCGAGCGCGTCCATGACCTCCGGCACGCCCCGCGGATCCGACAGGTTGTCACCCGTGTTGATCACGAAGTCCGGACGCAGGCCTGCCAGCGACTGCAGCCAGCGCTGCTTCTTGCGCTGGCCGCTCACCATGTGGATGTCGGAGACCTGCAGCAGGCGCAGCGGGCGCATGCCCGGCGGGAGGACCGGGACCGTCACTCGTCGGAGGCGGAAGGAGCGGGCCTCGAAGCCCGCCGCGTACGCCAGTCCGGCGGCGCCTGCCGCCATGATTCCCAGGGGTACTCCGTATCGCGCGCGCATACGACCATCGTGTCAGACCCCGGCAGGACGACGAGACCGGCGGCCGCTAAATCAGCGGGCGTTCGGGCCGGCACACCTGCGACAATCGACCGCATGACCACCACGCTCAAGTCGAAGCTGCACGACGACCTCAACGCCGCGATCAAGGAGCGCGACGAGCTGCGTTCCTCGACGCTCCGGCTGACGCTCGCCGCGATCACCAAGGAGGAGGTCGCGGGCAAGGAGAAGCGGGAGCTCTCCGACGACGAGGTCCTCAAGGTGATCACCCGTGAGGCGAAGAAGCGCCGGGAGGCCGCGGACGCCTTCGCGCAGGGTGGTCGTGCCGAGCAGGCCGAGCGGGAGAAGGCGGAGGGTGAGCTGCTCGCCGAGTACCTGCCCAAGCAGCTGTCCGACGAGCAGCTGAACGCGATCGTCGCCCAGGCCGTGGAAGAGGCGAAGGCGGCCGGCGCCGAGGGGCCGCGGGCGATGGGCGCCGTCATGAAGATCGTGAACCCCAAGGTGGCCGGCCAGGCCGAGGGCGGGCGTGTGGCCGCCGCGGTGAAGAAGCTCCTCCAGGGCTGAGCGACTGAGCGACCGGGCACACCGCCAAGTACGGAGATACGGGGACGTACGGACGTACCGGCAGCGCGGATACGGCGGCGGGGCCGCACCCTCCATGTGGGTGCGGCCCCGCCGTCGTACCTGTGGCTCTAGCCCCGCTGTCCGCCGTTGCCGTGCCCGTTGGGGCCGCCGTTGCCCTGGCCCTGGATGAAGTTCCCGGGGAGCGAGAAGGTGGGGGTCGGGAGGGTGCCGCCGATGGCGCCGGCGGTGGTGTCACCCGTGGTGGCGCCGTCAGTGGTGCCCCCGTCCGTCAGTCCGCCGATCAGTCCGCCGATCACCTGTCCCGTGTCCCCGTTGGTCCCCTCGTCCGCCCCCCTGTCGCCTTTTCCCTGGCCGTCCCCGGAGTCCTCGTCGGGGATGTCGACCAGGTTGAAGTCCGGCGCGGGTTTGCCCTCCAGGGCGCCGGTCATCATGTCGCGCCAGATGGGGCCCGGGACCTCACCACCGAACACCTTGTCGTGCGGGACGCCGCCGATGGTGATGTCGATCATCTTGCGCTTGTGCTGCGGGTCACCGACCCAGACCGCGCCGGCCATGTTCGGGGTGTAGCCGACGAACCAGGCCGCGAAGCGCTCGTCCGTCGTACCCGTCTTGCCCGCGCTCGCGCGGCCGTCGAGACCGGCCTCCTGACCCGTACCGTCCTCGACCACGCCCTTGAGGAGCGTGCTGACCGTGTCGGCGGTCGTCTCGGACATCGCGCGCGAGCAGGTCGACTTCGGCACCGGGAGGGACTTCTGCTCGCTGCCGAGCTTCTGGGTGATCGACTCGATGGCGACCGGGGTGCAGTACATACCGCGCGAGGCGAAGGTGGCGTACGCGCTCGCCATCGTCAGCGGGGACATCTCCTGGGTGCCCAGCGCGATGGAGGGGGCCTGCTGGATCTTGCGGCCGTCCGCGCGCGCCACCCCCATCTTCTTGGCCATGTCGGTGACGGGGCAGATGCCGATGTCGCTGATCAGCTGCACGTAGTAGGTGTTGACCGACTTGGCGGTCGCCTCCTTCATGCCGTACGGGCCGTGTTCCGACTCGTTCTCGTTGGTCAGCTTGGTCGGCTTGCGCGGGTCGTCGCGCCAGAACTTGCCGTCGCACCTCGCCACCGGGCTCGGGTACGTCATCTCGTACGGCGACGAGTACTGCTGTGTCGCGGGCTTGCCGCCCTCGATCGCGGCCGCCGCCACGATCGGCTTGAACGTCGAACCGGGCTGGTAACCCGCGCCGCCGCCCATGTCCTGGTTCACGGACAGGTTGATCGACGTCTCGTGGTCCTTGGTGTTGACGCCGTAGGGGCGGGACTGCCCCATGGCGAGGATCCTGCCGGTGCCGGGCTCGACGATGGTCGCGGCGGTGGCGACGGCGTCGCTCTTGTAGACGTGCTGCTTGACGGAGGCCTGCACGGACCGCTGCGCCTGCGGGTCGAGCGTCGTACGGATCGTCAGGCCGCCCTGGTTCCAGAGCTTCGCCCGGGCCTCCTTGGTCTTGCCGAAGGAAGGGTCGGTCAGGACGACCTGGCGCACGTAGTCACAGAAGAAGCCGGCGCCCTTCACCGCGGTGATGCAGCCGTTCTTGGCCCGGCTGGGGTGCAGTCCGAGCGGCTTCTCCTTGGCCTGGTCGGCCTCCTTCTGGGAGATGTTGCCGAGCTCCGCCATCCGCTGCAGGACGATGTTGCGCCGCTTGGTGGCCTCGGCCTCGTCGTTGACCGGGTCGTAGCGGCTCGGGGACTGCACGATGCCGGCCAGCAGCGCGGCCTCCTGCACGTTCAGGTCCTTGGCGTGCTTGGAGAAGTAGCGCTGGGCGGCGGCCTCGACGCCGTAGGCCTGCTCACCGAAGAAGGTGATGTTCAGGTAGTTCTCGAGGATCTTCTTCTTGCCGAGCTGTTCCTCGATCTGGATCGCGTACTTCAGCTCGCGGATCTTGCGGCCGAGGGTCTGCTGGGTGGCCTGGGCGACCTTCGTCGGGTCGTCGCCGGCCTCCTCGATGAAGTAGTTCTTCACCAGCTGCTGGGTGAGCGTGGAGGCGCCCTGGGCGACCCCGCCCTCCTGCGCGTTCTTGTTCACAGCGCGCAGCACGCCCTTGAGGTCGATCGCGCCGTGCTTGTAGAAGCGCGAGTCCTCGATCGCGACGATCGCCTTCTGCATGTACGGCGAGATGTCCTTGAGGTCGACCACCGTACGGTCGCGGGAGTAGACGGTCGCGATCTGGTGGCCCCGGTCGTCCAGGATCGTCGTGCGCTGACTCAGCTGGGGACTCTTCAGATTGGCCGGGGTCTCGTCGAAGCTCTTGACCGAGCCCTTGGCCGCGAGGCCCAGCGCTCCGGCCGCGGGCAGCGCGATGCCCGCCATGACGGCTCCCGCGAGCACACTGACACCGAGGAACTTGGCGGCCTGCTGCGTCGTCGACAGGCCACCGCCCGAGCGCTTCTTTGGCATGGGGGCAGCCTAATCCGTACCTATGAGCGTTCCGAGGGACCGGCTCCCTGTCGGGATGTTCGGGTGCCGGATCGTGACGTACGGGCGGACTGCGCCGGAGTGCGCCGGTCCGCGGCACGGCGCGACGAAGCAAGGTGCCTACGTTCCCATTTTCCGGACAGGCGCGCAGGCCTTGGCCTAAGCTGCTCTCGACTGTCACGGCAGTGCGGCCACGTATCAATACGTCCGGCGACCCCGAATCGTTCCGGTCGTGCCCCGTTTTTCTGCAGGGAACGTGTCCGAATCCGCCTCGTGTGTCACCTGGCGCCCGGTGTGGCGCACCACAGCTGTCCCGGATTGCCGGGATAGTCGCATACGTCGCCAGCTCACTCCCGCGGGTGATCTGCCGCTTACCCATAGTCCGTTCGGGCCATTCAAGATTGGGCCCGAAGGGGGTGTTGCGTTGTGCCCACCTTCCGTAACGTCCTCAACTGGCGGCGGTGAATATGCCGCTGCCGCCGTGGGGGAGCCTCGATTCGGGAGAGGACGGCGCCGGTATGGGCTGGGTAACCGACTGGAGTGCGCAGGCTGCCTGCCGCACTACCGATCCGGATGAACTGTTCGTTCAGGGAGCAGCGCAGAACAGGGCCAAGGCGGTGTGCACCGGATGCCCGGTACGCACCGAATGCCTGGCCGACGCGCTGGACAACCGCGTCGAATTCGGCGTGTGGGGAGGCATGACGGAGCGGGAGCGCCGCGCACTGCTGCGCCGGCGGCCCACCGTGACCTCCTGGCGAAGGCTGCTGGAAACCGCTCGCTCGGAATACGAGCGCGGTATCGGGATCGTGCCCCTCGACGACGACGAGGTGTACGAGAACTACGCGGCGGTGAGTTGAGGGCATCACCATCCGGCACACCCGGGGGCGCATCACCCGCACCCGGCATACGCCACGGGAAGCTTCAGGCGGAGCCAGGGACGCATGGCTAGGGCATATGCCCGGGGTGAGGTCGGCCTGTCATGGGGCGCGAGAGGCACCGATCGGGCCTACGCCTGGGAAGCCGCGATCGGCCCACGGCCCCGCCCCGGCCGCGCCTGCGACCGCACGCGCATGCCTGCGCGTGGTCGGCACCGACTTCGCGCCGGTACGCGCGTACGTGCTCAGGAGCGTACGACTCCGCGTAGCCGCCCGCGGATGGGCGCTACGTCGGCTCCGTCCGCCCTGCCGCACCCGCGGCCAGCCGGGCGCCGATGTCACGCAGACCCGTGAGGTCGTGGACGTCACCGGGCAGCGCGGGTACGTCGACCACCGCCACCTCGGGGTGGCGGGCGGTGAACCGGTCACGCGTGCGCTGCTCGCGCGAGAGCAGCCGCATGCGCTCGGCGTGCAGCCTCAACAGGCCCGCGGTGAGCTGGTCGACGGGGCGTTCCGTGTCGGCGGGGGAGCCTTCCTCGGAAGCGGTGTCTCCGGCTGCGGCCTCGGCCTCGGAAGTGGTGTCACCGGCTGCGGCCTCGGATGCGGAAGTTCGTGAACTGCCGTACGTGTCGGGAGAGTTACGAAGTCCAGCTTTCCCGTCCCCCTGATCCACAATGCGGGGGTCCTCAAGATTTTCCGCAGCGGCGAGTGCTCGCTCGGCCGACAGCCGGCCGGCGCCGCTGCCGTGGACCCGGTTCAGCACCAGTCCGACCAGCGGCATGCTCTCCGCGGCCAGCCGCTCCACGAAGTACGCGGCCTCGCGCAACGCGTCCCGCTCCGGGGCCGCCACGACCAGGAACGCCGTGCCGGGCGCCTGGAGCAGCTTGTACGTGGCGTCCGCGCGCGTACGGAAACCACCGAAGGTGGTGTCCATCGCGGCCACGAACGTCTGCACGTCCTTCAGCAGCTGACCGCCCAGCAGCTTGCCCAGTGTGCCGGTCATCATCGACATGCCGACGTTCAGGAAGGCCATCCCCGCGCGGCCGCCCAGCTTGGCCGGCGCGGTGAGCAGGCGGATCAGCCGGCCGTCCAGGAACGAGCCGAGCCGCTTGGGCGCGTCCAGGAAGTCCAGCGCCGAGCGGGACGGCGGGGTGTCGACCACGATCAGGTCCCACTCCTCCTTCGCCCGCAGCTGGCCCAGCTTCTCCATCGCCATGTACTCCTGCGTGCCCGCGAAGCCCGCCGAGAGCGACTGGTAGAAGGGGTTCGCCAGGATCACGGCCGCCCGCCCGGGGTCCGTGTGCGCCTCCACGACCTCGTCGAAGGTGCGCTTCATGTCGAGCATCATGGCGTGCAGTTCGCCGTCGCCCTCGGTGCCCTTCACCCGGCGCGGCACATTGTCGAGGGAGTCGATGCCCATCGACTGGGCCAGCCGCTTGGCCGGGTCGATGGTCAGGACGACCACCTTGCGGCCCCGCTCGGCCGCCCGGAGCCCGAGGGCCGCCGCGGTCGTCGTCTTGCCGACCCCGCCCGAACCGCAGCACACCACGATCCGCGTCCCGGGGTCGTCCAGCAGCGGATCGACCTCGAGCGCACGCGTGGGGGAGAGGGGGCGGGCCGTGTCCTGTGCCTCGGCCGGGTCCGGACTCATGACAACCCCTGCTTCCGCAACTCGGTGGCGAGTTCGTACAGGCCCGCGAGGTCCATGCCCTCGGCGAGCAGCGGCAGTTCGTTCAACGGCAGGCTCAGCTCGCCGAGGACCGCGCGCTGCTCCTGCTCCAGCGCGTACCGCTCGGCGTACTCGGCTGCCTGTGCCAGCAGCGGATCCACCAGCTTCTCGGCGTTCCCGCCCCGCCGGGCCCCGCCGAGCCCCGCGGTCGAGAGCGCCTGTGCGACCGATGAACGCTCCACGGTCCGTACGAGTTCCAGGTCGGCCGCGTCCAACACCTGCGGCCGGACCATGTTCACGATGACCCGGCCCACCGGCAGCCCTGCCGCGCGGAGTTCGGCGATGCCGTCGGCGGTCTCCTGCACCGGCATCTCCTCCAGCAGTGTGACCAGGTGCACCGCCGTCTCCGGCGACTTGAGCACCCGCATCACCGCCTGCGCCTGGTTGTGTATCGGGCCGATCTTCGCGAGGCCCGCCACCTCGTCGTTGACGTTCAGGAAGCGGGTGATACGGCCGGTCGGCGGGGCGTCCATGACGACGTGGTCGTAGGCGAACCGGCCTCTCTTGTCCTTGCGGCGCACCGCCTCGCACGCCTTGCCGGTCAGCAGGACGTCCCTGATGCCGGGTGCGATGGTGGTGGCGAAGTCGATGGCGCCGAGCTTCTTCAGGGCTCTGCCCGCCCCGCCCAGTTTGTAGAACATCTGGAGGTAGTCCAGAAGGGCGAGTTCCGGATCTATGGCGAGGGCATGCACCTCACCGCCCCCCGGAGCCACCGCGATCTTGCGCTCCTCATACGGCAACGCCTCCGTTTCGAAGAGCTGTGCGATGCCCTGCCGGCCCTCGACCTCCACGAGAAGCGTCCGCTTCCCCTCGGTCGCGAGGGCCAGCGCGAGGGCGGCGGCGACCGTCGTCTTTCCGGTCCCGCCCTTGCCGCTGACGACCTGGAGCCTGCTCACGCCTTCGAGACTAACCAGTCCCGGCGAAAGTCACGCGGGAGGCTGTGGATAACGGCGGTGATAGTCGGCCACGTGTTCGGTCGACGGCGGCCGCCGCGGTCGGCCATCTGCCCCTGTGACCGCAGCGGCTACAGTCGGCCTCATGACCAAGAAGTGGGAATACGCGACCGTGCCGCTGCTCGTCCATGCCACGAAGCAGATTCTGGACACCTGGGGCGAGGACGGCTGGGAACTCGTCCAGGTCGTGCCGGGGCCCAACAACCCCGAGCAGCTCGTGGCCTACCTGAAGCGGGAGAAGCAGGCGTGAGCGCGGTCGAGACCAAACTGGCCGAAATGGGCCTGGCCCTGCCGGAGGTCGTACCGCCGCTGGCCTCGTACCAGCCGGCCGTGCAGTCCGGTGTGTATGTGTACACCGCCGGCCAGCTGCCGATGGTGCAGGGCAAGCTGCCGGTCACCGGCAAGGTGGGCGCGGAGGTCACGCCGGAGGAGGCCAAGGAGCTGGCCCGCGTCTGCGCGCTGAACGCGCTGGCCGCCGTGAAGTCCGTCACCGGCGACCTGGACCGCATCGCGCGCGTGGTGAAGGTGGTCGGCTTCGTCGCCTCGGCGGCCGACTTCACCGGGCAGCCCGGTGTCGTCAACGGCGCCAGTGAACTGCTCGGTGAGGTCCTGGGCGACAAGGGCGTGCACGCCCGCAGCGCGGTCGGCGTCGCGGTGCTGCCGCTCGACGCGCCGGTCGAGGTCGAGATCCAGGTGGAGCTCACCCGGTAACCCACTGCCGCCCCGCTGACCTCGGGCACCTCTCGAACATTCGCCCTATACGGGATAGCCTCCGGCCATGGCGAACGGTCAGTGGTACCCCCCGGAGTGGCCGGACCGCATCCGCGCGCTCGCGGACGGCACCCTCACCCCCGTGACCCCCAGGCGCGCGGCCACGGTGCTGCTCCTGAAGGACACCCCCGACGGCCCGGTCGTCCACATGCTGCGCAGACGCGCCTCCATGGCCTTCGCCGGAGGCGCGTACGCGTATCCCGGTGGCGGTGTCGACCCGCGCGACGACGACCGCCAGGTCCGCTGGGCGGGCCCCGCGCGCGCGTGGTGGGCCGAACGGCTGGGAGTGGACGAGAGCGGCGCCCAGGCCATCGTCTGCGCGGCCGTGCGGGAGACGTACGAGGAGGCCGGTGTGCTGCTCGCCGGGCCCGACCCGGACTCGGTCGTCGGCGACACCACGGGCGACGACTGGGAGGCGGACCGGGCCGCCCTGGTCGCGCGTGAGCTGTCCTTCGCCGAGTTCCTGGACCGGCGCGGCCTGGTGCTGCGCTCGGACCTGCTGGGCGCCTGGACCCGCTGGATCACCCCCGAGTTCGAGGCCCGCCGCTACGACACCTGGTTCTTCGTGGCCGCCCTCCCCGAGGGGCAGCGCACCCGGAACGCGTCCACGGAGGCCGACCGCACGGTGTGGATCCGACCCGAGGAGGCCGCCGGCGGCTACGACAAGGGCGAGCTGCTGATGATGCCGCCCACCATCGCCACGCTGCGCCAGCTGCTGCCGTACGCCACGGCGGCCGAGGCGCTGGCGGCCGCCCCCGCGCGCGACATGACGGCGGTGCTGGCGAGCGCCCGCCTCCAGGACGGCGAGATCGTCCTGTCCTGGCCGGGGCACGACGAGTTCACCAAGCACATCCCGACGGCCGGGACGACCACGGTGACGCCCGCTGGGACCACCACGCCGACGACGACCGGTGGAGGTCCCGCATGACCGACGCAGCAGCCCTGCCGGGCCGGCCCCGGGACACCGTCCTCTCGGGTCCCGCCACCGAACGGGCCGTCAACGTCCTCGCGCCGAACGCCTCCGCGATGACCCTGGACGGCACCAACACCTGGATCGTCGCCGAGCCCGACTCCGACCTGGCCGTGGTGATCGACCCGGGCCCGATGGACGACGGTCACCTGCGCACCGTCGTGGCCACGGCGGAGAAGGCCGGCAAGCGCATAGCCCTGACCCTGCTCACCCACGGCCATCCCGACCACGCCGCGGGCGCCGCCCGGTTCGCCGAGCTGACCGGCACGCGCGTGCGTGCCCTCGATCCTGCGCTGCGGCTCGGCGACGAGGGCCTGGCCGCCGGAGACGTGATCGCCGTCGGCGGACTGGAGTTGAGGGTCGTACCGACCCCCGGGCACACCGCGGACTCGCTGTGCTTCCATCTCCCGGCCGACCGGGCGGTGCTGACCGGCGACACCATCCTCGGGCGCGGGACGACGGTCGTGGCGCATCCCGACGGGCGGCTCGGCGACTATCTGGACTCGCTGCGTCGGCTGAGGTCCCTCACGGTGGACGACGGCGTGCACACCGTCCTGCCGGGCCACGGGCCGGTCCTGGAGGACGCCCAGGGCGCCGTCGAGTTCTACCTGGCCCACCGCGCCCACCGGCTCGCCCAGGTGGAGACGGCGGTCGAGGACGGCTACCGCACCGCGGCCGAGGTCGTCGCCCATGTCTACGCCGACGTGGACCGCTCGCTGTGGCCGGCGGCGGAACTGTCGGTGCGGGCCCAGATGGACTACCTGAGCGACCACGGGCTGATCTAGGGGCTGCCGTCCGGCTCATGCGGGCACGGCTCATGCGGCCACGGCTCACGCGGTCCCGGACCATGTCGGCCCGGCTCACGCGGGCACGGCTCACGCGGGCCCGGACCATGGCGGCCCGGACCATGGCGGCCCGGTTCACGCCGGCACCGATCCGCCGGCCTGATCCGGAAGACGCTCGTCAGTCCGGCCGGGCGGTCTTGACGCCGTGCACGCGCGTGTACTCGTCGGCGAGCCAGCGGCCGAGGTCGTCGACGTAGGCCCGAAGCGTGTCCGGGTCGCCGACGGGCTCGTAGCCGTGATCCGCCGCCGTACGCATCTGCGCGGCCCGCCCGGGATAGTACGTGCCGAACGCCTCGGCCATCTCCCGCAGCTCGCTCGTCCAGCCCTGCCAGCGGGGCATGACGAGCGTGAAGCCGGTGCGGACGAGGTGCCGGGACATGAAGCGCACGAGCGGCCGGCGGGCCTCCTCGGTGTCCTCGGCGTGCTCGATCCGCTCCCGCCAGCGCGGCAGCCACCGGGCGAGGTCGCCGTTGGTCTCGCGGGCCAGCAGGGAGTCGGGGCGGTAGCGGGGCAGGTACGCGGCGAGGTCGTCGCCGAGCAGCGGGGTGCACAGGCAGGCGACGAACCAGCCCAGGTCGTACCGCTCCAGGTCGCTCAGCAGCCGGTCCCGGCCGTAGAGCAGCGTGCCGACGCCGTCGATCTGCGGGAATTCCTTGTCGACGGCCTCGCCGAGGGCCCGGACCGTCTCCCGGTCGGCATCGGCCGGCTCCTCGCCGAGGGCGACGAGCAGATCCAGGTCGCTGCGACCCACGCGCGCGGTGCCGCGCGGGACCGAGCCGTAGAGGTAAGCGCTGTGCAGGCGTGCGCCGAAGGCGTCCGCGAGCCGGTCGCGGGCGGCGGCCACGACCGGGCGGAAGGCGCCGGGCACGCGCGCGAGGGAGCCTTCGCGGGCGAGATAGCCCTGGGCGTCGAGTCCGGGACGGCGAACCGTTTCGGTCATGTGCTCACTGTGCCGCGCACGCCTGCCTCGGACAGCCGATCTTCGAGCACGGACGCAGCGACGACAGCCCGTCCGGCGCTCGAGGCCGTTCGGGAGGAAGCAGGAGCCTGCGGGCCGCGGCCCCCGGGAACGGCGGTCGCGACAGCGGGGCCCTGCTTCCGGGAAGCGGGACCCCGATGCCGTACGGGCGGGGCCGGCGTCAGCGGGACCGCTTGGCCAGGCGCTCGACGTCCAGCAGGATCACGGCCCGCGCCTCCAGGCGGAGCCAGCCGCGCTGGGCGAAGTCCGCGAGGGCCTTGTTCACGGTCTCGCGGGAGGCGCCGACCAGCTGGGCCAGCTCCTCCTGGGTGAGGTCGTGGACGACGTGGATGCCCTCCTCGGACTGCACGCCGAAGCGGCGCGAGAGGTCCAGCAGGGCTCGGGCGACACGGCCCGGGACGTCGGAGAAGACCAGGTCCGACATGGCGTCGTTGGTCTTGCGCAGCCGGCGGGCGACGGCGCGCAGCAGGGCGCCGGCCACCTCGGGCCGCACGTTCAGCCAGGGCTGTAGGTCACCGTGGCCGAGGCCGAGCAGCTTCACCTCGGTCAGCGCGGTCGCGGTCGCCGTACGCGGGCCCGGGTCGAACAGCGACAGCTCGCCGATCAGCTCGCTGGGGCCGACGACGGCGAGCATGTTCTCGCGGCCGTCGGGGGAGGTGCGGTGCAGCTTGACCTTGCCCTCGGTGACGACATACAGCCGGTCACCGGGGTCGCCCTCGTGGAACAGCGAGTCACCGCGTGCGAGGGTCACCTCACTCATGGAGGCGCGGAGCTCCGCGGCCTGCTCGTCGTCGAGCGCCGCGAAGAGCGGGTTGCGCCGCAGAACGTCGTCCACGAGTTCTCTCCCTTGTCGACCTGCTCAGGGGATCTTGCTCCCCCGTTGCCAGGGGACCGTGTTCCCCATTTTGCCGGGCGGTCCAAACAGTGTGATCTGTCACAAGGATGCCGCACAGGTGTCCCGAGGTACGCGGCAGGGGTCCAATCGGGGGCCGATCTTCCGCATCAGGGGCGGTGGCCGCCGCCCGGCCGCGACGCGGGCCGGGTGCCCAAGTCGCCGGTGAGAGCACGGCACACGGGGTTGTCGGAGGCTGTTCAAGTGGTCGAGGCTCGTGATTCCGCTGTGGGCGAACAGTCTCCGGCGGGTGCAACAAACCGGATGAATCAGACGCGCGGCTGCGGTCGCTCGGCGCCTGCCCGGGGAGCGGTCGTCCGAAGGGCCGGTCGTCGCGATGATCGGCCACCCGTGCCAGTCGCGTCGGCGTAGCCTTCGTGCATGGCAGTGAGCAAGGCGCGCAAGGTGGCGACGGCGGTGACCGAGGCGGTGAAGCCATGGAAGCCGGAGTCGCGGACGGGGCTCGTTCGACGGGCACGCAAGATCAACCGCGAACTCGCCGAGGTGTACCCGTACGCCCACCCCGAGCTGGACTTCGAGAACCCCTTCCAACTGCTGGTCGCCACCGTGCTGTCGGCCCAGACCACGGACCTGCGGGTCAACCAGACCACCCCGGCGCTGTTCGCCAAGTACCCGGCCCCCGAGGACCTGGCCGCCGCCAACCCGGAGGAGGTCGAGGAGATCCTGCGCCCCTGCGGCTTCTTCAGGGCCAAGACCCGGTCGGTCATAGGGCTGTCCAAGGCGCTCGTGGAGGGCTTCGGCGGTGACGTGCCGGGCAGGCTGGAGGACCTCGTCAAGCTGCCCGGCGTCGGCCGCAAGACCGCCTTCGTCGTCCTCGGCAACGCCTTCGGCAGGCCCGGGATCACCGTGGACACCCACTTCCAGCGGCTGGTGCGGCGCTGGCGGTGGACCGAGGAGAGCGACCCGGACAAGATCGAGGCCGCCGTCGGCGCGTTGTTCCCGAAGAGCGAGTGGACCGATCTGTCCCACCATGTCATCTGGCACGGCCGCCGCATCTGCCACGCCCGCAAGCCCGCCTGCGGCGCCTGCCCGATCGCCCCGCTCTGCCCGGCCTACGGCGAGGGCGAGACCGACCCGGAGAAGGCGACGAAGCTCCTGAAGTACGAGAAGGGCGGCTTCCCCGGCCAGCGGCTCAACCCGCCGCAGGCCTACCTCGAAGCGGGCGGCAGGCCGGCGCCGCCACTGGGGGCCGCGTGACGGAACGATCTCGGGGCCCTCGGGCGTTGGACAGGCAGAGCGACGGGGGTGGCGATGACGAGGGCCAGTGAGACGCGGGGCGGTGCGGTGGCGCTCAGCAAGGAAGGGCTGCCGGACTGGCTCGACCCGGTCGTACGGGCCGCCGAGACGGTCGAGCCGCTCCAGCTCAGCCGCTTCCTGCCGCCGGAGAACGGCTCGGGACGGCAGTCCGCGGTGCTGATCCTGTTCGGCGAGGGCGAGCGCGGCCCCGAGCTGCTGCTCATGGAGCGGGCCGGCTCCCTGCGGTCGCACGCCGGGCAGCCGTCCTTCCCGGGCGGCGCCCTCGACCCCGAGGACGGTGATCCGCAGGGCGACGGCCCGCTGCGGGCCGCGCTGCGCGAGGCCGAGGAGGAGACCGGCCTCGATCCGTCCGGCGTCCAGCTCTTCGGCGTCCTGCCCGCCCTCTATATCCCGGTCAGCGGTTTCGTCGTCACACCGGTGCTCGGCTGGTGGCGCGAGCCCAGCCCGGTCGGCGTCGTCGACCCGAACGAGACCGCCCGCGTCTTCACCGTCCCCGTGGCCGATCTCACGGACCCCGCCAACCGCGCCACCGCCGTCCACCCCAGTGGACACCGAGGTCCGGCATTCCTGGTCGAATCGGCCCTGGTCTGGGGTTTCACGGCCGGAGTGATCGACCGCCTGCTGCACTACGCGGGCTGGGAGCGCCCCTGGGACCGGGAGCAGCAGGTCCCCCTCGACTGGCGCGCATGACAGGGTGAACCCCGTGCTGTATCCCCGGGGGGACGCTGTGTCCCACAGCCACTGCGTGGCGGGCCGGCCCCCGGCCGAGCTGCTGGGAGCGGAGTGAAGAGGCGAGGCCTGAAGCGGTGAACGTGCTGGACATCCTGTTGCTGATCGCGTCCGTGTGGTTCGCGGTCGTGGGCTATCGCCAGGGCTTCGTCGTCGGCATCCTGTCGGTGATCGGGTTCCTGGGCGGCGGCCTCGTCGCCGTGTACACGCTGCCCGTCATCTGGGACGCCGTCACCGACAACGCGGAGGTCGGCGCCACCGCCGCCGTCGTCGCCGTGGTCGTCGTCATCGTGTGCGCCTCGATCGGCCAGGCCCTGACCACCCACCTCGGCAACAAACTGCGCCGGCACATCATCTGGTCCCCCGCCCGCGCCCTGGACGCCACCGGCGGCGCGCTGGTCAACGTCGTCGCGATGCTGCTGGTCGCCTGGCTGATCGGCTCCGCTCTCGCCGGTACGACCCTGCCGACGCTCGGCAAGGAGGTGCGCGGCTCCAAGGTGCTCCTCGGCGTCTCCCGGGCGCTGCCCGCGCAGGCCGACACCTGGTTCGCGGACTTCTCCTCCGTCCTCGCGCAGAACGGCTTCCCGCAGGTCTTCAGCCCGTTCTCCACCGAACCGATCAAGGACGTCCAGCCGCCCGACCCGGCCCTGGCGAGGAGCGCGGCCGCCACCCGTGCCCAGCGCTCCATCGTCAAGGTCACCGGCACCGCGCAGAGCTGCGGCAAGGTCCTGGAGGGCAGCGGCTTCGTCTTCGCCGACCGCCGGGTCATGACCAACGCGCACGTCGTCGGCGGAGTCGACGCGCCGAGTGTGCAGATAGGCGGCGAGGGCCGCAAGTACGACGCCAAGGTCGTCCTGTACGACTGGAAGCGCGACATCGCCGTCCTCGACGTACCGGACCTGAAGGCGACCACCCTCAAGTTCACCAGGCGGGACGCGTCCGGCGGTGACGGCGCGATCGTCGCGGGCTTCCCGGAGAACGGCGCGTACGACGTGCGCGCCGCGCGCGTGCGCGGGCGCATCACCGCGAACGGTCCGGACATCTACCACCGCGGCACGGTGCGCCGTGACGTCTACTCGCTGTACACGACCGTCCGCCAGGGCAACTCCGGCGGCCCGCTGCTCACGCCCGACGGCAAGGTGTACGGCGTGGTCTTCGCCAAGTCCCTCGACGACGCGGACACCGGCTACGCGCTGACCGCGGACGAGATCCAGCGTGACATCGACCAGGGACGTACGGCCAACGAGCAGGTCGGTACGGACAGCTGCGCGCTGTGATCCCCGGAACGGGCGTTCAGCCGCGTGGGTGACGCAGACGCACGGAGACCCAGCGGGCCCGGCGGCGCAGGATGCGCGGAATCCCCACCCGCAGGTCCGCTTCCGCCAGTTGCGGGGTGCCTCGCTGAGGCGTGCTCAGGCCGGCGGCCGAGCGGCGGTTGCGGGGTGCGTCACTGTAGTCGTGCGTCCAGCCCATACCCCGACGTGTGCCCCCGACCCAAGGTCGATAACCGCCTCCACGCCCCCCAATTGGCCTATGCGGCAGGCATGTGGCCGTTCGAAGGACAACTGTTCACGATCCGGATACTCGGCGCGTCGAACCCGTCACAATACGGTCACCTGCCGGGCTCGTCCGGCAGTCGCCGCCCGGCTCGCTCGATCACCGGTCGGGCTCGGGATCCTTCAGCCAGTTGACCAGCTCGGTGGAGAACGCCGCCGGATCCTCCTCGTGCGGGAAGTGCCCGAGCCCGTCGAACAGCCGCCAGCGGTACGGCGCTTCGACGTACTCGCCCGATCCGGCCGCACTGCGTGTGCGGCTCACCGGATCCAGTGAGCCGTGCAGATGCAGCGTGGGCACCCGCACCGGCCGCTTCATCCTGCGGTAGAACTGGACGCCGTCCGGGCGGGCCAGCGAGCGCACCAGCCAGCGGTACGGCTCGATCGCGCAATGTGCCGTGGACGGGATGCACATGGCCCGCTGGTACGTCTCCACGGTGTCGTCCTCCGGCAGCCGCGGCCCGGACCAGTCCCGGATCAGACGGCCCACCAGCGCCCCGCCGTCCGCGGTGAGTTGACGCTCCGGAAGCCACGGCCGCTGGAATCCCCAGATGTAGGAGTTGGCGGCCGTCTGCCGGGCGTCCCGCAGCATCGCCGCGCGCCAGCGCCGCGGATGCGGCATCGACACCACGGCGAGGCGCCTGACGAGCTTGGGCCGCATCGCGGCCGCCGTCCACGCCAGGTAGCCGCCCAGGTCGTGTCCGACCAGCGCGGCGTCCGGCTCGCCCAGCGAGCGGATCACCCCGGTGACGTCCAGGGCGAGGTTGGCGGGGTCGTACCCGCGGGGCGTGCGGTCGCTGCCGCCGACACCCCGCAGGTCCATCGCCACCGCCCGGTAGCCCGCGTCCGCGAGCGCGACCAGCTGGTGCCGCCAGGTCCACCAGAACTGCGGGAAGCCGTGCAACAGCAGCACCAGGGGACCGTCGCCGAGTTCGGCGATGTGGAACCGGGCGCCGTTCGCGGCGACGTCCCGGTGCGTCACCTTCTGCCCGTGGGGCAGTTCGATCCGGACGGCCGAGGGGGCGGGTTCGGTCATGACGACGAGCGTGCCACAGCCTCGATGGCCGCGGGCGCCCGGTCCTCGGGCAGTTCGGGGCGCGGGTGCGGCTTGGCGTTCTGCAGGACGCCCGCCGTCTCCTTCATCGAGGCGGCCACCTTCTGCGGGCCCTGGCCCTTCTTGGCCTTCTTCGCGAACGCCGTGCCGATCAGCGCGAGGAGGCCGGCGACCAGCACGTTGGCCGCGAAGGACAGCACGAAGCAGATGGCCAGGTTCCAGTGGGTCCAGGTACGGATGCCGTAGGCGAGGGCGAAGTTGAGCATGGGCAGGGAGAACAGCAGCACCGCGCCCGCCACCGAGAAGGCGCCGCCGCTCACCGCGCCGCGCTTCACGTCCTGCTTGAGCTGGGCCTTGGCCAGCGCGATCTCGTCGTGCACCAGCGCCGACATTTCGGTCGTCGCCGAGGCGAACAGCTGGCCGATGCTGCGTTCGGTGCCGACCGGGCTGCCGTCGGGTGCGCTCATCGCGTTCTCCCTCTGAGGTTTCTCGTGTCGCAAGTGTGCCGTGCCGGGCGGCCGCCGTGCTCGTACGGCCGTGGGTGGCCGCCGCGCTCGGGTGGCCGTCGGTGGGGCCGCCGTGCTCGTACGGCCGTCTTGTTTTGTACCGTCTCGTCAGATCATGCCGGACGGTCGCCCTCCTCGCCTGCCCCACCCGGTACTTCCGCAAGCCCGTGGCGCGCTTCGGCCGCCCGCTCGGCGGCGATCCGCCGGTGTTCGGCGGCCTTCTGCTCGTGGATCCGGGCCATGCGCAGGTGGTACGCCGGGTCGTCCTGCTCGTAGACGTCCGGGATGCCGTCGAGGTCCTCGTCGCGTTCCTCTTCCTCGCACAGCCGGCGGTACCTGGCGTTGCGGATCTTCAGCAGCACCGTCGTGCACACCGCCGCGATCAGCGATCCGGTGAGTACCGCCGCCTTCACCTCGTCGGTGAGGACGGGATCGCCGTCGAAGGCCAGTTCGCCGATGAGCAGCGACACCGTGAATCCGATCCCGGCGAGGGAGGCCACCGCGAAGACGTCCGCCCAGGCGAGGTCGTCGCTGAGCGAGGCCCGGGTGAAGCGGGCGGTCAGCCAGGTGCCGCCGAAGATGCCGAGCGTCTTGCCGACGACCAGGCCGAGGACGACGCCGAGCGTCTCCGGCTTGGTGAACACATCCCCGAGCGTCCCGCCGGAGACCGCCACTCCGGCGCTGAACAGCGCGAACAGCGGTACGGCGAGCCCGGCCGACAGGGGCCGCACCAGGTGCTCGATCCTCTCGCCCGGGGAGTGCTCCTCGTCCTCCCGGGTGGTGCAGCGCAGCATCAGGCCCATCGCCACGCCGGCGATGGTGGCGTGCACGCCGCTGTTGTACATCAGTGCCCAGATCACCACGGCGAGCGGCACGTACACGTACCAGCCGCGCACGCCCTTGCGCAGCAGCAGCCAGAAGACCACGAGGCCCGCGGCGGCGCCGCCGAGCGCGGCGAAGTCCAGCCGGTCGGTGAAGAAGACCGCGATGATCAGGATCGCGAAGAGGTCGTCGACGACCGCGAGGGTGAGCAGGAAGGCGCGCAGGGCGCTGGGCAGCGCGGTGCCGATGACCGCGAGGACGGCGAGCGCGAAGGCGATGTCGGTGGCGGTGGGCACCGCCCAGCCCTGCGTGGAGCCGTTCCCGGCGAGGTTGGTCAGGGTGTAGACGAGCGCCGGTACGGCCATGCCGCACAGCGCGGCCACCACGGGCAGCGCGGCCGCCTTCGGGTCGCGCAGGTCGCCGGCGACCAGCTCTCGTTTGAGCTCGATGCCGGCGACGAAGAAGAACACGGCGAGGAGGCCGTCGGCGGCCCAGTGGGCGAGGGAGAGGTGCAGACCGAGCGCGCTGGGGCCGAAGTGGAGGTGGCTCACCGTCTCGTAGCTGTGGTGCAGGGCGGGGATGTTCGCCCAGGCGAGCGCCGCGACGGCGGCGATCAGCAGCAGGACGCCGCCGACGGTCTCGGTGCGCAGCGCGTCCGCGACGAAGGTCCGCTCGGGCAGGGACAGGCGTCCGAGGATCCGGCGAGGGGACATCGGGGTGCGGGGCGCGGTCACGGCGGGACCTCCGGTGGCTGGACAGGACGGCTCACATGCCGACCAGACTTCCCGGCGCACCTGTGGATCTTGTCGCGTCCTTGACGCTTTTATTACCTTACCCAACGGGGGCGGCCGGGACCGGTGATCCTCACGCTAGACGCAGAAGGGGGCACCGGCGCGTCGTCGTGCGGGTGCCCCCTCCGGGTCCTGCCGTGCGGGTCAGTCCTCGCTCGGCGCCGCCGGGAGCTTGGTCTGGATGAGGTCCATGACCGTGGAGTCGGTCAGCGTGGTGACGTCACCGAGCTGACGGTTCTCGGCCACGTCCCGCAGCAGCCGGCGCATGATCTTGCCGGAGCGGGTCTTCGGCAGCTCCGCCACCGGCAGGATCCGCTTGGGCTTGGCGATCGGGCCGAGCGTGGCGCCCACGTGGTCGCGCAGCCCGGTGATGAGCGCCTCGGTCTCCGATGCCGTACCGCGCAGGATCACGAAGGCGACGATCGCCTGGCCGGTGGTCTCGTCGGCGGCGCCGACGACGGCCGCCTCGGCGACCGACGGGTGCGAGACCAGCGCCGACTCCACCTCGGTGGTGGAGATGTTGTGCCCGGACACGAGCATGACGTCGTCCACCCGGCCCAGCAGCCAGATGTCCCCGTCGTCGTCCTTCTTGGCGCCGTCACCGGCGAAGTACTTGCCCTCGAAGCGGGACCAGTAGGTGTCGATGAACCGCTGGTCGTCGCCCCAGATGGTGCGCAGCATGGACGGCCACGGCTCGGTCAGCACCAGGTAGCCACCGCCGCCGTCGGGTACCTCGCGCGCCTCGTCGTCCACGACGGTCGCGCTGATGCCGGGCAGCGGACACTGCGCCGAACCGGGCTTGGCCTGGGTCACGCCCGGCAGCGGCGAGATCATCATCGCGCCGGTCTCGGTCTGCCACCAGGTGTCCACGACGGGGGTCCGGTCGGCACCGATGTGCTTGCGGTACCAGATCCACGCCTCGGGGTTGATGGGCTCGCCGACCGACCCCAGGACCCTGAGGCTGCTGAGGTCGAACTTGGCGGGGATGTCGTCGCCCCACTTCATGAAGGTCCGGATCGCGGTCGGCGCGGTGTAGAGGATCGTGACCTTGTACTTCTGCACGATCTCCCAGAACCGGCCCTGGTGCGGGGTGTCCGGCGTGCCCTCGTACATGACCTGCGTCGCGCCGTTGGCCAGCGGGCCGTAGACGATGTACGAGTGGCCGGTGACCCAGCCGACGTCGGCCGTGCACCAGTACACGTCCGTCTCCGGCTTGAGGTCGAAGACCGCCCAGTGGGTGTACGCCGACTGGGTGAGGTAGCCGCCGGAGGTGTGCAGGATGCCCTTCGGCTTACCCGTCGTCCCCGAGGTGTAGAGGATGAACAGCGGGTGCTCCGCCTCGAACGCCTCCGGGGTGTGCTCGGCGGACTGCCGCCCGACCAGTTCGTGCCACCAGATGTCGCGCTCGCCGCTCCAGGCCACGTCCTGCCCGGTACGGCGCACCACGAGCACGTGCTCGACGTTGCCCGCCTTGTCGACCGCCTCGTCCACGGCCGGCTTGAGCGCGGACGGCTTGCCGCGCCGGTAGCCGCCGTCGGACGTGATCACGACCTTGGCGTCCGCGTCCTGGATACGGGTCGCGAGCGCGTCCGCCGAGAAGCCGCCGAAGACGACGGAGTGCGCGGCGCCGATCCGGGCCGAGGCCAGCATCGCGATCGCGGTCTCCGGGATCATCGGCATGTAGATGGCGACCCGGTCGCCCTTGCGGACACCCAGCTCCAGCAGGGCGTTGGCGGCCCTGGAGACCTCGTCCTTCAGCTCCGCGTAGGTGATCGAGCGGCTGTCGCCGGGCTCACCCTCGAAGTGGATGGCGACCCGGTCCCCGTGCCCGGCCTCCACATGCCGGTCCACGCAGTTGTACGCGACGTTCAGCTCGCCGTCCTTGAACCACTTGGCGAACGGCGGGTTCGACCAGTCCAGCGTCTCGGTCGGCGCCTTGGCCCAGCTCAGCCGGCGGGCCTGCTCGGCCCAGAAGCCGAGCCGGTCAGCCTTGGCCTGTTCATACGCCTCCGCGGTGACATTGGCGTGCGCGGCCAGGTCGGCGGGGGGCGCGAACCTGCGTTCTTCCTTGAGCAGGTTGGCCAGGCTCTCGTTGCTCACGACATCTCCCTTTCCAAGGGTGTCCGTTGTGTCCCAGGCCACAGCTCATCAGACGCGGGGGGCCGATGACAAGGGTCGACCCGAAAATTGGTTTAGACCTGTTCGAAGGTCGACCGTTCATACCGCACTGCGTGCCCCCTCTTCTTGGGTGACGCCTTCCATGAAGCGCCCCGTGACGTCCTCGAAGACAGCGCCTCCTTCCGTTCGTGCGAGCAGGTACGCCTGCGCCTCACCGACGTGGAAGTACATGCCGTGCAGTTCCAATTCGCCCCTGGCCAGCGACCGCGCGACCGAGCCGTGCGCCCGCAGGTGATCCAGCTGCTGGACCACATTGGTCAGGCACAACTGCTCCACCGCGTCCGCGGGCGCCAGCCCGGACAGCCGGGGCCAGGTGCATCGGGCGTCGGCCATCCGTGCGAGGCTCGGCAGCCCGTGCCGCAGCCACCGCCGCAACGGGGTGTCCCCGCCCGTGCCCTCCGCGGCCAGCAGCGCCTGCATCGCCCCGCACCCGGAGTGCCCGCACACCGTGATGGAGCGCACCCCGAGCACGTCCACCGCGTACTCGATGGCGGCCGCCACCGAGTCGTCGCCGTGCTCCTCGGCCGGCAGTGGCACCAGGTTGCCGACGTTGCGGACGACGAACAGGTCGCCGGGACCACTGGCGGTGATCATCGACGTGACGAGCCGGGAGTCGGCACAGGTGAGGAAGAGCTGTGAGGGCCGCTGGCCCTCCCGGGCGAGCCGTGCCAGCTCTTCCCGCACCAGCGGCGCGGTGTTGCGCTGGAAGGAGCTGATGCCACGGGCCAGTTCCTGCGCCGGCTCCCGGCCTGCCGGGGCCGCGGGAACTCCCGCGAGGCAGGACTGGTGGTTGCGCCAGGGTGTCCAGGGCCGGCACCGGCAGTCTGCGGACGCGGCGGACGCGGCGGGCTCGGTGGGCGCGGTGGGCGCGGCGGGGTCGGCGGTGCGGGATCCGCCGCGCCGGCCCGACAGCTCGGCCGTGCCGCCCCGGGCGGTGTGGGAGCTGCGCCAGTCCTGCAGCGACTCGTACGCCGCGTGATCCATGAACGACCCGTCCAACTCCACGACGGCGTGGGCGCCTTGGGGTACGAGATGCAGGGTTCTGCTGAGCTGGGGCACCGCGAGAAACGTCAGCTGGCCTCGGACATGTACGTGATGGACTCCCTCCTTGTCCTCATGAGTGATGCGGGTGCGGGTGAGGCGGTGCAGGGCGACGGCCACCGCCATGGCGACCCCGAGGAGCACGCCCTCCAGGACGCCGAGGAGCACCACGCCGAGGGTGGTCGCGGCGTAGACCAGCACCTCGCGGTGGCGTGTCACCGTGCGGATGTGGTGCAGGGACACCATCTGGATGCCGACGGCCATCACCAGGGCGGCGAGGGAGGCGAGCGGGATCGCCTCCAGGATCGGGACCATCAGCAACGCGGCGACTACTACGAGAACGCCGTGCAGCATCGTGGAGTTCCGGCTCACGGCACCCGAGTTCACATTCGCGGTGCTGCGCACGGCCACGCCGGCCACGGGCAGACCGCCGAGCGCTCCGGAGACGATGTTGGCGGCGCCCTGGCCCAGCAGTTCCCGGTCCAGGCCGGAGCGGCCGACGCGGGACTGCGTGCCGGGCCGTGCGGCGACCAGCTTGTCCACGGCCACCGCGCCGAGCAGTGACTGCACGCTGCACACCAGGGTGGTGGTGAGCACGGCGGCCACGACGCCGAGCACCGGGCCCTCGGGCAGTCCGGCCAGCGCATGACTGCGCCAGGACGGCAGGTCGACCCGGGGCAGGGTCAGCCCGGCCAGGGCGGCGGTCGCGGTGGCCCCGGCGACGGCGACGAGGGCGGCCGGCGCCTTGCGCAGTCCCTGGCCGACACGGCCCGGGAGACGCGGCCAGGCCAGCAGCAGGGCCAGGGTCAGGGTGCTCATGGACACGGCGGCCGGGTGCACATGAGCCAACTGGGCGGGTAGAGCACGCAGATTGGCGAGGACGGAGCTGTCCGGGCTGCCGCCGAGGACGATGTGCAGCTGGGCGACGGCGATGGTGATGCCGATGCCGGCCAGCATGCCGTGCACCACGGCCGGGCTGACCGCGAGGGCGCCGCGTGCCACCCGCAGACAGCCGAGGCCGAGCTGGGCGAGACCGGCGAGGACGGTGATGGCGCAGGTCGCCCGCCAGCCGTAACGGTGGATCAAATCGGCGGTGATCACGGTGAGTCCGGCGGCCGGCCCGCTGACCTGCAACGGGCAGCCGCCGAGCCGGCCGGCGACGACTCCGCCCACGGCGGCGGCCACGAGGCCCGCCTGGAGCGGGGCGCCGGTGGCGAGGGCGATGCCCAGGGACAACGGCAGAGCGATCAGGAAGACCGCGACGGCGGCGGAGACATCGGCGCCCTCGACGGGGAAGCGGCGGCGGCGACCTGATGTGGGGCTGTGCGGCGGGTGGGAGTGGTTGGCGTGCGGGGGTGCGCAGGTTGTCGGCATGTTCCCGTCTCCTCCGGGGCGGCGCGGTCGCGGACTGGGTGGGACCCGCGTCGATGGGCGGGCTCGGTCGCGGCCGTGGGTCACGGCGTGCAGTGGCGGGATGAATCAACGCTCGGTAAATGAACCGTAATGCAGAGTAAAGACAATGCATAACTTTCCAGAGCAAATGGCCTAGTCGATCACCTACTTGGATGAAGCGAGCATTTCATCGGCTTGTCGTATTAATTCCCTCGCGGTCCCATGCGATCTTGGCGGCGCTGTCGGTGCAAGCCCGGCACATCACCACAAAGTCCCTCGTCAGCGTTCGTCTGAGAGAAGGAAGAAGGTGGGCGGAACATGGCCGCCACCCAGAGAATCGCCGTCGGTGCCATGGTCGCCGCGGCCTGTGCCACGTCGCTCGCCGGTTGTGCGACCGACTCCCCCGGCTCGAAGGAAGGGGCGTCCGGCGCGCGCCAGGGGGCGCCGGCGCCCAACAGTGCGCTCCGTCTGATCGGAGACGGCTCCACCGCGTACACCGGTGGGCAGCCACACCTGCCCACGCCCGAGCGGCTCAAGCCCGGTGAGAAGCCCCCCCAGTTCGTGGTGTTCTCCTGGGACGGCGCGGGCGAGGACAGCCAGAAACTGTTCTCCCACTTCCGTAAGGTCGCCAAGGAGAACAACGCGACGATGACGTACTTCCTCAGCGGCGTGTACATGCTGCCGGAGGAGAAGCGCGACCTCTACAAACCGCCGCAGCACGCACGGGGCAGCTCGGAGATCGGCTTCAACGACGAGCAGGGCATCGCCGACACCCTCAAGCAGGTGCGGCTGGCCTGGCTCGAGGGCAACGAGATCGGCACCCACTTCAACGGCCACTTCTGCGGCCCCGACGGCGGGGTCGGGGAGTGGTCGGTGAAGGAGTGGAAGAGCGAGATCGCCCAGGCCAAGCAGTTCGTGAAGACCTGGAAGACCAACACCGGCATGACCAAGGCGGGCCCGCTGCCCTTCGACTACGACAAGGAGCTGATCGGCGCCCGCACCCCCTGCCTCGAAGGGCAGAAGAACTTCATGAAGGCCGCTCGCGAGCTGGGCTTCCGCTACGACTCCAGCGGCGTCAACGACCAGGTCTGGCCCAAGAAGAAGCAGGGCCTGTGGGACGTGTCGATGCAGCTGGTGCCGTTCCCCGGCCACACCTATGAGCAGCTGACCATGGACTACAACTTCATGGTCAACCAGTCCGGCACCGAAACCCAGGGCGACCCCGACAAGTTCGACTACTGGGGCGACCAGATGCGCGACGGCCTGATCAAGGGCTTCTACCGCGCCTACGACGGCAACCGGGCTCCTCTGATCATCGGCAACCACTTCGAGTCCTGGAACGGCGGCACCTACATGCGCGCCATCGACGAGGTGGTGCAGGAGGTGTGCAACAAGCCCGAGGTGCGCTGCGTCTCCTTCCACCAGCTGGTCGACTGGCTGGACGCCCAGGACCCGGGGACCCTGAAGAGGCTGCGCACCCTTCAGGTGGGCGAAGCCCCCCGGCAGGGCTGGGCGTCCTTCCTCTCCGGCCGTCCGGCCCCGGCGCCCAAGGGCGTCCCCGGGGCGCCGGCGGTCAAGCCGTAAGCGTCACGCGGGCGTTGCCACACCCGCGCCGAGCACGAACCCGGGGTCGATCTGCGCCGCCAGGTCGGCCCCGGTGCGCTCGTTGCCCCAGGCCTCGGCGTTCTTGAGATGGAAGTGCACCATCTGACGTGTGTACCGCTCCCAGTCGCGCTGCTCGTACGTGGCGTCCACGGTGGCCCTGAGGGTTTTGAGGGCGCGCGAGTTGGCCTCTTCGAGCAGGTCGAACCTCGGCGGCCGGCCCTTCTCCATGGCACGCACCCAGTCCGAGCGCCCGACCGTCACGAGCAGGTCGTCACCGGTCTCCGCGCGCAGGAAGTCGATGTCGTCCTGTTCCTGGATCTTGTTGCCGACGACCTTCAGGGCGACGCCGAAGTCGCAGGCGTAGTCCTTGTACTGGCGGTAGACGGAGACCCCCTTCCAGGTCGGCTCGGCGACGACGAACGTCATGTCGAAGCGGGTGAACATGCCGGAGGCGAAGGAGTCCGAACCGGCCGTCATGTCGACCACGACGTACTCGTCGGGGCCGTCGACGAGGTGGTTCAGGAACAGCTCCACCGCTCCCGTCTTGGAGTGGTAGCAGGCGACTCCCAGGTCGGCCTCCGTAAAGGGGCCGGTGACCATCAAACGGACGGCGCCGCCGTCGAGTTCCACCGGACGTGCGCAGGCGTCGTAGATCGGATTGGGCTCCCGCACCCGGACCAGGCGCGAGCCCTCCCCGGGTGGGGTCGTCTTGATCATCGTCGCGGCGGAGGTGACGCGCGGATTGCCGCCGCGCAGGTAGTCCTTGATCAGTGGCAGCCGTTCGCCCATGGCGGGCAGCGCGGCCGCCTCCGCATCGTCGAGGCCGAGCGCGGGACCGAGGTGCTGGTTGATGTCCGCGTCGATGGCGACGACCGGGGCCCCGGCGGCCGCGAGGTGGCGGATGAAGAGGGAGGACAGCGTGGTCTTGCCGCTGCCGCCCTTCCCGACGAAAGCAATTTTCATGTTCACCGAGCGTAGTCGAATGCTAGCTGTGTGTGTCATGGGGAAGTGAAGAAGACCACTCCTTCGTGGGGTCGGCCGGTGGGGTGCGTACTGTCGTACTCATGAGTACGACAGGCGCGTCCGCCGATCCGCTCGCGGCCCTGGGCTCGCTGCCCGGCGTGGCCGAGTCCGTGGAGTCCGTGCGCAAAGCCGTGGACCGGGTCTACGGGCACCGGATCATGCGGCGCCGCAGCAATGCGATCACCGCTGAGGCGGCCCTGCGGGGTTCCCGCGGCTCGGCGGCGCTGTCCGGCGCGGACTGGGCCCTGGAGGAGGTGCGGCGGCGCACCGACTTCGGCGCCGACGCCGAGGCGCGGGTCGTGGGCGCGGCCCTGCGGCTGTCGGCCGAGGCGGGGCAGCTGCTGTCCATCTGGCGGCAGTCGCCCCTCCGGGTGCTGGCCCGGCTGCACCTGGTGGCCGCGGCGAGCAAGGACGAGCAGGTCGGCAGGCCGCGCCAGGCCGGCGAGGCGGTGGACGAGCCGCTGATCGAGTTGTCGCTGCCGGACGCCCGGGAGGTCTCCGGCCGTCTTGAGGGGCTGGCGGACCTGATCATCGCGGGGTCGTCCGCGCCCGCGCTGGTGACGGCCGCCGTGGTGCACGGCGAGCTGCTGGCGCTACGCCCCTTCGTGTCCCACAACGGCCTGGTCGCGCGCGCGGCCGAGCGGATCGTGCTGATCGGCAGTGGCCTGGACCCGAAGTCGGTCTGCCCGGCCGAGGTCGGCCACGCCGAACTGGGTCGCGCCGCTTATCTGGCCGCACTGGACGGATATGTCTCCGGCACCCCCGAGGGTGTGGCGGCCTGGATCGCTCACTGCGGCAAGGCGATCGAGCTGGGTGCCCGTGAGTCGACGGCGGTGTGCGAGGCGCTGCAGCGCGGCGCGGCCTGAGAAGCGCGGCGGCGGACAACGGGAAGGCCCCTCAGCGGGGGGCTGGACAGGGTTGCGGCGGGTACGAGTCCTCGTACCCGCCGCTGGCATGCGCACCGCGTTACCAAGCGTCCTCGATATTTGCCCATCAGGTCGGGATGCTTTGCCCGTCACCTGGTGCGGCTGGCCCGTAATCGACGGGTCGACGTCGCGTGGGTGCCCGGTGTTCATGCGGGGTCCGTGGGGCCAAGTGCGTAGTGGTAGGTGATCCTCTCGGATGTCCTCTGGTCTCGCGGGCCTGAGTTCTTTGTACCGCGAGCCGAGAGTAAGCGGAACCCTTACCTGTACTTCTTTACTTTCAGGCTCGAACAGGGGTGAAACGGACGCAGGTCAGGCGGTGCCGCGGCGTCGGGTGGCGTACCAGACGAGGCCGGCGGTCGCGGCCGCCGCTCCCACGGCCGCCGCCGCGACCAGCGCCGGGCGGGGTGGTACGGAGAGCGTGGGCAGCCGCTTCTTGAGCGGAACCGGGCGGCGGAACGCCAGGATCGGCCACCCTCGCGCGAGTGCCTCGCGGCGCAGCGTGCGGTCCGGATTCACGGCGTGCGGGTGCCCGACCTCCTGGAGCATCGGCAGATCGGTCGCGGAGTCGCTGTAGGCGTAGCAGCGCTCGAGGTCGTAGCCCTCGGAGGCGGCCAGCTCCCTGATCGCCTCGGCCTTGGTCGGGCCGTAGGCGTAGTACTCCACCTCCCCGGTGAAGCAGCCGTCCGCGCCGACGACCATGCGGGTGGCCACCACTCGGTCCGCGCCCAGCAGGTCACCGATCGGCTCGACCACCTCGGCGCCCGAGGTGGACACGATCACCACGTCCCGCCCGGCCGTGTGGTGTTCCTCGATGAGGGAGGCGGCCTCGTCATAGATGATCGGGTCGATCAGGTCGTGCAGCGTCTCGGCGACGATCTCCCGTACCTGCTGGACGTTCCAGCCGCGGCACAGGGTGGACAGATACTCGCGCATGCGCTCCATCTGGTCGTGGTCGAGGCCACCGACCAGGAAGACGAACTGGGCATATGCGGTACGCAGTGCGGCCCTGCGGTTGATCAGGCCGCCTTGATAGAAGGACTTGCTGAAGGTGAGCGTGCTCGACTTCGCAATGACCGTCTTGTCCAGGTCGAAGAAGGCTGCTGCGCGGGGCAAGGAGCGGTTTTCCACGTCGCTGAGCATATGTGCCCACCATTCGGCGTAAGGTGTGGCGCGTGGGTTTGCCTGAGAGGGCTCTCGGGTACACCATGGAAGTCACGGATCGTTCGCGACCGTGCTAACCCGGCCCGACTCCTCCCCCCCCCGAGTCGGCCGTGGGGACGACCCCCGCTCTCCCCCCCGGCGGGGGTCGTCGCATGTCCCGGTGCGTTTTCGCATCCCTCCCCCCTTCTTGACGCGGCCGCGCGGCCGGTGCGGCGACGCTCCGGCCGCTTCTTCCGTGTGCCCGTGATTCGTCACCGTCGGTAATCATCAGGATGCGCTGTGGAAGTTGTCCAGGGGTCCTGGAGGGGATCACCGGTGTGGGTGACGGCGATATTCACAGCCCCCGAGTTGTCCACCGTTTTTGACCAAGATCCACGAGATTTCGAGGATCGCTGCACCGTGATTCCAGCGCCTCCGGCCGCGGCGAGTTCATGGCCGCGGTTCCGATTGCCGGAGCGCGTATGGCCGGTTCCTATCGGCCGTTCATATGGAGGCCGCTTGCCGGTTCTTCACATCTTTGGGAATCGCGTGGCCGCAGGGGCTGCGCGGCACACGCAGCGAAGGGGGAACTCGCGTGACCGGAACCATCACCCACGACCCGCCGCCCGCCGGCGCAGGCCGGCCCGGACGGCCGCTCATCCTCACCGAGGACGCCGAACTTCTGGACGATCTGCTGCGCCTGTGCGCCGCCGCCGGCGCCACGCCCGAGGTCCACCACGGTGTACCGGAACACGGCGACGGCTGGGAAGCGGCCCCGCTCGTGCTGGTCGGCGACGATGCCGCCCGCCGGGTCCGCGGGACCACGCGGCGGCGCGGAGTGGTGCTGGTCGGCCGGGACCAGGACGACTCGGGGGTGTGGAAACGAGCCGTACGGATCGGTGCCGACCATGTCCTGATGCTCCCCGACGGCGAGCAGTGGCTGGTCGACCGCATCGCCGACGTGGCCGAGGGAGTCGGCCGCCCGGCCCTCACCGTCGGGGTGATCGGCGGCCGGGGCGGAGCAGGCGCGTCCACACTCGCCTGCGCCCTCGCCGTCACCTCCGCGCGGGAGGGACTGCGCACCCTCCTCGTCGACGCCGATCCGCTCGGCGGCGGACTCGACGTACTCCTCGGCGGCGAGAGCGCCGACGGGCTGCGCTGGCCCGCCTTCGCCGCCTCCCGCGGCCGGCTCGGCGGTGGCGCACTGGAGGAGTCGTTGCCGGAACTGCACGCCCTGCGGGTGCTCAGCTGGGACCGCGGTGACTGCGTCGCCATCTCTCCCCAGGCGGTGCGCGCGGTGCTCGCCGCCGCCCGGCGGCGCGGCGGCACCGTCGTGGTCGACCTGCCCCGCCGCCTCGACGACGGCGTCGCCGAAGCCCTCGCCCAGCTCGACCTGGCCCTGCTCGTCGTCCCAGCCGAACTGCGGGCGGTCGCGGCCGCCGGACGCGTCGCGTCCGCCGTCGGGATGGTCGTACGCGATGTCCGGGTCGCGGTCCGCGGGCCGTACGCACCCGGCCTGGACGACCGCGAGGTGGCCCGGCTGCTCGGCCTGCCGCTGGCCGGCGAGGTGCCCGTCGAACCGGTACTGCTGCGCCCGCAGGGCGGCGCCGAACCACCCGCGGCGACCGGACGCGGTCCGCTCGCCCGCTTCTGCGTCAACTTCTGGGAGCGGGCCCTGGTCGAGGCGGGAGGCACCCGATGACATTGCCCGGACTCGGCCGGGCCGACGGCGCGGCCCTGCTCGACGGCGTGCGGCGCCGGCTCGCCGAGAGCGGGGCCGAACCCACCCCCGCGCGCGTGGCCCAGGCACTGCGGGAACAGGGCCGGGTGCTCGGTGACGCCGAAGTCCTCGGTGCGGCCCGGCAGCTGCGGTCCGAACTCGTCGGCACCGGCCCCTTGGAACCGCTGCTCGCCGACCCGCAGGTCACCGACGTCCTGGTGTCCGCACCGGACCGGGTGTGGGTGGACCGCGGCGGCGGCCTGGAACTGACACCGGTGACCTTCCCGGACGCGGCGGCCGTACGACGCCTCGCGCAGCGGCTGGCCGCCGTGGCCGGGCGCCGGTTGGACGACGCCCGGCCCTGGGCGGACGCCCGGCTGCCCGACGGAACCCGGCTGCACGCGGTGCTGCCTCCGGTCGCCGTCGGCTGCACCTGCCTGTCGCTGCGAGTGGTACGTCCCCGGGCGTTCACGCTGGAGGAGCTGGTGGAGGCCGGCACGGTGCCGCCGGGCGGTGACCGGGTCCTGCGGGCTCTGCTGGCGGCCCGGCTCTCCTTCCTCGTCAGCGGTGGCACCGGAAGCGGCAAGACGACCCTGCTCAGCGCCCTGCTGGGCCTGGTCGGGCCGGGCGAACGGCTGGTGCTCGCCGAGGACTCGGCCGAGCTGCGACCGGACCACCCGCACGTGGTCCGGCTGGAGACGCGGCCCGCCAATCAGGAGGGCGCCGGCCTGGTCGCCCTGGAGGACCTCGTCCGGCAGGCGCTGCGGATGCGGCCCGACCGGCTGGTCGTCGGAGAGGTGCGGGGACCAGAGGTCGTGCATCTGCTCGCGGCGCTCAATACCGGCCATGAGGGCGGCTGTTGCACGGTCCACGCCAATGCCGCCGCGGACGTGCCGGCCCGTCTGGAGGCGCTGGCCACGGCCGCCGGGCTCGACCGGGCGGCGCTGCACAGCCAGTTGGCGGCCGCTCTCTCCGTGGTGCTGCACCTCGCACGGGACCGGACCGGACGGCGCCGGATCGCCGAGGTGCACGTGCTGGAGCGGGACGCCACCGGGCTGGTGCGGACGGTGCCGGCATTGCGCTGGGGCGAGCGGGCCTTTTGGCGGGAGCGCGGCTGGGAGCGACTGGAGCAACTGCTCGGCGGTTCGGTCGGTGTGGGAACGAGCGAGAGAGGTGACGGAAGTGATCGGTGAGACGTCCATGGGAGCCGCGCTGATCTGCCTGGGCACGATGGTCTGGCTGCTGGGCGGACGGCACTACGGGATGCGGCGGGCGCGGCTGCTGCTCGCGGGCGGCGGAGTGGTGGCCACCGGGCCGCCCTCCAGTGAGCGGGTCATCGGTGAACTACGGCGGCTGCAAGCCCGGTTGGGGGCCGAGTGGTGGGCGCTCGTGGCCGGGCTGCTGCTCGCGCTGCTGGGCACCTCGGTGATTCCGGTCGTCGCGGGGGCGGCCGGGGTGCCGGTGCTGCGACGGCTGCGGCGAGCCCGGCAGGCCAGGCGCACCCGGGAGCAGCGGGCGAAGACCGTGATCGCCCTGTGCGGCGCCCTCGCCGGGGAGGTACGCGCGGGACGGCAGCCCGGTGAGGCGCTGCTGCGCGCCGCAGACGACTCCGGCGGACTCGGCGACGGGCAGGCGGCCGTGGTCGCGGCCGCGCGGTTCGGCGGGGACGTGCCCGGCGCGCTTGCCGCGGCGGCCCGGCAGCCGGGCGCCGAGGGCCTGCTGGGACTCGCCGCGTGCTGGCGGGTGGCCGTGGACCAGGGCGCGGGACTCGCGGCCGGCCTGGACCGGTTGGAGGCTGCCCTGCGCGCCGAGCGGGACCAGCGCGCCGATCTTCGCGCTCAGTTGTCGGGTGCCCGGGCTACCGCGGTGCTGCTCGCCGCACTCCCCGCCCTCGGCCTGCTCCTCGGCGCCGCCATGGGCGCCGACCCGCTGCACGTGCTCCTGCACACCGGAGCCGGACTCGGCTGCCTGGTGGCCGGAGCGGCGTTCGAGACGGCAGGCATGTGGTGGGCGATGCGGATCGTGCGGGGAGCGGAGGCGGTGTGAGGGCGCTGGGGCGGTGGCCGGAGTGGCCGGGTGGTGGTGGCTGCGGTGGTCGCAGGCGGGGGTGGTGGCAGGGGTGGCTGCGGCCGCCGGGACGGGGGGCCGGAGTAGCTGGAATCGGCGGAACGGACCGGATCGTGAGGAGGGGGCGGACGGTATGAGCGGGGAAGTCGTCCACAGGCTGGGGATGGCCGGGGTCGCGGTGATCGCACTCGGCTGGGGCGTTCGGCGACTGGAGAGGGCACGGCGGCGGCACCGGGCGCGGCGCCGGGTGGCCGAGCTGCTCGGCCTGGAAGTCCCCATGGCCAAGACGTCGTTCGAGGTCCCGGGCGTGGTACGGCGGTGGCTGCCGGTGGGCGGGGCGGCCGGTGGCGCCTGGGTGCTGATCGGCGGGGTCGGTGGGGTTCTGCTGGGGCTCGGCGCGGGGGTGGTGCTGTGGCGGTGGCGGGAGCGCCAGGCGGCAGCCGGCCGGGTGGAAGCGGCCGACACTGACGGAGCCGCGCGCCAACTTCCGCTCGCCGCAGATCTGCTGGCGGCCTGTATCGCGGCCGGCGCCGGCCCGGTGGTCGCCGCGCAGGCAGTGGGGGAGGCTCTCGGCGGACCCGTCGGGGAAGCGCTGGCGCGCGGCGCGGCGGAGGTACGGCTCGGCGGTGAACCGGCCACTGCCTGGCGGAGGTTGGCCACGCTGCCTGGTGCCGGATCGCTGGCGCGGCTGCTGGAGCGGGCCGACGAGTCCGGGCTGCCCGCGGCCGGCCCGGTCACCCGGCTCGCCTCGGACGCCCGCGCGGAGTGGGCTCGCACCGTGACGGCTCGGGCGCGTCGGGCGGCCGTGCTGATCTCCGCGCCGGTCGGTCTGTGCTTCCTGCCCGCGTTCATCGCGATCGGCGTGCTGCCCGTCGTGATCGGACTGGCGGGCGGGGTGGTGGGAGGGAGGTGAGCCGTACGAGAGCGGCTGAGCGTGGGACACGGAGCACGGAGAACGACAACAGGCATGGACGTCAGGGGAGTTGAGATGCACAGGAAGATCAAGGAAGCGGTGGCACGGCTTCGGGGGATGTGCCGCGGGCGCCGTCGGGACGCCGGGATGGTGACGTCCGAGTACGCGATGGGAATCATCGCGGCCGTCGGCTTCGCGTTGCTGCTCTACGAGGTCGTGACCAGCGGCCAGGTCAGGGCGGAGCTGCAGGCCATCGTGAAGAAGGCCCTCAGTGCGCGGATGTGAGCGAGGAACGGACCGCGGGTTCGTGACCGCGGAGGCGGCCGTGGTGCTGTCCGTGCTGGTGGCGTTCACCATGGCGCTGGTCTGGGGGCTGCTCGTGGTGGCGGCACAGATTCAGTGCGTGGACGCCGCCCGCACGGGCGCCCGGGCCGCCGCCCGCCAGGACCCGGCCGACGCGGTGGTGACGGTGACCCGGGAGGCGGCGCCGCGCGGGGCACGGGTGACCGTGGGGCGCGAGGGCGACCAGGTCCGGGTGACGGTGGTGGCCAGGCCGCCGGTGCTCGGGGGGCTGCCCTTCGAGGTGCGCGAGGAGGCCGTGGCACTGGCCGAGGAGACGGTGGGGGCGGCGACGGGGGAGGGGCCGTGAAGGGAGGTGAGGCGAACGACCGACGGCACTCCGGCCAGCAGTGTTCCGGGCAGCGGTGTTTCGGCCAGTGGTGTTCCGGTCAGCGGTGTTCCGGCCCGCAGTGCTCCGGCCCGCAGTGCTCCGGTCAGCAGTGTGCGGGCCGGCAGTGCTCCGCCCGAGGACACTCCGGTCGGCGGAACCCCGTCCGGGTGCACTCCGGTCGGGGGCGCTCCAACCACGGGCGCTCCGACCGTGCGCGCTCGGACCGAGGGTCGGCCACCGTCTGGAGCCTGGGGGTGATCGCCTTGCTGTGCGTGGTGTTCGGTGCCGTGCTCGTGCTGGGGCAGGCCGTCGTCGTCCGGCACCGGGCGGCCGGGGGCGCGGATCTGGCGGCGCTCGCTGCGGCGGACCACTGGGCCGAGGGCGGTGCGGAGGCCTGCGCCCGGGCCGAGCGGCTGGCGGCGGAACAGGGGGTACGGCTCGTGCGGTGCGCGATCGCGGGCGAGACCTCGGACGTGACGGCGGCCTCGGGAAGAGGGCCGTTCGCGGCGGAGGTGAGGGCGAGAGCGGGGCCGGTGGGCCCGGTCCCACCAGCCGTCCCGGGCGGCCCCCCGACCGCGGCGCCGGGTGATGCCGAGCCGCCCGGTCGCTGACCCCTGAGGCGCAGGCGATTCCGCAGGTGCTCGGCTCGTCTCCTAGCCGGCTTCCCGGTCCTCCGCCTGTTCTGCCGTCTTCTCCTGCGGCGCACCTCGCAACAGCACGGTGAGGAGCCGTACCGCCCCCCTCTTGTGCAGCGGGTCGTTGCCGTTGCCGCACTTGGGGGACTGGATGCAGGACGGGCAGCCGGCCTCGCACTCGCAGGACGCGATGGCCTCGCGGGTGGCGGTGAGCCAGGCCCGGGCGGTGTGGAAGGCACGTTCGGCGAAGCCCGCGCCGCCGGGGTGACCGTCGTAGACGAAGACCGTCGGGAGGAGGGTGTCGGGGTGGAGGGGGACCGAGACCCCGCCGATGTCCCAGCGGTCGCAGGTCGCGAAGAGGGGCAGCATGCCGATCGAGGCGTGCTCGGCGGCGTGCAGGGAGCCGCCGAGGATCTCCGGGATGATCCGGGCCTCGTCCAGCTGGTCCTCGGTGACCGTCCACCACACCGCGCGCGTGCGCAGCGTACGAGGAGGGAGGTCGAGTTTCGTCTCGCCCAGCACTTCCCCTGTGATGAGGCGTCTGCGGAGGTAGGAGACCACCTGGTTGGTGACCTCGACGGAGCCGTAGCACAGGCGGCCGGCGCCCCACGGGATCTCGGTGTCCGTCTCGAGGACGGAGATCGAGGTGGTGTCGCGGGCGACCGTCGAGTACGGCGGGTCGGCCTGTTCGACCAGGGCGACCGAGTCCTCCAGGTCCAGGGCGCGGACCAGGTAGGTGCGGCCCTGGTGCAGGTGGACGGCGCCCTCGTGGACCGTGGAGTGCGCGGCGCCCGCGTCGACCGTGCCGAGGAGCCGGCCGGTGCCGGCCTCGACGATCTGCACGGGACGGCCGCCCGCGCCACGGATGTCGGTGAGGTCGGCGGCCCGTTCCCGGCGGGTCCAGTGCCAGGCCTTCGTTCGCCGGCGCAGCAGCTTCGCGGCCTCCAGCTGCGGAAGCACGTCCGCGCAGGCGGGACCGAAGAGGTCCAGGTCCTCCTCGGTCAGCGGGAGCTCCGCGGCGGCGGCGCACAGGTGCGGGGCGAGGACGTACGGGTTGTCGGGGTCGAGGACCGTCGATTCCACCGGTTGGTCGAACAGGGCCTCGGGATGGTGGACGAGGAAGGTGTCCAGCGGGTCGTCCCGGGCGACGAGGACCGCCAGGGCGCCCTGTCCGGAGCGGCCCGCGCGGCCCGCCTGCTGCCACAGGGAGGCGCGCGTGCCCGGGTAGCCGGCGATCACCACCGCGTCCAGGCCGGAGACGTCCACGCCCAGCTCAAGGGCGGTTGTGGCGGCGAGGCCGAGGAGCTCGCCGGAGTGCAGGGCGCGTTCCAGGGCGCGGCGCTCCTCGGGAAGGTAGCCGCCGCGGTAGGCCGCGACACGCCCAACGAGGGACCGGTCGACTTCGGCCAGTTTCTCCCGGGCGATCACCGAGATCAGCTCGGCGCCGCGCCGGGACCGTACGAAGGCCACCGAGCGCACGCCCTGCACGGTGAGGTCGGTCAGCAGGTCGGCGGTCTCGGCGGTGGCGGTACGCCGTACCGGTGCGCCCTTCTCGCCGTGCAGCTCGGTGAGCGGGGGCTCCCAGAGGGCGAAGACCAGTTCCCCGCGAGGGGAGGCGTCGTCGGCGACCTCGACCACCGGCAGGCCGGTCAGCCGGCGGGCGGCGACGGCGGGTTCGGCGGCGGTCGCCGAGGCCAGCAGGAAGACGGGCGAGGAGCCGTAGCGCGCGCACAGACGGCGTAGCCGGCGCAGCACCTGGGCGACGTGCGAGCCGAAGACGCCCCGGTAGGTGTGGCACTCGTCGATGACGACGTACTCGAGCGATTTCAGGAAGGAGGACCAGCGGGGGTGGGACGGGAGTATCCCGCGGTGCAGCATGTCGGGGTTGGTGAGGACGTAGTTCGCGTACTGGCGGATCCACTCGCGTTCCTCGACCGGGGTGTCGCCGTCGTACACGGCTGGGCGTACGGCGGTGCCCAAAGGTTGTGAAAGTTCCTTCACCGCTCGGCACTGGTCCGCCGCGAGCGCCTTGGTGGGGGCCAGGTACAGGGTGGTGGCGCCGCGCCCGTTCGGGGCCTCGGCGCCGTCCAGAAGGGTGGACAGGACCGGTACGAGGTAGGCGAGGGACTTGCCGGAGGCGGTGCCGGTCGCGACGACCACCGAGTCACCCTCCAGGGCGTGCTCCGCGACCAGCGCCTGGTGGGCCCAGGGATGCTCGATGCCGCACGCCTGAACGGCCGCGATCACCTCTGAGCGAATCCGGTCGGGCCAGACGGCATGGCGGCCCGCGCGCGGGGGCAAGTGCTCCGTATGAGTGATGCGCGCAGACCGGCTCGGCCCGGAGGCGAGCCGGTCCAGGACCGTGCCCGGAGACGGGCGGGACGTCGGGCCCACCAGGGTTCGATCGGATCGGTGATTCTTGGCCATCGGCACCGAGTGTGTCACTGGAGTGACGGACAATGGAGCCAAGGCGTCGTGCACGCCTGCCGGTAAGTGATTGAATGCCATCGCGGCTGGCGATGCGTCCCGGGGGCCGCAAGCCGGGTGCCCGAGGGGCGACCGCTCGATAGCAAGGTGCTGGAGGATCCGTGGACCTGTCCCTGTCGACCCGTACCGTCGGCGATCGTACGGTCGTCGAGGTCGGTGGCGAAATCGATGTATACACCGCGCCCAAGCTGCGCGAGCAGCTGGTCGAGCTGGTGAACGACGGCAATTTCCACCTCGTCGTCGACATGGAGGGCGTGGACTTCCTCGACTCCACCGGGCTCGGCGTGCTGGTCGGCGGTCTGAAGCGAGTGCGTGCCCACGAGGGCTCGCTGCGCCTGGTCTGCAACCAGGAGCGCATTCTCAAGATCTTCCGCATCACCGGCCTCACCAAGGTGTTCCCGATCCACACCTCGGTCGAGGAAGCGGTGGCGGCCACCGACTGACCCTGGACCGGTCGCCGGCGCCGGGTTCCTGCGGGAGCCCGGACGCCGGCCGGTCCCGTCCTGGGCCGATGAAGACGAAGCGGCCCGGGGCACACAAGCACACCAGGGGGTGCGGGCCCTCGGCGCCCCGCCCCCGACCGCACGCCCGTAGTCGCGAGGGGGATGCATGGCCACCGTCGAACTCCGCTTCAGCGCGCTGCCCGAGCACGTCCGGACCGCCCGGCTGGTGGCGGCAGCGGTGGCACGCAGGGCCGGAGTGGACGAGGCCGTCCTCGACGAGGTCCGGCTCGCCGTGGGCGAGGCCTGCTCCCGTGCTGTCGGTCTCCACCGGAGCAGCGGCATCACGGCGCCGGTGAAGGTGTCGCTGATCGAGGAGGAGAAACAGTTCTCCATCGAGGTCGGTGACGAGGCCCCGCACGCCGTTTCCGGCGGCGACACGCCCGGCGCGCCCAGCGAGGCGGAGGTCGAGGAGGACGAGATGGGCCTCGCGGTCATCAGCGGCCTCGTCGACGACGTGGAGGTCACCACCGGGCAGGACGGCGGCCTGATCCGCATGACCTGGCCGACCACACCACCGGCCGCGGTGGTTGTCTGAGCCGTCCCGCCATCTCACAAGGGCCCTGCTGAGCAGGGCCCTTGTCGTATTTTCCGGCCCCCTGCGGAATTCGTGAAGGAATTCACGATCGATACCCCGATAATTTGATCAAGCGCCAATGCGGTCGTCAATGCCTTTGAGGCATTACCACTTTCGGGTTGGATGGCGTGACCTCGATCGTTTACTGAAGGGCGCAAGCAGGCCAATTCCGTTTACCGTCCCCTGTTTAGATCACTCCCGGGTACCTACAATCCGTCCACATCTTGAGCTCAGCCCAAGCGTCAAGGAGGACGAATGGCGGGGCTTTCTACCCCTCATCAGTTGGGTCATCCCACAACCCTCGCAGCCGCGGTTCTGACCGACGACAACCGGATCATGGTGGCCGTCATCGCGGCGGTCGCCCTGGCCGCGCTGGTGGTCGCGGGCATCCTGGTGCGCCAGGTGCTGGCAGCGGGCGAGGGCACCGACAGCATGAAACGGATCGCCGAGGCGGTCCAGGAAGGTGCCAAGGCGTATCTCGCCCGGCAGCTGCGCACGCTCGGCGTATTCGCCGTTGTCGTCTTCTTCCTGCTCATGCTGCTGCCCGCGGACGACTGGAATCAGCGTGCCGGACGCTCGGTGTTCTTCCTGATCGGAGCCGTGTTCTCGGCGGCCACCGGCTATATCGGCATGTGGCTCGCCGTGCGCAGCAATGTGCGCGTCGCCGCCGCGGCCCGGGAAGCCACTCCCGCCGCGGGCGAACCCGAAAAGGATCTCACCACCGTCTCGCACACCGCGATGAAGATCGCATTTCGCACGGGCGGCGTCGTCGGCATGTTCACGGTGGGGCTCGGCCTGCTGGGCGCCTCCTGTGTCGTGCTGGTGTACGCGGCCGACGCGCCGAAGGTGCTGGAGGGCTTCGGCCTCGGTGCCGCCCTGATCGCGATGTTCATGCGGGTGGGCGGCGGCATCTTCACCAAGGCCGCCGACGTCGGCGCCGACCTGGTCGGCAAGGTCGAACAGGGCATTCCGGAGGACGACCCGCGCAATGCCGCGACCATCGCCGACAACGTGGGCGACAACGTCGGCGACTGTGCGGGCATGGCGGCCGACCTGTTCGAGTCGTACGCCGTCACCCTCGTGGCCGCGCTGATCCTCGGCAAGGCCGCCTTCGGCGACGCGGGACTGGCCTTCCCGCTGCTGGTGCCCGCCATCGGTGTGCTCACGGCGATGATCGGCATCTTCTCGGTCGCCCCGCGGCGCGCGGACCGCAGCGGAATGACGGCGATCAACCGCGGCTTCTTCATCTCCGCGGTGATCTCCCTCGCGCTGGTCGCGATCGCTGTCTTCGTCTATCTGCCGGCGAAGTACTCCGACCTCGACGGCGTCACCGACGCGGCGATCAAGGGCAAGGACGGCGACCCGCGGATCCTCGCGCTGGTCGCGGTGGCCATCGGCATCCTGCTCGCCGCCGTCATCCAGCAGTTGACCGGCTACTTCACCGAGACCAACCGCCGCCCGGTCCGGGACATCGGCAAGACCTCCCTCACGGGACCGGCCACCGTCATCCTCTCCGGCATCTCGGTGGGTCTGGAGTCGGCCGTCTACACCGCGCTGCTCATCGGGCTCGGCGTGTACGGCGCGTTCCTGCTCGGCGGTACGTCGATCATGCTGGCGCTGTTCGCGGTGGCGCTGGCCGGCACCGGCCTGCTCACCACGGTCGGCGTGATCGTCGCCATGGACACCTTCGGGCCGGTCTCCGACAACGCGCAGGGCATCGCAGAGATGTCCGGCGACGTCCAGGGCGCGGGCGCGCAGGTGCTCACCAACCTGGACGCGGTCGGCAACACCACGAAGGCCATCACCAAGGGCATCGCCATCGCCACCGCCGTCCTCGCCGCGTCGGCGCTGTTCGGGTCGTACCGCGACGCGATCACCACCAACGTGCGGGACGTCGGGGCGACACTCAGCGGGCCCGGCTCGCCGATGAGCCTGTCCATGGACATCTCGCAGCCCAACAACCTCGTCGGGCTCATCGCGGGCGCCGCGGTCGTCTTCCTCTTCTCCGGACTCGCCATCAACGCCGTGTCGCGGTCGGCGGGTTCCGTGGTGTTCGAGGTGCGGCGGCAGTTCCGCGAGCACCCCGGGATCATGGACTACACCGAGAAACCGGAGTACGGGAAGGTCGTCGACATCTGCACCAGGGACGCCCTGCGGGAGCTGGCCACGCCCGGTCTCCTCGCCGTCATGGCGCCGATCTTCATCGGGTTCACGCTCGGCGTCGGCGCACTCGGCTCCTACCTCGCCGGCGCGATCGGCGCGGGCACGCTGATGGCGGTGTTCCTCGCCAACTCCGGGGGTGCCTGGGACAACGCCAAGAAGCTGGTGGAGGACGGCCACCACGGCGGCAAGGGCAGCGAGGCCCACGCCGCCACGGTGATCGGCGACACGGTCGGCGACCCCTTCAAGGACACCGCCGGACCGGCGATCAACCCGCTGCTGAAGGTCATGAACCTGGTGTCGCTGCTCATCGCCCCCGCGGTGATCAAGTTTTCCTACGGCAACGACAAGAACCTCGGCGTACGGATCGGGGTCGCGATCCTCTCGCTGCTGGTGATCGTCGTCGCCGTGTACATCTCCAAGCGGCGGGGGATCACCGTCGGTGAGGACGAGAGCGCCGAGCGGGTCGCCAACTCGCCGGACGCGGCGGTGGCTTCCTAGGCCACAGCGAGACGGCCTGGTCAACGGGCGGGCGGGCGGCGCGTGATGACGTGCCGCCCGCCCGCTTCCTCGTGCGGGCCCCGGCCACGCCGTGAGCCTTCTCTCCCATGGTGCGAAGAGTCACAAAAACACACCCATGGGTCATCCGGTAGGTGGGGGGAGACCGTCCGCCGTGTAGATTCCGGGGGCCGAGAGCCATGGAAGGGACCGATCCGGTGAACAAGAAGCTCGCGGCCGCACTGTCCAGCGGTGCGGTACTGGTGGTGGCGCTGTCGGGATGCACCAGCAGCGGTGACAAGGGGCCCGACCCCAAGCTGGTCGACTGGGCCAAGAAGGTGTGCGACGCGATACCCGCGCAGGACGCGAAGATCAGGTCGGCCAACGCGTCGATCGCGGCCATCGCCACGAACAGCAACCTCCCGCCGAAGAGCGCCCAGAAGACCTACGCGCAGGCCTTCCAGGACCTGGCCGACGGCTACAAGGCGCTCGCCGACGCTCTCGGTGACGCCGGAGCGCCCCCCGGCGTCGACGACGGCGCCAAGCGGCAGCAGGACGCAGCCAAGAACCTCGCCGGTCTTTCCGCGTCGTACGTCGGCCTGAAGAAGAAGGTCGACGGGCTCGACACCAAGGACCAGGGCAAGTTCGCCAAGGGCCTGAAGGACGTCGCCGCCACCCAGGCGCAGGACGTCGGCAAGCAGAGCAGCAGCGGCACGCAAGCGCTGAAGCGGCTGGAGCAGGGCGACGTCAAGGCGGCGATGGCCAAGCAGCCCAGCTGCAAGGTCCCCGCGGCGTCCGCGTCGGCGCAGGAGACAGCCGGCTGACGGTCCGCGCGGAGTCGGCCCTCGGCAGCCGCCCCGGGCCACAATGGGGGCGTGACTGACTCCGGACCCGCCCCCCTGCCCGCTTCCGACCGGCCCGAGACCGCAGCGCGTCTACGGGACGCGCTGCTGGCCGCCTCCTTCACCGCCGACGGGCTGCTCGACCTGCTCGGCGCTCCCGCGTATGCGGCGCTGGCCCGCAGCGAGACCGTGCCCGCCCTCAGGGCGACCCGTGGTGACACGCCGCTGGAGACGCTCGTGCGGCTGTTCCTGCTCCAGCAACCGGTGCTCCACGCGCGCGTGGCGGCCGTGCTGCCGGTGGAGGAGGCCCTGGAGGCGGGCTGGCTCACGCGCGTGGGCGGCGACGAGGTGGCCGCGACCGTGGACGTACGGCCCTACGGCGGTCCGGGCGGCGAGGACTGGTTCATCGTCTCCGACCTCGGCTGCGCGGTCGGCGGCGCGGGCGGCATCGGACAGCGCGACGAAGGTGTCGTCCTCGGCGTCGGCGGCGCCTCCACGACCCTCGCCGGCATCACGGTCCGTACGCCCGTCGACTCCGCCCTGGACCTCGGCACCGGCTCCGGTATCCAGGCGCTGCACGCCGCCCAGCACGCCACGCGCGTGACGGCGACCGATCTCAACCCGCGCGCGCTGCACATCACCGCGCTCACGCTCGCACTCTCCGGCGTGCCCGCCGCTGATCTGCGCGAGGGCTCGCTGTTCGAGCCGGTCGCGGACGACGAGACGTTCGATCTCATCGTCTCCAACCCGCCCTTCGTGATCTCCCCGGGCGCCCGGCTGACCTATCGGGACGGTGGCATGAGCGGGGACGATCTGTGCCGCTCGCTCGTTCAGCAGGCGGGGGAACGGCTGAACGAGGGCGGGTTCGCGCAGTTCCTCGCCAACTGGCAGCACGTGGCAGGGGAGGACTGGCAGGACAGACTCAGGTCGTGGGTGCCGCGCGGGTGCGATGCCTGGATCGTGCAGCGCGAGGTGCAGGACGTGACGCAGTACGCCGAACTGTGGCTCAGGGACTCCGGTGACCACCACGGGGACCCGGCGGAGTACCAGACGCGCTACGACGCCTGGCTCGACGAGTTCGAGGCGCGCAAGGTCAGGGCGGTCGGCTTCGGCTGGATCACCCTGCGCAGGACCGGGTCCGCCGAACCCACCGTCACCGTAGAGGAGTGGCCCCACCCGGTCGAGCAGCCCCTCGGGGAGACGATCCGGGCCCACTTCGAGCGCCTGGACTATCTCCGGGAGCACGACGACGCGGCGCTGCTGGACAGCCGCTTCCGGCTCACCGCCGAAGTGGTCCAGGAGCAGGTGGGACTGCCCGGCGCCGAGGACCCGGAGCACGTGGTGCTGCGCCAGCACCGCGGGATGCGCCGGGCCACGAAGGTGGACACCGTCGGCGCCGGGTTCGCGGGTGTCTGCGACGGCACGCTGAGCGCCGGCCGCATCCTGGACGCCATCGCCCAGCTCGTCGGCGAGGATCCGGTGCTGCTCCGCGCCGAGACGCCCGCTCAGATCCGTCTGCTGGTCGAGCAGGGCTTCCTGGAGCCGGTGCGCTGAGGCGTGGGTACGGCGCCGGGCGGGTGCCGTACCCCGGGGAGCAGTGCCGGCGTACGTGCGATCGGACCGTGCGGGGGGCCCGCTCGGATCATCGTCGTATGCCGGTGGCACGGGCGGGGGTGGGGCACGGGACGGACCGCCGCTGGAAAAAGGCCGGAAAAATATGGGTGCGGGCCCGAGGCGGTACCGCTCGAGCGCACGTCCGGTATCGCGTCGGCCTTCCGTTCACCCCGATGTCGTCCATCGGTCTTCCGCGCGTGCCACTCTCCCGGCGCTGGGCGGAGCCGGACGGGACGGAAGGGGTGGACGGGGGATGGAGAGCGCGTCGGCGATCTTCGCGGGAGTGGTGTTCGCCCTGTTCGGGGGCGCCCTGCTGGCGTGGACCGGGGTCCGTCTCCGGCGTGGCGAACCGGTGGCCCTGGGTGTGAGCCAGGTCGCATCGGCCACCCTCGCGAGCGCCGCCGGGACGGTCGTGCTGACCCTCGCCGGGTACTGCCTGACCCGCCTCTGACGTCGGCGGGTGCACGGCCGCGGAGGTGCCGCCGGAGTCCACGGAGCGGCACGCTCCGGACATGGGCCGCGAGGTCGCCGGGTACTCCGGGCGGCAGGAATGGCGGTAGTCGGGTTACCGTTCGAGTGGCCGTTGTGGGCTTTTCCCGTTTGACACGGGAGCGGGATGTACCGTCACACTCCGCAGCGGCACACGAGCCAGAAGTACGCCGCGACCCCGGGACGAAGGCCCTGGGGAGGCCCCAGCGTCGACCGGAGAGAAGAGCCAAGTTGTCCCCGACCAGCGAGACCGCACATGGCGGCCGCCGACTCGTCATCGTCGAGTCGCCTGCCAAGGCGAAGACGATCAAGGGCTACCTCGGCCCCGGCTACGTAGTCGAAGCGAGCGTCGGGCACATCCGTGACCTTCCCAACGGCGCCGCCGAGGTGCCCGAGAAGTACACCGGCGAGGTCCGCCGCCTCGGTGTGGACGTCGAACACGACTTCCAGCCGATCTATGTGGTCAACGCCGACAAGAAGGCGCAGGTCAAGAAGCTCAAGGACCTGCTGAAGGACTCCGACGAGCTGTTCCTCGCCACCGATGAGGACCGGGAGGGCGAGGCGATCGCCTGGCACCTCCAGGAGGTCCTCAAGCCGAAGATCCCCGTCAAGCGGATGGTCTTCCACGAGATCACCAAGGACGCGATCCGCGAGGCCGTCGCCAACCCGCGCCAGCTCAACCAGAAGCTGGTCGACGCCCAGGAGACCCGCCGCATCCTCGACCGCCTGTACGGCTACGAGGTCTCGCCGGTGCTGTGGAAGAAGGTCATGCCGCGCCTGTCGGCCGGCCGTGTCCAGTCCGTCGCGACCCGGCTCGTCGTCGAGCGGGAACGCGAGCGCATCGCTTTTCGTTCTGCTGAGTACTGGGACCTGACGGGCACCTTCGCGACCGGCCGCGCGGGGGATCCGTCGGACCCGTCGTCGCTGGTCGCCCGCCTGCAGAGCGTCGACGGAAGGCGGGTCGCGCAGGGCCGCGACTTCGACTCCCTCGGACAACTCAAGAGCGCGAACACCCTTCACCTCGACGAGGCGAACGCCCGCGCCCTCGCCGCCGCCCTGGAGAACACCCGCTTCTCCGTGCGTTCCGTGGAGTCCAAGCCGTACCGCCGCTCGCCGTACGCCCCGTTCCGTACGACGACGCTGCAGCAGGAGGCCAGCCGCAAGCTCGGCTTCGGCGCGAAGGCGACCATGCAGGTCGCGCAGAAGCTGTACGAGAACGGCTACATCACGTACATGCGTACGGACTCCACGACGCTGAGCGACACCGCGATCTCGGCCGCCCGGGCCCAGGTCACGCAGCTGTACGGCGCCGACTACCTGCCTCCGCAGCCGCGCACCTACGCCGCGAAGGTCAAGAACGCGCAGGAAGCCCACGAGGCGATCCGCCCCTCGGGTGATCGTTTCCGCACGCCCGCCGAGACCGGTCTGACCGGCGACCAGTTCAAGCTCTACGAGCTGATCTGGAAGCGGACCGTCGCCTCCCAGATGAAGGACGCGACGGGCAACTCCGTCACCGTGAAGATCGGTGGCAGCGCCGCCGACGGCCGGGACGTCGAGTTCAGCGCCTCCGGCAAGACGATCACCTTCCACGGCTTCCTGAAGGCCTACGTGGAGGGCGCGGACGACCCGAACGCCGAGCTGGACGACCGTGAGCGCCGGCTGCCGCAGGTCGGCCAGGGCGACCCGCTGTCCGCCGAGGAGATCACGGTCGACGGCCACGCCACCAAGCCGCCGGCTCGCTACACCGAGGCCTCGCTGGTCAAGGAGCTGGAAGAGCGCGAGATCGGTCGCCCGTCGACGTACGCGTCGATCATCGGCACGATCCTCGACCGCGGTTACGTCTTCAAGAAGGGCACGGCCCTGGTGCCGTCCTTCCTGTCCTTCGCCGTGGTCAACCTCCTGGAGAAGCACTTCGGGCGGCTCGTCGACTACGACTTCACCGCCAAGATGGAGGACGACCTCGACCGCATCGCCCGCGGCGAGGCCCAGGCCGTGCCGTGGCTGAGGCGCTTCTACTTCGGCGAGGGCAACGTCGCGGCGGCCGCCGCGGACGCCGGCAACGGTGACGGCGACCACCTCGGTGGCCTCAAGGAGCTGGTGACCGACCTGGGCGCGATCGACGCGCGCGAGGTGTCGTCGTTCCCGGTGGGCAACGGCATCGTGCTCCGCGTCGGCCGCTACGGCCCCTACATCGAGCGCGGCGAGAAGGACACCGAGCAGCACCAGCGCGCGGACATCCAGGACGACCTGGCGCCGGACGAGCTGACCGTCGAGCTGGCCGAGGAACTGCTGGCCAAGCCGAGCGGTGACTTCGAGCTGGGCACCGACCCGGCGACCGGCCACCAGGTCGTCGCCAAGGACGGCCGCTACGGTCCGTACGTCACGGAGATCCTTCCCGAGGGCACCCCGAAGACCGGCAAGAACGCGGTCAAGCCCCGCACGGCCTCCCTCTTCAAGTCCATGTCGCTGGACACGGTGACCCTCGACGACGCGCTGAAGCTGATGTCGCTGCCGCGTCTCGTCGGCACCGACGCCGACGGCGTGGAGATCACCGCGCAGAACGGCCGCTACGGCCCGTATCTGAAGAAGGGCACGGACTCGCGCTCGCTGCAGTCCGAGGACCAGCTCTTCACGATCACGCTGGAGGAGGCGCAGGCGATCTACGCCCAGCCGAAGCAGCGTGGCCGCGCGGCCGCCAAGCCGCCGCTGAAGGAACTGGGCGAGGACCCGGTCTCCGGCAAGCCGGTCGTGGTCAAGGACGGCCGCTTCGGACCGTACGTCACCGACGGCGAGACCAACGCGACGCTGCGTTCTGACGACAGCGTGGAGGCGATCACCCCGGAACGCGGCTTCGAGCTGCTCGCCGAGAAGCGCGCCAAGGGGCCCGCCAAGAAGACCGTGAAGAAGGCGGCGGCCAAGAAGACCGCCCCGGCGAAGAAGACCGCGGCCAAGAAGACGGCGGCGAAGAAGACAACGGCCGCCGCGAAGAAGACGACCGCCAAGAAGACCGCCGCGAAGAAGGCGACGGCTTCGAAGGCGACGGCTTCCGGCACCGAGGACTGAGCAGCGCACTGACGCGCCGTCGGGCGGGAGCACCCGCTGCCCGGCTTCGCGAATCGAACGCCCCGGCATCACTTTGGTGTCGGGGCGTGCGCACGTGCGGACAGGCGAGGTGTGGTGTCGGCGGCTGCGGATAGGCTGAACGCATGACGCGAGCCGAGCAGCCAACGGCCCCCCACCCAGCACCGGACGAAGCCCTGGTCGCGGACTCCCGCGAGCGAGCCGTCCGTTCCCTGCTGCGCCGACCGCAGTTGCGGCGCCTGTGGAGCGCGCAGCTGGTGAGCGGAGTCGGCGACACCCTCGCCCTCCTTGTCCTGGTCGTCCTCGCCCACCAGGCGGCGATCGCCGAAGGCACGTTCGGCGGTGGCTACCGGGGTGTCGCGTTCGCAGTGGCGACGGTCTTCGCGGCGCGGGTCCTCGCCGTGTTGCTCTTCGGCGCGGTCCTCCTCGGCCCGCTCACCGCGCTCACCTCCCAGGAGGGCCCGCTCGACCGCCGCTGGACCATGGTCGGCGCCGACGGCGTGCGCGCCGTGCTGCTGATCGTTGCGCCCCTGTGGATCGACTGGACCCCGGACAACGCGCTCACCGTCCTGCTGGTCACCGTCTTCGTCACGGGAGTCGCCGAGCGGCTGTGGACGGTGTGCCGGGAGAGCGCGGCCCCCGCCCTGCTGCCCGCCCCACCCCCGGAGGGCGCCACCGTACGGCCGCTGCCCGACCATCTGGACGCCCTGCGCCGCCTCGCCCTGCGCACCAGCTTCCTGGCGGTCCCGCTGGCCGCCGCCGCCCTGGTCGTGGCCGCCCTGTTCAACAACCTGCTGGGCACCGGTGTGGCCTGGTTCGACCAGCATCAGGTGGCCCTCGGGTCGTATGTGGCGGCAGGCCTGTTCGCCGCCTCCCTGTCCGTGCTGACCTTCCTGGAGCTGCCGGACACGCGCACCCCGCGTCCGCGGTCCCCGCTGGAGGGCCTGCGCCGCCCGCGCACCGGCGCCGGTGTCGACAAGGGCCGTACCGGAGCCGTCCCGCTGCTCGTCCCGGCCTGCGCCGCCGTGGCCGGGGCCATCGCCGCCGCCGTCGCGGTGTGCGTGCTGCACGCCAAGGACCTGGGCGGCGGCCCGGTGCTCTACGGTCTGCTGGTGCTGGGCCTGACCGGCGGTGTCGCCGTCGGCATCCGTACGGCCCCCGCGTTGCTGCCCTCGCTCTCGCGCCGCCGGCTGCTGGCCCTCATGATCGCCTTCACCGGCATCGCCCTGCTGGCCGCGGGGCTCGTCCCGGACGTCACCACGGTGCTGCTGATCGTCACGCTGGCCGGTGTCGGCGCGGGCGTGGCCGCCAACACGGGGCACGCCCTGCTCGACCAGGAGACCGAGGAATACCGCCGGGCGCGCACCACCGAGCACCTGCACGCGGTCGTCCGGGTCTTCATTGCGCTCGGCGCCCTCATCGCGCCCCTGGTCGCGGCCCTGATCGGCCCGCACCGGCTGGAGAACGGCAAGTTCGTCTTCGCGCACGGCGGCGCGGCCTTCACCCTCATGCTGGTCGGGGCGCTGCTGCTGCCGGTGGCCGCGCTGGTGCTCGCCAAGGTCGACGACCGCTCCGGCGTGCCGCTGCGTCAGGACCTCAAGGACGCGCTGCTCGGCGGCGACGACCCGGTCACGGCCCCGGCCGTCACCGGCTTCTTCATCGCCCTGGAGGGCGGCGACGGCGCCGGCAAGTCCACCCAGGCCGAGGCCCTCGCCGAGTGGATCCGCGCCAAGGGCCACGAGGTCGTGCTCACCCGCGAGCCGGGGGCCACCCCGGTCGGCAAGCGGCTGCGCTCGATCCTGCTCGACGTGTCCTCGGCGGGCCTGTCCCACCGCGCGGAGGCGCTGCTGTACGCCGCCGACCGCGCCGAGCACGTCGACACCGTCGTACGCCCCGCCCTGGAGCGCGGCGCGGTCGTCATCTCCGACCGCTACATCGACTCCTCCGTGGCCTACCAGGGGGCCGGCCGCGATCTGTCCCCGACCGAGATAGCCCGCATCAACCGCTGGGCGACCGACGGGCTCGTCCCGCACCTCACCGTCCTGCTGGACGTCTCCCCGGAGACCGCCCGCGAACGGTTCACCGAGGCGCCGGACCGGCTGGAGTCGGAGCCGGCGGAGTTCCACGCGCGCGTACGGTCCGGTTTCCTCACGCTGGCCGCCTCCGACCCCGGCCGCTACCTCGTCGTGGACGCAGGGCAGGAGCCCGAGGCCGTCTCCACCGTCATCCGGCACCGGCTCGACACCGTCCTGCCGCTGTCCGAGGCCGAGATCAAGGCCCAGGAGGAGGCGCGGAAGAAGGCCGAGGAGGAGGCCCGCCGCAAGGCCGAGGAAGAGGCCGCCCGCAAGGCCGAGGAGGAGCGCCTGGAGCGCGAGCGCCAGGAGCAGCTCGCCAAGCTGCGCGCCGAGGAGGAGGAGCGCAAGCGGCGCGAGCTGGAGGAGGCGCAGCGCCGCGAGGCCGAACGGCAGGTGGAGGAGGCCCGGCAGCGGGCCGAGGAAGCGGCCCGGCGCGCGGAGGAGGAGCGGCAGCGACTGCTCGCCGAGGAGAAGGCCCGCGCCGAGGAGGCGGCCCGCCGCGAGGCCGAGGAGGAGCGCCGGCGCCGGCAGGCCGAGGAAGAGGCTCGCCTGCGCGCCGAGGAAGAGGCCCGGCAGGCCCGGCTGCGCGCCGAGGAGGAGGCTCGGCGCCTGGAGAAGCAGCGCAAGGCCGAGGAGGCGTTGCTGCGCGCCGAGGAAGCCCGCCGGCGGGCGGCCGAGGCCGCGGCGGCGGCCGACGCGGTGGCCCGCAGGCCCAGCACGCCCCCGCCGACTGTGCCGGGCGTGGCTCCGGACGCGGCGACGGTTGCGACGCCGGCGGTTTCACCGGGCACGCGCGAGGTGGGTGCCGGCACCGGGAGTGGCTCGGAGGCGGGCACGCGCGCCGGGGGTAGGCCGGAGGCGGGCCGATCCGAGCCGGGAGCGGACGAGACGACGGTCCTGCGCCCGGTGCGCGAGAGGCGCGGCGGTTCCGCCGAGCGCGCTCAGGGCGCCCCTTCCGACTCCGAGGTGACCGCCGAGCTGCCGCAGCCGCCGGTCGCCTCCGGGGCCGCGGACGAGACGGCGGTGCTGCCGCCGGTGGTTTCGGGTGCAGCGGACGAGACGGCGGTGCTGCCGCCGGTGACCTCGGGCGTCGTCGACGAGACCGCCGTACTGCCGCCCGTACGGAGTGACCACCCGGCGGACCGGGTGCCGCCCGGCTTCTTCCGGGAGGAGCAGTCCGGCGCCGGTCCCGACGGTTCCGAGGGCCGTACGCGCGAGATGCCCCAGATCGACGCCGACGGCACGCCCCGCCGCCGGCCGCGCTCCGACTGGGCCGAGGAGACCCCGCTGGACAACCTGCCGTCGCTGGCGGACGAACTCCTGGGGTCGTACGACGCACAGGACTACGGCGACCGCGACGAGGACCAGGACCCCAGGGGCCGTGGCCGGGGGCGGCGCGGCTGAGGGCCGCGCTTTCCGGGGCACGCACCACGGGTGTGGGAACAGGGCGGCGCCTGTCGGAACGGCGACGGGCGCCGCTCGGCTCTGTCACCGGTGGATGGCTCGGTTTGTCACCGGAGTGATCGCTCGGCTTTTGTCACCGGCGTGACGGCAGGCGCCCCGCGTCGCGCGACGGCCGGCGCCCGCGTTGTCAGTGCCCACCCGCACAATGGATTCCGGAACGCTGAGTGTGACGGAAGGGCGGCCTGACCCATGACCGTGTGGGACGACCTCGTCGGGCAGGAGAAGGTGAGCGCGGTGCTCGACGCCGCCGCGCGGGACGCCGACGCCCTCGTCACCGCCGCCGCGGCCGACGAGCCGCTGCCCGAGGCGTCGAAGATGACGCACGCCTGGCTGTTCACGGGCCCGCCCGGCGCGGGCCGGAACCAGGTGGCGAGGGCCTTCGCCGCGGCCCTGCAGTGCGTGAGCCCGGACCGCGCCCTGGGCGGCTCCCCCGGCTGCGGCTTCTGCGACGGCTGCCACACCGCGCTGCTCGGTACGCACGCGGACGTCACGACGGTCGCCGCGGTGGGCTCCGAGATCCTGGTGAGGGACATGCGGGACACGGTCCGCAAGTCGTTCACCGCCCCGGCGAACGGTCGCTGGCAGATCATCCTGGTCGAGGACGCCGAGCGGCTGAACGAGAAGTCGGCCAACGCGGTCCTCAAGGCCGTCGAGGAGCCGGCCCCGCGCACGGTCTGGCTGCTGTGCGCGCCCTCCATCGAGGACGTCCTGCCGACCATCCGCTCCCGCTGCCGCCACCTGAACCTGCGCACGCCCTCCGTCGACGCCGTCGCCGACATGCTCGTACGCCGTGACGGCATCGAACCGGAGGTCGCGGCGGCGGCCGCCCGTGCCACCCAGGGCCACGTCGACCGGGCCCGGCGCCTGGCCACCGACCCGGCGGCCCGCGAGCGCCGGACCGCCGTGCTCAAGCTCCCGCTGCGTCTGGACGAGGTCGGCGCCTGCCTCAGGGCGGCCCAGGAACTGGTCGACGCGGCCGCCGAGGACGCCAAGCAGCTCGCCGAGGAGATGGACGGCAAGGAGACCGAGGAGCTGAAGGCGGCGCTGGGCGCGGTGCAGGGGGGCCGGATGCCGCGTGGCACGGCGGGGGTGATGAAAGACCTCGAGGACATGCAGAAACGCCGCAGAACCCGCACGCAGCGCGACAGCCTCGACGTCGCGCTCGGCGATCTCACCACGTTCTACCGCGACGTCCTCGCCCTCCAGCTCGGCTCCCGCGTGGCGATCGCCAACGCCGACGCCGAGGACGCGCTGGAGCGACTGGCCCGGGGCAGCACCCCGGAGTCCACCCTCCGTCGCATCGAGGCGATCGCCGCCTGCCGCGAGGCCCTGGACCGCAACGTGTCCCCGCTGCTGGCGGTGGAGGCGATGACGATGGCCTTGCGGGCGGGGTGAGGACGTGGGCCGCCACGGGCCGCCCAAGACGCCCCGGCCGTCGTACGGCGGCCGAGGCCCGGCGCACGCGTGTCTCTGTGGTGGTCCGTCGTCCGGGTGTCGCTGCCGCGCTGTGTCCGCGTACCGCTGCTCGAGCCGGGAGCCGCCGGAAGGCCGCACCGGCTTCCCGCTGTGGCGCGCCGAGACCGTGCGCCCGCGTAGCGCCGCCCGGCCCGATGCCGCCGTACCGCTGCCGAAACCCGAGGGCCCCGGTATCGCTGCTGTGGTTCGCCGTCCCGTACCGCTGTTGACGTCTGCCGTCCTCCGAACGAGCCCACTATCCACTCTGCTGTCCTCCGTACGAGCCCACAATCCACACGCAGCGCCACCAGGGCGTCGCGCACAGTTACGCTCGCCTGATGTACACCAGGCCATCCCCCTGCCGCCGATCACCCCGCCGGACCCGGGGCGCCCGCACCCGGACGACGGCCCGTCTCATGCCCACGATCCTCACGGCCGCCGCGCTGCTCGTGACCGCCTGCTCGTTCGGGAGTCCGACCACGTCGGCGGACGGGACGGTGGACGCGGCGCTGGCCGCGCTGCCGCGGTCGACGCCGTCGGCGCTCACGCCGTACTACTCGCAGCGGCCGCACTGGCGCAGTTGCGGTGCCCCCGGGTTCCAGTGCGCCACGATCAAGGCCCCGCTGGATTACACCAAGCCCGGCGCGGGCGACGTCCGGCTCGCCGTCGCCCGCAAGAAGGCCACCGGCAAGGGCAAGCCGCTCGGTTCGCTGCTGGTCAACCCGGGCGGCCCGGGCGGCTCCGCGATCGATTACCTTCAGCAATACGCGGGCGTCGGCTACCCGGCCAACGTCCGTGCCCGCTACGACATGGCCGCGGTGGACCCGCGGGGCGTCGCCCGCAGTGAGCCCGTCGAATGCCTCGGCGGACGTCAGATGGACGCCTACACGCAGACGGACCTGACCCCTGACGACCAGAAGGAGCGCAACGCGCTGGTCGCGGCCGACAAGAAGTTCGCGGAGAGCTGCGGCGCGCACTCGGCGCGGCTGCTCAGGCACGTTTCCACCGTCGAGGCGGCACGGGACATGGACATCGTGCGGGCGGTGCTGGGCGACCGGAAACTGAACTACGTAGGGGCGTCGTACGGCACGTTCCTCGGAGCGACGTACGCCGGTCTGTTCCCGGAGCGGGTCGGCCGTATGGTCCTGGACGGCGCGATGGACCCCAGCCTCGACGCCCGCCGGCTGAACCTGGACCAGACGGCGGGCTTCGAGACGGCGTTCCAGGCCTTCGCGAAGGACTGCGTACGGCACTCCGACTGCCCGCTCGGCGGCAGGGGCACGACACCCGCGCAGGTCGGCGACCACCTCAACGCGTTCTTCCGGAAGCTGGACGCCCACCCCATCCCGGCGGGCGACGCGGACGGCCGCAAGCTCGGCGAGGCGCTGGCCACCACCGGGGTGATCGCGGCGATGTACGACGAGGGGACGTGGCAGCAACTGCGCGAGGCACTGTCCTCGGCCATGAAGGAGAACGAGGGCGCGGGCCTGGTCGCGCTCGCCGACAGCTACTACGAGCGCGACGAGAGCGGCCGCTACAGCAATCTCATGATGGCCAACGCCGCGGTGAACTGTCTGGACCTGCCACCGGCCTTCACCGGCCCCGAGCAGGTGGAGCAGGCGCTGCCCCAGTTCGAGAAGGCGTCCGCGGTCTTCGGCGAAGGCCTGGCCTGGGCCTCGCTGAACTGCGCGTACTGGCCGGTGAAGGCGACGGGCGAAGCACACCGCGTCGAGGCGAAGGGCGCGGCGCCGATCGTGGTGGTCGGCACCACCCGCGACCCGGCGACCCCCTACCGCTGGGCGCAGTCCCTGGCCCGCCAGCTCTCCTCGGCCCGTCTCCTGACCTACGCCGGCGACGGCCACACCGCCTACGGCCGCGGCAGTACCTGCATCGACACGGCGATCAACACCTACCTGCTCCGCGGCACCCCGCCGAGCGCCCGAAAGCGCTGCTCATAGCCCCTACGCCCACCTCGGAGCCCACCGCTCCGAGGTGGGTACGAAGCACCCACGGAAACTGTGTAGACTTACCGTCGTTGCCGATCGCACCATGGTGCGGGCAGCGCGCCGCTTTAGCTCAGATGGCCAGAGCAACGCACTCGTAATGCGTAGGTCTCGGGTTCGAATCCCGAAAGCGGCTCACCTGAAACCCCAGGTCGGAAACGCTTTCGACCTGGGGTTTCCTCGTTCAGTGGACGCGACGGCGACGCTGAGAGCGGGCCGCGCGAGTGTCAGTGGTCTCAGAGCCGGTCGCGTTTGTGGCGGCGGATGGGCCGGCGGCGAGTCGGACATCGTCTGACCTGGCGCCTTCTCGTTCCGCGGACACCGCGATGGCGGCGGCGGGCGCGCGCCGCTCGGCTGTCCCTCAGGCTGACGAGGGGCAGGCTGCGCGCGCCTCGCGGCTCAGGCGCGGACGTCGTGCCAGGGCGAGCACTCCCGGTAGGTGCTGGTCACGATGCACCCCCGCAGCTTGTACGCGTGCCCCTCGGGGAGGTTGCCGGGGACGATCTTCATGTAGGGGGAGTCGTGGCCCCTGGTGGAGGCGATGCGGCCGTTGCTGAGCTCCGCCTCGATTCCCAAGCCGTCGGCGGCCACGTCCTTGGCGATGAGGGCGTCGCCCGGAATGTTGGGGGCGGGCTGCGGGTCGGCGTTCCAGCGGGCGTACCCGATCACGTCGCCCTTGGAATTGTGGATGGTGATGGTGTACGACCCGTCCGGGTCCATGGCGCTGGCAGTGCCGGCCCCCGTGGTGAGCGCCGCGCCGACGAGCATCGCGCCCATGCCGAGGATCGTGCCGACGCGCTTGTGTATAGGACGCATGTGTCCCCCTGTGTTTCTGTGTACGGCGGGTTGCCGCCGCGCTGCCTTGACGTACCGGCAACAGTGACGATCGGTCATGATCACTCTATAGACCGGCTGTTGCGTCCACCGCAGCGGCCTCGGTGTCGCGTCAAGCCGCGTCAAGTCGAGTCAGGCCGCGTCAAGCCGCGTCAGGCCGCGTCAAGCCGAGTGAGGCCGCGTCAGTGGCGTGAGACGCAGTGCTTCAGCAGTTCGGAGATCGATCCGTCGACGAGCCGGTAGCGCACGACGCGGCCGTCCTTCTGGCCCTCGACGATGCCCGCGGTCCGCAGCAGGCGCAGCGCCTGGGAGACGGCGGTGTCCCGCATCCCGGTGGCGACGGCGAGATCGGAGACGGCGATGGGGCCGGCCTCATGGAGGGCGAGCAGCAGGGACAGACGTCCGGGATCGGAGAGCAGCGAGAAACGGTCGGCCCAGGCGCGTACCCGCTCCGGCTCGCCGACGGCGGCGATGGCGTCACAGACCCGATGGCCGTCGATGGTGCGCTGCCCGGCACGTTCCGCGGGGACGAGATGCATGGGCCCATCATCGCAGCGGGCGGCCGCCACCTCCATACCTGACCAGCTGTGCAGCCTTGCAGCCGCCACCCGCCGCCGCCTAGGGTGAGCGGGCCGTGGTGTTCGGGAAGACCGGTGACAGCCCCTCAGGGCTCAATCCGGAGCGGCCCTCGCCACTGTGATCGGGAAGTTCCCGCCCCCTACACGCCACTGGCCGCACAGCCGGGAAGGCAGGGGCGGGCGCGTCGACCCGTCAGCCAGGAGACCGGCCACGGCATCACGAAGCTGATCCACGAGGTGCTGGAGCGTGAACGCATGACCGCGTCCGAAGGCGTGCCCGAAGCCGCCGCGACCCCCTCCTTCCGCTGGCGTCGCGAGGACACCGTCCGAACCGCGGGTCTCCTGGCCGTGATCGTCGCCCTGCACGTGGTCGCCTTCGGGATCCTGTTCCTGCTCGTGATCCCGAAGCACTACGAGGTCGGCACCAAGGCGTTCGGCCTCGGCCTCGGCATCACGGCGTACACGCTCGGCATGCGGCACGCCTTCGACGCGGACCACATCGCGGCGATCGACAACACCACCCGCAAGCTGATGGCCGACGGCAAGCGGCCGGTGTCGGTGGGCTTCTGGTTCGCGCTGGGGCACTCCAGCGTGGTGGTCGTCATGGCCGCGCTGGTCGCCGGCGGGGCGAAGCTCGCCGGCACCCTGATGAACGACGGCTCCCGGACCCACCAGGTCCTCGGCACCGTCGGCACCACGGTCTCCGGCAGCTTCCTGTACCTCATCGCCGCCCTCAACCTCGTCGCGCTCTTCGGCATCCTGCGCGTCTTCAAGGCGATGCGAGCCGGACGCTACGACGAGGCGGAGCTGGAGGCGCACCTCGACTCGCGCGGCTTCATGAACCGTCTCCTGGGCCGGCTCACCAGGTCCATCCGCCGCCCGGGCCAGATGTTCCCGCTCGGCTTCCTCTTCGGCATCGGCTTCGACACCACGACAGAGGTCCTGCTCCTGGCCCTGGCCGGCAACGGTGCCGCCGCCGGGCTCCCGTGGTACGCGGTGCTGTGCCTGCCGCTGCTGTTCGCGGCCGGCATGAGCCTGTTCGACACCCTCGACGGCACGTTCATGAACTTCGCCTACCAGTGGGCTTTCTCCAACCCGGTGCGGAAGGTGTTCTACAACCTCACCATCACCGGCCTGTCCATCGCCGTGGCCTTCTTCGTCGGCACAATCGAGCTGGTCGGCGTCCTGCACGACAAGCTCGGTCTGCACGATGACGTCACGGGCTGGATCGCGGCCCTGGACCTGGACAACGTCGGCTACGTCATCGTCGGCCTGTTCGTGGTCGTCTGGGCCGTGGCCATCGCGTACTGGCGCCTCGCCAGGGTCGAGGAGCGCTGGACCGTCCGCGCCGCCGACGCGGGCTGAGGAAGGCGAACTCCGGAGCCTCAGTGTCGCCGACGACGTGGGCCGACGGGGGAAGGGGAAGGAGGGCGTCGGCCCGCGAGCCCGCTCCTTCGCTGCGGACAAAATGGGAGCAAAGGCGCCGCAAAGTGAATCGGCGTCGGGTGAACCCGCGGACCTGAGGCAACATCTTGGTGAACGGCGGACGCCGCGCGGTCATGGCGCGGTGCCGCCGTCGGCCGGATGGGGTGAGGGACGTGGTGGAGCCGAGGATCGCCGTCGCCGTGGTGACCATGGGCAACCGGCCCACCGAGGTCGACGCCCTGCTGGAGTCCGTGGCCAAGCAGGACCTCGCCCCGGCCCGCATCGTGATCGTCGGCAACGGCTGCCGGCTGCCGGAGTTCGCCCGCAGGCTCTCCCTGCCCGGCGAGGTCACCACCATCGACGTGGAGGAGAACCTCGGCTGCCCGGGCGGCCGGAACGTCGCCCTCGCGCGGCTGCGGAAGTACGGGGACATCGATGTCGTCGTGGAGCTGGACGATGACGGACTGCTCGTCGACGCCGACGTGTTGCGGCGGGTGCGGGACCTGTACGCCGCCGATCCCCGCCTCGGCATCGTCGGCTTCCGTATCGCCGACGAGCACGGCGAGACCCAGCAGCGGCACGTGCCCCGCGTGGGGAAGTCGGATCCGATGCGCGGGGGGTACGTCACCGGGTTCCTCGGCGGCGGGCACGCCCTGCGCATGGCGATGCTGGCCGAGACCGGAGACTGGCCCGCCGAGTTCTTCTTCGCGCACGAGGAGACCGACCTCGCCTGGCGGGCCACCGACGCGGGCTGGACGATCCGGTACGCCCCCGAGCTGCTGCTTCGGCATCCCAAGACCTCACCGGCCCGGCACGCCATCTACTACCGGGTCAACGCCCGCAACCGCGTCTGGCTCGTCCGGCGCCGGCTGCCCCTGCCGCTCATCCCGGTGCACCTGGGGGTGTGGACGCTGTTCACCCTCGCCCGCACCCGCTCCCTGGCGGGGCTGAAAGCATGGTTCGGCGGGTTCCTCGAGGGGGTGCGGGAGCCGGCCGGTGAGCGGCGGCCCATGCGCTGGCGGACGGTGTGGCGGCTCACCCGGCTCGGACGTCCGCCGGTGATCTGAAGCGTGTGATCGGACCGTGTGATCTGAGCCGTGTGATCTGAGCCGTGTGATCTGAAGCCGTGTGATCTGAAGCCGTGTCATCCGAACCGTGCGCGGGCGCCGGGGCCGTGCAGGCGGGCGGCTGGACCGGAGGCTGAGCCGTACGGACGTCACCCGCAACTCACCGGTCGCAAGAGGGAGTCCGGCGGCCCGGCAAGGGGAACGGGACGGAGCCCCGGTCGTTCACCTCCGCCGACCGGGGCCCCTTGTGTCCCCGGATCCAGCCTGCGGCGACACTCCCCCGAGTTACGCGACTTACGCGCGCGCCGTCGAGCCGGATCCGATGGAATGATCACATCAGGATCCGCCAACGGATCGCTAACATGTGGCCAACGGTTCGATGGGCAACATGCGGCCAACGGTTCGACGGCGGGTCGCGGTCCGGTTGGCCGGAAGTCGCCCGGCGGCAGCGGAAGAAGCCGTGGGACGGGTGGAATCCGGAGCCGGATCGGTGAACAGAAGGTGGCGGGAAACCGTTGTGGACAGGGCGGGAATGCGCCAGGGAACGGCGGGCGCACGCCCGCCGGGGAGCGCGGCCGGTCCCGGCCGTGCGGGAAGGCAGTGGGGCTTGATGCGGCGGTACGAGCTGCGGTTCGGACTGCTGGGACCGCCCGTCCTCTACGACCGACCGCCGTACGAGATCTCGTACGACACCCTCGGCGGCGCTTCGGTCGAATCCGCCGCCGGCACCCGCGACAGTGCTTCCGTCGATGCCGCCGACGACAGCCCCGGCGATGCTTCCGTCGATGCCGCCGACGACAGCCCCGGCGATGCTTCCGTCAAGGCCGCAGACGACGCCCCCGACGACGGCGTCCGTACCATCGGCAGTCCCAAAGTGCGGGCCCTGCTCGCCGCCCTGCTGCTGGAGGCCGGCCGGGTCGTGTCGGTCGAGTCCCTGAAGGACGCCCTGTGGGGTGGGGCGCCACCCGTCTCCGCGCAGGCATCCCTGCACAACCACGTCACCCGGTTGCGCCGGCTCCTGGACGACCCCGACCGGCTCAAGGCCGTACCGCCGGGATACCTGCTGCGTGTGGACCACGGCGAGTTGGACGTGCACGTGTTCGACGGCCGGGTCAACGAGGCCCGTGCCGCGCACGCCCTGCGGGACTGGCCGGGCGTCGTGCGTGCCTGCACGGCCGCGCTCACGCTCTGGCGCGGTACCCCGCTCAGCGGGCTCCCCGCCGACCTCGGCGGCTACGCCCTCGTGCAGCGCCTGGAGGAAGCGCGGCTGCTCCTGCTCGAGTGGCGCTACGACGCGGAACTGGCCCTTGGCGGGGCCCGGTTGACCGCGCTGGTCCCCGAGCTGGCGGCCCTCGTCGCCGAGTATCCACTGCGCGAGGCGTACCACCGTCAGCTGATGCTCGCCCTGCACCACACCGGCCGCCAGGCCGAGGCCCTGGCCGTCCACCGTGACCTGCGCGCCCGTCTGGTCGAGGAACTCGGCATCGAGCCCGGCCCGGCGGTCCGCGAGGCGCATGTCGAGGTGCTGCGGGGAAACGGTGAGGGGCAGCGGCGCCGCGAGGAGCGCGGTGACCGGCGGCGATTCGCCGGGAACAGTCACCCCCCGGACCAGGCCGCCCACTCGGGTTCGGCCGGGCCCGAGGCCCCCTGCGCGTCCCCGCGCGAAGGCGACTCCGCCGCGCGGCAGACCCCGCGCCCCGCGCAACTTCCGGCTCCTCCGGCCCACTTCACCGGTCGGGCCGATGCGCGCCGCGAACTGTGTCAGGCGCTGACCGAGCCGCCCGCACCGGCCCCCGGCATCGCCGTGATCAGTGGGATGGCGGGCGTCGGCAAGAGCGCGTTGGCCCTGCATGTGGCCCATGAACTGCGGGACCGTTTCACCGACGGTCAGCTCTACGTCAACCTGCACGGCGCCACCCCCGGCATGACCCCGCTCACCGCCGTGCAGGCACTGGCGGCCCTGCTGCGCGACCTCGGGACCGAGCCCCGCAACGTCCCCGAACACCCGGATGCCGCCGCCGCGTTGCTCCGCTCATTGCTGGCGCCCGCCCGCGTCCTGCTGGTGCTGGACGACGCGGCCAACGCGGCCCAGGTGCGGCCCCTGCTGCCGGCCGGGCCCGGCTGCGCGGTGATCGTCACCAGCCGTTCGCCACTGACCGTCCTCGACGGCGCCCGGCGGTTTCCGCTCGGCCCGCTGACCGGCGAGGACAGTGCGGCCCTGCTGCGCGCGGTGAGCGGCCGCACGGGGCTGGACGCCGGTCACGCCCTGGTCGAGCTGACCGGCCGGCTCCCGCTCGCGCTGCGTGTCGTCGCCGCCCGGCTCGCCGCCCGCCGTGCGCTCACCGCGGATGTCCTGGCCGGCCAACTGGCTGCCACCGGTGGACGGTTGAACCACCTGGAGTACGACGACCTCAGCGTCCGGCGTTCCCTGGCCGTCGCCCATGACGCGCTCGCCGCCGCCGAGCGCGAGGCCGACCGGGACGCGGCCGTCGCCCTGCGCCACATCGGCGCGCTCGACCTGCCGGCCTACAGCGCCCCGTTGATCGCCCGGCTCACCGGCACCGACGCGCGCCGCGCCGAGGCGGCCCTGGACCGCCTCGTCGACGTCGCCCTGCTGGAAGAGACCGCGTACGGCCGCTACGCCCCGCACGCCCTGGTCCGCGACTTCGCCCGCGAACTGGCGGACACGGGAACGGAGAGCACCACCGCTCCCCGCGGCACCCCCCGGACCACCGCCCCGGGCCCCGCCACGCCCCCTGCCCAGCCCCATGCCCCGGACACCCCCACGAACTCCCCGCCCAGCCCGCGCACCCCGGACACCCCCGTCCTCGACCTCGGCGCATCCACTCCGGGCACGGGCGCCCCCGCCCCCCGCCTGGGCACATCGACTCCGGGTACAGGCGCCCCCGCCCCCGAGCCAGACGCATCCACCCCGGGCGCCGGCGCCCCCACCTCCGACCTCGGTACGGACATTCCGGGTACCGGCATCCGCACGCCCGAACTCGGCACGGCCACTCCGGTCACTGGCACCCCCGCCCCCGACGTGGGCGCATCCACCCCGGGCGCCGGCACCGCCACCCCCCACCGCGGCGCATCCACCGCGCCCGCCCCCGAACTCGGCGCCGGTGCCTCGGACATGCGCACTCCCGCCCCCGAACCCGGCACCGGCGCACCGGACATGCGCACTCCCAGCGCCAAACTCGGCACTGCCACTCCGGACATGGGCACCCCCACCCCGGACATGGGCACCGCCACCCCGGACATGGGCGCCCCCATCCCCGATCTGGCCGCCCTTCGCTGGTATGCCGCCGTTGCCGAGCGGCTGCTGGTGGCGATCGTGGAGCCGGGGCTCGACCAGGACGACCGGCGTCGCCCGACCTCCGCGCAGCCGCCCGAGCATGCCGAGGACGTCGCCGCGCTGCCGTTCTTCGAGTCCGCGGAGGTGGCTTTCGCCTGGGGCGAGGTGGAGCTGGAGAACATCGTCACCCTGGTGGCACGGAACGCGGGCACAGCCGACGTACGCCGGACCGCCCATCTGTCGACGCTCGTACGGCTGCTCTTCCCCTACGCGCAGCGCAGCGGACGGGTCGCCGAGATGGAGGTGCTGGGGCGGGCCGGACTCCAGGCGGCGCGGCGGCTCGGTGACGCGGCGGCCGAGGCGTACGCGCTGTGCGACCTGGCGGGCCTGCACTTCGTCACCGGCCGGCAGAACGACGCCCTCACCCTCACCGACCACGCCCTGGAGATCTGGCGACGACTCGGCAGCGCCTCCAGGATCCGGCGCTGCCTGAACAACCGCGGGCTGCTGCTGGAGGGACTGGGGCGGTTCGAGGAGTCAGGGGAGGCGCTGCGGCAGAGCCTCGCGTATTCGCGGCGGTTGAACGACCCCTACGGCGAGGCCGTCACCCACAGCCATCTCGGCAACCTCTACGAGCACACCGACCCGCGCGCCGCCATCGAGCAGCACCGGCGTTCGCTGGCGATCGGGGACGCGATCGGCGCGGTCATCGTGCAGCACTCGGCGCACTGCAACATCGGCTATGCCCACCTCACCCTCGGCGAGCCGGCCGCCGCCGCCCGGCATTTCGAGGAGAGCCTGCGCATCCTCGGCGGTCACGGTGACTGGCACGGCGAGTCCCAGACCCGGCTCGGCCTGGTCCGCGCGCTGCGGGAGCTGGGGGAGAGCAAGCGGGCGGGGGATGAGTGTGCCGCGCTCCTGCACAAAGCCGACGCCCGCGCCGACCGCTACACGGGCGGCCTGGCCCGGCACCAGCACGGGCTGCTGCTGCACGAGCGGGGTCGGCGGGTGGAGGCGTACAACGCCTGGCGCGCGGCGCTGGCGGCGCTGGACGGGACGGACGAGCAGGCGGTGCTGACGGAGCTGCGTGAGCTGCTCGCGCACTGAACGGGCCCGGGGGACTTGCTTACTTGGCGTCGGCATAGCACTCCACCACCGCAGTGCTGAACGGGAACCGCACCGGTGTCTCGCCGAAGGTCAGCCGCCCGGCGAGGTCCGCGGACTCGCGGATGGCCTGGACGACGGCGCCGGCCTCCTCGGCGGGGCAGTGCACGATCACCTCGTCGTGCTGGAAGAAGACCAGTTCGGCCTGGAGATCCGCGCAGGCCCGGCGCAGCGCGGCGAGCAGCAGCAGCGCCCAGTCGGCGGCGCTGCCCTGCACGACGAAGTTCCGCGCGAAGCGGCCCCGCGCGCGGGAGTTGCTGGAGGCGTAGCCGGGCACCCAGGCCTGGCCGTCGGCCCGTGCCTCGGTGTCGTCCTCGCTGAGGGGGATGCCGGCCTCGTCCGCCGAGTCCTCGCCGGAGCCGGCGGCCGGCGGGCAGGTCCGGCCGAGCCAGGTGCGCACCAGCCGGCCCTCCTCGCCCGCGCGTGCCGCGTCGTCGACGTAGGCGACGGCCTTCGGGAAGCGGCGGCGGAGCGCGGCGAGGTTCTTCAGGCCGTCGCCGGAGGTCTGGCCGTAGACCGCGCCGAGCACGGCGAGCTTGGCCTGGTTCCGGTCACCGGAGAAGGCGCGGTCGGAAACGGACTGGTACAGGTCGCTCTCGCGGCCGGCCACCTCCATCAGGCCGGGATCGCGGGAGACGGCGGCCAGCACCCGCGGCTCCATCTGGTCGGCGTCGGCCACCACCAGCCGCCAGCCGGGGTCGGCGATCACGGCCCGCCGGATCACCTTGGGGATCTGCAGGGCACCCCCGCCGTTGGTCACCCAGCGCCCGGTGACGGTGCCGCCGGCGAGGAACTCGGGGCGGAAGCGGCCCTCGCGCACCCAGTCCTGGAGCCAGGACCAGCCGTGTGCCACCCAGATGCGGTACAGCTTCTTGTACTCCAGCAGCGGCTCGACGGCCGGGTGGTCGACGGACCGGATCTCCCAGCGCCGGGTGGACTTCACCTTGATCCCGGCCTGCGCGAAGGCCTTGATGACGTCGGCGGGCAGGTCCGGCCGTACCCGGCGGCCGAAGGCGGCGGACACCTCGTCCGCCAGTTCGGCGAGGCGGCGCGGCTCGCCCCCGCCCGCGTAGCGCTCGCCGAGCAGGTCGTGCAGCAGCTCGCGGTGGACCTCGGCGCTCCAGGGCAGGCCCACCTGGTTCATCTCCGCGGCCACCAGCATCCCGGCCGACTCGGCGGCGGTCAGCAGCCGCATCCGGTCGGGGTGGGCGGCCCGCTGGTGCCGCCGCTGCTGATCGGCGTAGACCGCGGTGAGGTCTTCCAGGGGCAGCTGGGTGGCGGACGGTTCGAACAGCGGGGACTGGGCGCCGGGTTCGGCCGCGCGCTGCGGCGGATCGGGCGGTACGGGGCCGCCGCGGAGGCGGGCCAGGGCGGCGGCCGCCGAGCGTGGCTCGCCGTACCGCCCCTCGTGGCCCAGCAGGAGTGTCTCGGCGTCCTCGATGTCGTAGCACCGCTCCACTCGCACCCCCGTGGCGAGCAGACGCGGATAGACCTCGGGGGTCGACCGCCACACCCAGCGCGTCACCTCCGGACGGCTCCGCACCGCCCCGGCGAGATCATTCTCCCGCCGCACCGGTCCGGCGGGCAGCCCGTCCGGGCCGAGGGGGGCGACGTCCGCGCCACCGTCCTCGGCCGGCGCGAGCGCCCACCGGTCGGTCATGACTGCGAGTGTGGCAGGCGGGTCTGACAAAGGGCCTGGCCTGCGGTTTCAGTCCTCCGACCGGTCCTTCGGGCCGGTCGCCGACTCGGCGGCCGCGGCCGCCTCCTTCTGCTGCTCCAGCAGCAACGCCAGCACCTTGGCGACGTACTCCTCGGTCGCCGTCTTGGTGATGCCGAGGCCGCTGAGGACGCCCTGGCCGTTCTCGTGCTCCAGGAGGGCCAGCAGGATGTGTTCGGTGCCGATGTAGTCGTGGCCGAGCCGCAGGGCCTCGCGGAAGGTGAGTTCCAGGACCTTCTTGGCCTCGGGGCCGTAGGGGATCAGGTCGGGGATGTCGTCCGCGGCGGGCGGGAGCGTGGCGCTCGCGGCCTGCCGTACGGTGTCCAGGACGGTGCCCTGCGCGGTGATCGCCCTCGCGGCCAGGCCCTCCGGCTCGGCCAGCAGCCCGAGGACGAGGTGCTCGGGCCGGCCCTCGGGGGTGCGGGCGGCCACCGCTTCGCTGTGCGCGGCCATGACCACGTTCCGCGCGCGAGGGGTGTAGCGGTTGAAGCCCTGGCTGAGGTCGAGGTCGGCGGACTCCTTGGGCACGAACCGCTTCTGTGCCGCCTGCCGGGTCACACCCATGCTCTTGCCGATGTCGGTCCAGGACGCGCCGGAGCGGCGGGCCTGGTCCACGAAGTGACCGATCAGATGGTCGGCCACGTCTCCGAGGTGATCGGCCGCGATCACCGCGTCCTGGAGCTGGTCGAGAGGTTCGGTGTGCACCTTCTTGATCGCCTCGATGAGGTCGTCGAGGCGGACGGATGCCGTGATGTTCCCGTTGGTCGCCATGCGTCAACCGTAGGTTGCGCCCCTCGTGCTGTCAACCGGTGGTTGACAGTCCGTTGGTCCGATGAACATCGACGCGGCCCGCCGTGCCTGCCGTGCCGGGCGCGCCCTGCGTCTGCCGCGCCCGGCAAACCCGAGCCGTTGTCCACAGCCTGTGGACGGTCTCGGCCCGCTGTCGGTCGGGCATGGCACGATCGACGGCGTGACCAGCACTGCCAGTACCGTCGAGCGGGCCTTCCGGGCAGCCCTCTACGACGACACCGAAACCGGCCTCGACACGGGCGCGTCCCTGCTCGCCGCCGACTCCGCCACGGATGGCGAACTGGCGCGGCGGGGTGAGGAGTTCGTGGCGGCGGCCTGGCGGCGCGGCTGGCAGCCCGCTGACGTCGTACGGCTCGTGCGGCGCGAGCTGGACGAGGCACACGTGCGCCTGGCGGCCGCGCTGATCCGGGCGCAGACCGGGCGTGATCGCCCGCGCGGGCGCCGCTGGGCCGCCCAGCTGGACGCGCTGCCGGACGGTCCCGCACCCGGGGCCGACCGTTTCTCGTACGCCACGGCCGTCCTGGAGCTGTACCGCCTGCTGCTGCGCCTGCCGGCCCTGGAGCCGCTGGAGGAGGAGTACCGCCGTGCTCCCGGCCCGGCCGCCTCACGCATGCTCACCCGCATCCGCGCGCTGCTCGCCAAGGCCGAGGCGACCGGTTACCCGGAGGAGGCGGAGGCGCTCAGCGCCAAGGCGCAGGAGCTGATGGCCCGGCACAGCGTCGACGAGGCGCTGCTCGCCGCCGAGGCGCCCGCCCCGGACACCCCCGGCGCCTGCCGGATCGGGGTCGAGCCGCCGTACGAACAGGCCAAGGCGGTCCTGCTGGACGCCGTGGCCACCGCGAACCACTGCCGCGCGGTGTGGAACGAACCGCTCGGCTTCTCCACGGTCGTCGGCTTCGAGGCGGACCTGGAGGCCGTCGAGCTGCTCTACACCTCGCTGCTGGTGCAGGCCACGCACGCGATGACCAAGGCGGAGGCGGCCCAGAGAGCGGGCGGGCGGAAACGGACCAAGACCTTCCGGCAGTCGTTCCTCGCCGCCTACGCCCACCGCGTCGGTGACCGGCTCGCGGCCGCCGCCGAGACCCAGGTCACCCAGGACCTGCTGCCGGTGCTGGCTACGCGCGCGATAGCCGTCACCGGCCGCCTGGAACGCATGTTCCCGGAGACCACCACGACCCGGCTGCGCGGTGTGAGCGACGCGGCGGGCTGGACGGAGGGCACGGCGGCGGCCGACCGTGCCCAGGTCAAGGGCCGGCACCCGCTGCCCTGAGCCCCGGTTCGCCTCAGTCCCCGACCTGCTGGAAGGCGCTGACGGCGGCGTTCGGCTCGTCGCCGGCGCCCTTGGCGGCGACGGGGCCGTACGACCACGGGAAGCTCCGGGTGGCGGTGGAGCCGGGCAGGCTGACCTCCACCGTCTTCGCCGTCAGGCTGCTCCCGCCGGCCGCCGGGCCGCGCACGTAGCTGATGGTGAAGGATGCCGAATCGCCCTTGGCGAGCTTCAGCTTCTGCGCCTTGGCACCTTCGAGGGCGGGCACCTTGTGCCCGGTGCCGCCGGCGTCGAGCACCGCGCCGGGGAAGTCGTCCAGGGTGCAGGGGGCGCTCTGGTTGGTGATGCTGACCGGCACCTCTCCGGTGTCACCGGCGGCCGGGGCAACGCTCGCCGACCCGATCTGCACCGACACACCGCCGATCTTGCAGGCCGAGCTGTTCTTGTCGCCGCTCTTGCCCCCGCCGTCGTCGCAGGCGGTGAGCAGCAGGGCGGCGGCGAGGGCGGTGACGGTGAGCGGAAAAGCGCGCATGAGCAGGTCCCCATCGAGATCGTGACGGTGCCCCTGCATCATGGCGCCTGCGCACCGGCCGTGTTCGCGCGCCCCTCCACAATCACCGCTTCGGGCGCCTTTCCGAACCACCGCATCGGGTGACCTTCCGGTCCCCGTGTCGGGCCGGCCCGGCCGGCGCCCGCGTCACTGCGGCAGCTGGGTGGGCAGCCCCGACGGCAGCTTGCCGCCCTCGGCCCTGGTGTACGTCTCCTGGCCGAGCTTGCCCGACCAGGTCACCTTCATGGCCTTGTCGTCCACCGAGTCGACCATCCCGGTGACCCGGTCCTTGCTGCCGTCGGTGCAGGTCAGATGGATCATCCGCATGCCGGCCTCGGTGCCCGCGGTCCCGCTGCACACGGTCCCGCCGGTCGCGAAGACCCCGACGTTCTTCCCGGTGATCACCAGGGCCACGATCTTGCCGTCGGCGGTGGTGATCCAGCTGCCCTGGAGCCCGGCTGAGGCGCCGGTCACGGATGGGGACCCCGTGCTCGTGGTCGGGGCCTCGGAGGCGCCGGACGATGAGGAGCCGTCCTTCGAGCCGCCGCCGCTGCACGCCGTCAGCGCCAGCGCCCCCGCCAGCCCCGCGGCCAGGGCCGCGCTCCGCACTCTCGCAGTCGCAGAAGTCACCGGAAAGCTCCCACCTGTAGCGGCCGGCCGCCCTCGGCCGGACGGCGCCGCAGCAAGCTACCAGCAGTCAACAGGAGGACTTCCGGACGCCGGGCGGATATCCAGGGCCGTGGCTGCGCTTCTACCCAAGACGTCCTCGGCCGCCGACGTGCGGATGCCGCCGGGGCGGTGGCTCCAGGTCCCGCCGAAGGGCGCGCAGACCATCTGCACGCTGTCACTGGCTCCAGCCGTACGAGGGGTTCTGGCGCGAGCGGCCGAAGGGCTTCGGCGCTCGAGGTCGGCCACCGGTACCGGATGACCTAATCCCCGCGTCCCAACTCGCTCTTCTCCGGTGTCGCAGAGGTGCGGGTGCTCGCCTACGACACCGAGCGGATGCTGTCCCTCCGGTGGGCGGACGCCGATCCGGCCAACCCCGCGGAGCAGACCATCACATGGAGTCTGGAACAGGAAGGGCGCGGTATGCGTCTCTTCCTAGTGCGCGAGGGATTCGATCCGGACGACCCGGGTCGGGTGATGGCGCGGGATCATGGACGGGGCTTGAAGGGGCATGTCCTGCCTGCTCCCGGGGCAGGCGCTGGACCGGCTCGGGTAAAGCGCACGTCAAAGCTGTAATCGGAGGACCACCCGCCGTGCACGTGCATCTGCTCAAGCAGCTGCATGTGAACAGGGCTATGATCCGATTCAGTTGACCACCGCATCTATGGCCACACAGCCAAGTGCACCACCGGGGAGCGACCTGTGGACCGCGACGTTGACGGCGTTTACGGGGGGTATGACGTGTACAACGGCATGGCTGCCACGCAGCTGGACGGGGTGGCCTGGCAGAAGAGCAGGCACAGCAACTCGCAGGGATCCTGCGTGGAGTTCGCGCGGCTGCCGGGCGGTGAGGTCGCCGTACGCAACTCGCGTTTTCCGGACGGGCCCGCGCTCGTCTATACGCGCGCGGAGATCGAGGCCATGCTCCTCGGTATCAAGGACGGCGAGTTCGACCATCTGATAGCGAGCTGATCGCCCGAACCATGCCGGCCCTTCCGGTGGCAACGATGTCCGCGCCGCCGGAGAGTCTGGTGTGACGCGCGTAGAAAGCAGGCGTCCGTCGGTGCCCCGGAGCGTCAGCCGGTCGGCCGGAGCCGGAACATCGCCCAGACGACCTTGCCGTCGAGGGTGCCCGCGAGGGGGTGCCAGCCCCAGCTGTCGGCGAAGGAGTCGACCAGGAAAAGACCACGACCCGACTCGGCCGAGAAGTCCTCCGAGTCGCGCGGGACCGGGGTCTCGTGGCTCGGATCGCGCACCGCGCACACCAGCCGCTCGGTCCACCGCATCAGATGCAGCCGCACGGACGGGCTGCGCTCGTCGCAGCGGCCCTGGTCGGCCGGGAGGGCGTGGCGCAGGGCGTTGGTGACCAGCTCGGAGACGACGAGACATACGTCGTCGAAACGGTCGCCGACGTCCCACTGGTCGAGGGTGCCGCGGGTGAAGCGCCGGGCCTCGCCCACCGCCTCGTAACGGGCGGGCAGGGCGCAGGAGGCGGCATCGGACACGGCCGTGGGGTCCAGTGGAGGAAGGCCCTGCCGTAACGGCTTGAGCATGGTCGATCCATTCGTCCCCATGCGAGGCACTCCCCGATTCGCGGTCGTTGCGATGCAGCGGTGGCGCGGCACCATGGTTTCGGAAGCGCAGAGCAGATGCAAGGGCAGATGCACGTGCACGCGACCGAAATAACCCTGCCCGTACCGCTTCTTGGCCATTTTTTCTGCCATCTCCGCAGTGATTTCCGTCAGTGGTCCCGACCTTTCCCCGGTCCGGAGCGGACAGAAACGGCCGCCCTCTTTCCGTTTCCGTAACCGCACGAGTACTGCTCGAAGTGTTTTAGTGGCAGACTGCGGGCCCTGAAGACGGTTGGGGAGGCTGACGAAGGTGAGCGCGGGAGAGCCCGGATCGGTGGTGCGGCGGATGCTGCTCGGCTCGCAACTCAGGCGACTGCGTGAAGCACGGGGGATCACGCGCGAGGCGGCGGGGTACTCGATCCGCGCGTCCGAGTCGAAGATCAGCCGGATGGAACTGGGCCGGGTGAGCTTCAAGACCAGAGACGTCGAAGACCTGCTGACGTTGTACGGCATCACCGACGAGGCCGAGCGCGAGTCGCTGCTCTCCCTCGCCCGCGAGGCCAACGTGGCGGGCTGGTGGCACAGTTACACCGACGTCCTGCCCAGCTGGTTCCCCACCTATGTGGGCCTGGAGGGCGCCGCCGCCCTGATCCGCGCCTACGAGGTGCAGTTCGTGCACGGCCTGCTGCAGACCGAGGAGTACGCCCGTGCGGTGGTCCGGCGCGGCATGAAGGGTGCGAGCACCGCCGACGTGGATCGGCGGGTCGCGCTGCGCCTGGAGCGGCAGAGGTACCTGTTCTCCGACAACGCCCCCGAGTTCCACATCGTCCTGGACGAGGCCGCCCTGCGCCGCCCCTACGGCGACCGCGAGGTGATGCGCGGCCAGCTCCAGCACCTGATCGACATCTCCGAGCGGCCCAACGTGCGGCTGCAGATCATGCCGTTCAGCTTCGGCGGGCACTCCGGCGAGAGCGGTGCCTTCACCATCCTCAGCTTCCCCGACGCCGACCTGTCCGACGTGGTCTACCTGGAGCAGCTGACCAGTGCCCTCTACCTGGACAAGCGCGAGGACGTCGCCCAGTACGAGCAGGCCCTGAAGGAGCTGCAGCAGGACAGTCCGGGCCTTGACGAGAGCCGGCATCTGCTCCGGGGACTCCTTCAACTCTCTTGAAACACAAGTACGATGACGTGTGATCAGACCTGGCGTAGATCTGGTGTCCGCTAGTGATTGAGGGATCACATGCCGTCCTACTTCACCGACCTGGCCCAGCAGTACATCGATGGCGAGTGGCGTCCGGGCACCGGCTCCTGGGACGTGATCGACTTCAACCCCTATGACGACGAGAAGCTGGCCTCGATCACGGTGGCCACGGTCGGCGAGGTGGACCAGGCCTATCAGGCCGCCGCCCGCGCCCAGAAGCGGTGGGCCGAGACCAATCCCTACACGCGGCGTGCGGTCTTCGAGCGGGCGCTCAGACTCATAGAGGACCGCGAGCAGGAGATAGCCGACCTGATCACCGCGGAACTGGGCGGCACGCGCGTGAAGGCCGGCTTCGAGCTGCACCTCGCCAAGGAGTTCCTGCGCGAGTCGATCCACCTGGCGCTGCGCCCCGAGGGCAGGATCCTGCCCTCGCCGACCGACGGCAAGGAGAACCGGGTCTACCGGGTGCCGGTCGGGGTCGTGGGCGTGATCAGTCCCTTCAACTTCCCCTTCCTGCTGTCGCTGAAGTCGGTCGCCCCGGCCCTCGCGCTCGGCAACGGCGTGGTCCTCAAGCCGCACCAGAACACCCCGATCACCGGCGGCACCCTGCTCGCCAGGATCTTCGAGGAGGCCGGGCTGCCCGGCGGCCTGCTCAACGTCGTCGTCACCGACATAGCCGAGATCGGGGACGCGTTCCTCGAGCACCCGATCCCGAAGGTCATCTCCTTCACCGGCTCCGACAAGATCGGCCGGCACGTCGCCACCGTCTGCGCGAAGCACTTCAAGCGCTCGGTGCTCGAACTGGGCGGCAACAGCGCGCTGGTGGTGCTGGACGACGCCGACATCGACTACGCGGTCGACGCGGCGGTCTTCAGCCGGTTCGTGCACCAGGGCCAGGTCTGCATGGCCGCCAACCGGGTCCTCGTGGACCGGTCCGTCGCCGACGAGTTCACCGAGAAGTTCGTCGCCAAGGTCAGGACCCTCAAGGTCGGCGACCCCCGCGACCCGCAGACCGTCATCGGCCCGGTGATCAACTCCGCGCAGGCGAACGCCCTTTCGGGCACCGTCGAGCAGGCGATCACCGAGGGCGCCACGGCCCTCGTGCGGGGCACCACGACCAACAACCTGGTCGAGCCCACGGTGCTCACCGGCATCCCCGCCGACTCCGCGCTGCTGCGGCAGGAGGTCTTCGGCCCGGTGGTCTTCCTCATCCCGTTCGACGGCGCGGAGGAGGCGGTCCGGATCGTCAACGACACCCCGTACGGCCTCAGCGGCGCCGTCCACACGGGTGACATCGAGCGGGGTGTCGCCTTCGCCAAGCAGATCGACACCGGCATGTTCCATGTGAACGACGGCACCGTCCACGACGAGCCGCTCGTGCCCTTCGGTGGCGAGAAGCACTCCGGCATCGGCCGCCTGAACGGCGACACGACGCTGGAGGCCTTCACCACCGTCAAGTGGATCTCGGTGCAGCACGGCCGCAGCGGTTTCCCGTTCTGAGGTCCCGAGGTTTTCGCCGGGGGTGGGGCCTTGCGGACAGAATCTGACCGCAAGGGCCCGTAGCGTCATCGGTGTCAGGCAGGAAGACCCGATGAGAGGCGGCCGGTCATGGTCAAGCACGTGGCAGCGGAGGCGCAGGGCGACGAGCGGGGGGCACTGCTCGCGTTCATCGAGGAGCAGCGCGGCGGGATCCGCAGGGCGCTGCTCGGGCTGACCGAGGAGCAGGCCCGTACCCGGCCGAGCGCCGGCGAGCTGACCCTGGGCGGCCTGCTGAAGCACGTGGCCGAGGTCGAGCAGGGCTGGATCGCCCGCGCCAAGCAGGAACCCCCGCGAGTGCGGCGGACCGAGGCGAACTGGCACGAGTCCTTCCAGCTCACCGACGGCGAGACGGTCGCCTCGCAGCTGGCGTACTGGGAGCAGGTCGCCGCCGAGACGGAGAAGTTCATCCGCTCCGCGCCGAGCCTGGACGAGACCTTCCCGCTGCCGCCCGACCCCTGGTTCCCGCCGGAGGGCCGCGTCTCGCTGCGCTGGCTGTGTCTGCACCTGATCCGCGAGACGGCCCGGCACGCCGGCCACGCCGACATCCTCCGCGAGTCCCTGGACGGGAAGACCGCGTTCGAGCTGGTGGCCCTGGAGCAAGCCGGATAGCCGGGGGCCCGGGCGCGGGCGGGCAGCCGTACGGCAATAACCTGGACCGCATGTCAGCGATCCGTCTTCTCGTGCTGGGCGCGGTCCGCCAGCACGGGCGGGCCCACGGCTATCAGGTCCGCAACGACCTGGAGTACTGGGGCGCGCACGAGTGGTCCAACGCCAAACCGGGCTCGGTCTACCACGCCCTCAAGCAGATGGCCAAGCAGGGACTGCTGCACGCGCACGAGATCGCGCCGTCCACGGCCGGGGGGCCGCCGCGTACCGAGTACGAGATCACGGACCGGGGCGAGGACGAGTTCTTCCGGCTGCTGCGCGACTCCCTGGTCTCCTACGACCAGAAGATGGACATCCAGTCGGCGGCCATCGGCTTCCTGGTCGAGCTGTCCCGGTCCGAGGCGCTGGAGTTGCTCGGGGAGCGGATCCGCCGGATCGAGGAGTGGCGGGCGGCCGTCACCGGGCACTACCTCCCGGAGGACGGCCCCGAACAGCTCGGCCACATCGGCGAGATCATGAACCTCTGGGTCCACACGGCCGACTCCGACGCGGCCTGGACCCGGGGGCTGATCGACCGCCTGGAGGCCGGTGCCTACACCTTCGCCGGCGAGGGCGAACCCTTCGTGGGCGTACTCACCGAGGGTCAGGAGAACCCGTACGCGACGGGGGAGCGGCATCCGGAGGACAGCCACTAATCAAGTTTGACCAATGTGCCTGCGGGTATTACCTTTCCCGAGTAGTCAAGTTTGGCTAGCGAGGGAGTGGCATGGCCGACGCGGTGATCACCGTCGAGGACGCACGCAAGACCTACGGCACCACACATGCCCTGAACGGGCTCGACCTGCGCGTCACCCGTGGCACCGTGCACGCGGTGCTCGGCCCGAACGGAGCGGGCAAGACCACCCTGGTCCGGATCCTGTCGACGCTGCTCAGGCCGGACGGCGGCCGCGTCGAGGTCGCCGGCCACGACGTGCTGACCGACGCCCGCGCGGTCCGGCGGCGCATCGGCCTGCTGGGCCAGCACGCGGCCCTCGACGAGCAGCTCGACGGCCGGCAGAACCTGGAGATGTTCGCCCGTCTGCACCACCTCGGTGCCCGCCACGCGCGCGTGCGCGCCGCCGAACTCCTGGAGCGCTTCGACCTCACCGGCACCGGCCGTACCCCGGTCGCCCGCTACAGCGGCGGCATGCGCCGTCGCCTCGACCTGGCCGCCTCCCTGATCACCGACCCCGAGGTGCTGTTCCTGGACGAGCCCACCACCGGGCTCGACCCGCGGGGCCGCGCCGAGGTCTGGTCCTCGGTCCGCTCCCTGGTCGGCGCCGGTACGACGGTCCTGCTCACCACCCAGTACCTCGAGGAGGCCGACCAGCTCGCCCACCGCATCGCCTTCGTGGACCGGGGCCGGGTCGTCACCGACGGCACCCCCGACGAACTGAAGAACCTGACCGGCGGCGACCGCATCGACATCGTCGTGCGCGACGCGGACCGACTCGCCGACGCGGCGGCCCTGCTGCCGGTCTCCGGGACCACCGTGGACACCGACCGCCGGCTGCTCAGCGCCCCGGTCACCGACCGCATGGCCGCCCTCTCCGGGGTCGTCAGGGCCCTGGAGGCCGCCGGTGTCGAGGCCGCGGACATCGCACTGCGCCGCCCCACCCTGGACGAGGTGTTCCTGCACCTCACCGGCCCCGAGAACCGAGAGAAGGAGGCCGCGTGAGCACGAGTGAGGCAGGTGCTGCGCGGACGTACGTCCTGACCGACTCCTGGACCATGACCCGGCGTGAACTCGCCCACTGGGCCCGGCAGCCGGGGCAGGTCCTGGTCGCGCTGGTCTTCCCGGTGATGCTGCTGCTGATGTTCGGCTACCTGGTCGGCGGCGGACGAGGCGTGTCCGGCGACTACGTCGACTACCTGGTGCCCGGCATGCTGGCGCTCACCATGGCCTTCGGCCTGGAGGGCACCATGCTCAACGTCACCCAGGACCTCAACAAGGGGGTGATCGACCGCTTCCGTTCCCTGCCCATGGCCAACTCCGCCGTGCTGGTGGGTCGTTCGGCGGCCGACATGCTTCATTCGGCGGCCGCCCTGGTGCTGGTGGCGGGGGTGGCGTACGCGCTGGGCTGGCGGACGCACGGCGGCCCCGGTGCCCTCCTGGCCGCCGCCGGCCTGCTTCTGCTGCTCCGTTTCGCGATGCTGTGGATCGGCGTCCATCTCGCCCTGATCGCCGGGCGGCCCGAGATGGTGCAGGCCGCCCAGATCCTCGTGTGGCCGGTCGGTTTCCTCTCCAACGCCTTCGCCGTGCGGGACTCCATGCCGGACTGGCTGGGTACGGCCGTCCAGTGGAATCCGCTGTCCCAGACGGCGACGGCGGTACGGGATCTGCTGGGCAGCCAGGGCGGCGAGCCCGGGCACGTCTGGGCGGCCGTCGCCTGGCCGCTGGGACTGCTGATGGTGTTCTTCCCGCTGGCGGCACGGAAGTTCGCGCGCCTGGGCCGTTAGGGCCTGTCTTCCGGACGCGCCGGGGGCGCGGGGGCCTGGCGGGCACATTGCGGCGCTGCCGTCACTCGCCGGCTCCCCCCTCCGTCGCCTGGCACAGGCCCGGTCCGGCAGAAAGGCCTCAGTGGTGGAAGCCGGTGGCCGCCTCCTTGTCCCGGGTCAGCGGGTGCGGCTGGCGACGCAGTTCCGGCAGCAGGCGGGTCAGGTCGTCCACGAAGAGGTCGGCCAGGTCGCGCGAGAAGCCGTTGCGGCACACGATCCGCAGCACGGACAGGTCCTCACGGTTCGCCGGGAAGGTGTACGCCGGCACCAGCCAGCCGCCCTGGCGCAGCCGCCGGGAGACGTCGAAGACGTCGTACGCCGTGACGCCGTCGGCCGTGGTGAGCGCGAACACCGGCAGCTCCTCCCCGCGCGTGAGGAGCCGGAAGTCGCCGAGCGCCTCGATCCGCCCGGCGAGCGAGGTCGCCACGTCCCGCGTCGACTGCTGCACCGCCCGGAAGCCCTCGCGGCCCAGCCGCAGGAACGTGTAGTACTGCGCCACCACCTGGGCACCGGGCCGGGAGAAGTTGAGCGCGAAGGTCGGCATGTCCCCGCCCAGGTAGTTGACCCGGAAGACCAGCTCCTCGGGCAGCGCCTCCTTGTCCCGCCACAGGGCCCAGCCGACGCCGGGATAGACCAGGCCGTACTTGTGCCCCGAGGTGTTGATCGACGCCACGCGCGGCAGGCGGAAGTCCCACACCAGGTCCTCGTCCAGGAAGGGCGCCACCATGCCGCCGGACGCGCCGTCCACGTGCACCGGTACGTCCAGTCCGGTGCGCTCCTGGAGGGCGTCCAGGGCCGCGCACAGGTCCGCGATCGGCTCGTAGGACCCGTCGAAGGTCGAGCCGAGGATGCCGACGACCCCGATGGTGTTCTCGTCGCACAGCTCTGCCGCCGCCTGCGGATCGAGGTGGTAGCGGTCGCCCTCCATGGGCACCAGGCGGGCCTCCACCTCCCAGAAGTTGCAGAACTTGTCCCAGCAGACCTGGACGTTGATCCCCATGACCAGATTGGGACGGGCGCCCGGGTACCGGTCGGCGTTCCGCGTCGCCCAGCGCCGCTTGAGCGCCATGCCGGCGAGCATGCACGCCTCGCTCGACCCCGTCGTCGAACAGCCCACCGCGGCCGACGGATCCGGCGCGTTCCACAGATCTGCGAGCATCGCCACGCAGCGCCGCTCCAGCTCGGCCGTGCGGGGGTACTCGTCCTTGTCGATCATGTTCTTGTCCCGGCATTCCGCCATCAGCAGCCCGGCCTCCGGCTCCATCCAGGTGGTGACGAAGGTGGCCAGGTTCAGCCGTGCGTTGCCGTCCAGCATCAGCTCGTCGTGCACGAGTCGCGCCGCCGTGGTGGGTGGCAGGGGCGTGTCGGGCAGCCGGTGCTTGGGCGGGGCCGTGGTCATCTCGATGACCGGGTTGGCCTCCCCGAAGAACGGATTGACCGACATCGGCCGCTCGTCGTGCTTCTCGGAGCCTTTGTGCAGGGCCATGGGCGTGCCTCCAACGGATGGTCGGGGTTATCGGACCGCGGTGCCGTCTTCGCGCAGCTGCATCTGCGGCCGTCCGGTCACCAGCAGCCAGGCGGGGAGCGAGGCGATGCACAGCAGGGCGGTGATCACCGGCGAGGCCACCAGTACGGCGGCGGTGAACAGGCTCACCCAGCCCTGCCGGGTGACGGCCAGGAGGATGCCCAGCACACCGGTCGCCACACCCAGGGCGGGCGGCACGGCCGGGACGAGCGCGTGGGCACACAGGCCGAGGGCGGTGCCGACGAAGACGGCGGGGAAGATGCGGCCGCCCCGGAAACCGCAGGAGGCCGCGACCAGCATCGCCGCCAGTTTCACCACGGTCAGCGTGGCGAACTGCCCGGCCGACCGGCCCTCCGGGTCGTGCGTCAGTTCCCCGATCTCCGCCAGCCCCTTGAACAGCGTCAGGTGACCGCCCACGGCAGCCAGCGCCCCGAGGACGACTCCGCCCGCGGGAAGCATCAGCAGGGGGTGCCGCAGCCGCTGGAAGGCCGCGTGCAGGTACGGGAAGGCGTACACGGCGCACATGCCGAGCAGCGCGGCCACCGGCGCGATCACCAGGGCCGCGAGCAGGTCCGCCCAGCGCGGGCGGCCCAGGGCGGGCAGGCCCAGGTCGAAGGCCGGACGGAACAGCAGGGTGGTCGTCATGGCCCCCACCGCGGCCGCGGTCAGCGGCGCGAACAGGTTGTCCCACAGCAGTCCCCGGATCGGCCGGCCGGCCAGTGCCTCGGAGATGACCAGGGCCGCCGCCACCGGTGTGCCGAACAGCGCGCCGATCGTCGCCGCCTCGGCCAGCATCGGCCACAGGGGGCCCGGCGTCCGCGGCAGGAAGCGCCGGCCGAGCCAGGCGGCCAGAGAGACGTTCGCGGCGATGATCGGGTTCTCCGGGCCGAGACTCGGCCCGCCCGCCAGCATCAGACCGGTCGCCAGCAGCAGGCCCGGCAGCACGAGGGGCGGCAGGACCGGGGCGTCGAGACCCGTGGTGGCCGGGTCCGGCCCGGCATGCCCGGGGGCCTTCCAGACCACCAGCCCCACGGCGACACCGGTCGCCACGAGCATGACGAACATCCACAGGACGGAGTAGCGACCCACGCCCAGCGCGTCCGGCAGGGGCCCCCACAGCACGTGCTGGAGCTGCTCCGCCGCCGCGCTCACGCCGATGTAGAGCAGGCTCGCGGCCACGCCCACGACGGCGGCGGGCAGGATCAACGGCAGCAGGGCCCGTGCCGGGGCCGCCGGGCGGGTCGAGGGAGCCTGCTGCTCGGTGTCCTGGGCCACGGGCTCACCATAAGCGGACAAAAGGCACACAACATCCCGAAGGGAATTCGGCTTGCACCTCACGTGGCGTGAGGCCTCAGCGTGGAGCGCGTACCGACGACAAGGAGCGGAAAGTGAGCTACTCCGTGGGACAGGTCGCGGGGTTCGCCGGGATCACGGTGCGCACCCTGCACCACTACGACGAGATCGGCCTGCTCGTGCCCAGCGAGCGCACGTACGCCGGCCACCGGCGCTACAACGACACCGACCTCGACCGGCTCCAGCAGATCCTGTTCTACCGGGAGCTCGGCTTCCCGCTCGACGAGGTCGCGGCCCTGCTCGACGACCAGGCCACCGGCAGAGCTGACCCGCGCGCACACCTGCGCCGCCAGCACGACCTGCTGACCGCCCGGATCGAGAAGCTGCAGAAGATGGCCGCGGCCGTGGAGCACGCCATGGAGGCACGCACGATGGGCATCAACCTCACCCCGGAGGAGCGGTTCGAGGTCTTCGGGGACAAGGACCCCGAGCAGTACCGCGAGGAGGCCGAGCAGCGCTGGGGCGGCACGGCGCAGTACGCCGAGTCGCAGCGCCGCGCCGCCCTGTACACCAAGGCGGACTGGAAGCGGCTGCAGGCCGAGGTCGACGACTGGAGCGCGCGGTACGCCGCCCTGGTGGCCGCCGGCGAGCAGCCGTCCGCCGCGGCGGCCATGGACCTGGCCGAGGAGCACCGGCAGCACATCAGCAGGTGGTTCTACGAGTGCCCGTACGAGATGCACCGGTGCCTCGGCGACATGTACGTCTCCGACGAGCGGTTCAAGGCGTACTACGACTCCATGGGGCCGGGCCTCGCCGAGCACCTGCGCGACGCGATCACCGCGAACGCCGGCCGGCACACCGCGTCCTGAGGTCCTGGCCCGGGGTCACTCCCGGGCCAGGCCCACCGCGGTCCCGTGCGCGGGCCGCCGAGGTGCCGCGAGCGCACGGTCGGCCCGAAAATCTCGCCGGGCCCGCACAGGGCATCCTGGAGGCACCGGTGGAACCTGGGGCGGCCCCATCGCGTTGATAGCTTTGTGCGGCACCCGCTCGACGTTCAGCCGCCGTAGCCGCCTCATCCCCCTCAGGAGCCCGGACCCGTGATGACACTCGCCCTCGGCCCGAGCTGGCTCGATCCCAACTATCTGCTCCACACCTACAGCATCTGGGGCCTGCTGCTCATCGTCTTCGCCGAGTCCGGGCTGCTCATCGGGTTCTTCCTGCCGGGTGACTCGCTCCTGTTCACCTGCGGTCTGCTGATCACGTCGCACCAGCTGGACTTCCCGCTGTGGGGGGCGATCGCCCTGATCTGCCTCGCCGCGATCCTCGGCGACCAGGCGGGCTACATGTTCGGCAAGAAGGTCGGCCCGTCCCTGTTCAACCGTCCCGACTCACGCCTCTTCAAGCAGGAGAACGTCACCAAGGCGCACGAGTTCTTCGAGAAGTACGGCCCGAAGTCCCTGGTCCTGGCCCGCTTCGTGCCGATCGTGCGCACGTTCACGCCGATCATCGCGGGCGTCAGCGGCATGAAGTACCGCTCGTTCCTGACCTTCAACGTCATCGGCGGCCTCCTGTGGGGCGCGGGCGTCACCCTGCTCGGCTCCTGGCTGGGCAAGCACGACGTCGTCAAGAACAACATCGAGGCGATCCTCATCCTGATCGTCCTCGTCTCGGTGATCCCGGTCGCGATCGAGTTCCTCCGCGCACGCGGCAAGAACAAGAGGTCCGAGCAGGCGCGGCCGGAGGCTCCGCAGCGGCCCCAGACACCCCAGTACCAGCAGCCGCCGATGATGGACGACGCCACCACCCGCCTGCGCCGCATCGAGCCGGAACAGCCGTACGGCCACCAGCAGGAGCAGCCGTACCAGCAGCAGCCGCCGCAGCAGGAGCAGCCGTACCAGCAGCAGCCGCCGCAGCAGGAGCAGTACTGGAACCAGGGCTACGGCAACCAGTACTACGACCAGCAGCAGCATCCCCAGCAGCAGCACGACCAGCAGCAGTACGACCAGAACCGGTACGACCAGAACCAGTACCCGTACGACCACCGCCGGCCGTGAGGGGCGCGGGGAACCGCGCTCAGAAACCCCTCGTCCGCTTCGCGGCCCGGCGCTTCCCGGCGGAGCCGATCCGCAGGAACAGCCGCGAGATCTCCGATCCCAGGTTGACCCCGATGGCGATGGCCATGGCCAGTGACGCGGCCTTGGCCAGGGACACCAGCCCCTTGTCCACCTCGTTCTGCGCCATGGACAGCAGCCCGAAGTAGGTCGCCGAACCGGGCAGCAGCGGCCCGATCGCCGCCGTCGTGTACGGCAGCGCGGACGCGAACCGGTACCGCGACAGCAACTGCCCGAACAGGCCCACGAGCCCCGCCGCCACGGCCGTGGAAGCGACCGGCGAGATGTCACCGGCGTAGTGCATCGCGCCGTACACCGACCACGCGACGCCCCCGTTCAGGGTCACCCACAGCACGGTGGACCGTTCCTGCTGGAGCAGGACCGCGAAAGTCAGCGACAGCAGCATGGAGGCCGCGATCTGCACCAGCGGCCGTTCGGAGACGGCCAGCGCCGCGTCCGGGTTCAGCTCGCCGCCGACCTTCACGCCGAAGTACAGGACGACCAGCACCCCGGCGACGATGCCGACGAAGAAGTACATGACCTCCAGCAGGCGCGCCGAGGCGGTGATGTAGAAGCCCGTCAGGCCGTCCTGCACACCCGCCACCAGCGCCCGCCCGGGCAGCAGCGCGAACAGCCCACCGGTGACGACTGCGGACGCCTTCACGTCCACGTGCGCCAATGAGAAGGCCACCCCGATCGCCGCGGCCGGCATCGCCGCCACCGTGAACTGGTAGAACTCCGGCAGTCCCCGCCCCGCGCACAGCCACGCCAGCCGGTCGCCGAGCATCGCGCCCACCGCTGCGGCGACGAACACGATCAGGTCACCGCCGACCAGCACGGAGGCCGCACCGGCCAGCAGCCCGCTCGCCAGGGTCAGTGCCCAGCCGGGGTAGGGGTGCCGGTTGCGGCGCATCTCCACCAGGCGCCGGTAGGCCTCCTCCAGGGAGACATGGGTCTCCGGGTCGGTCAGATCGTCCACCAGCCGGAACACGGCCGCCAGACGGGTGTAGTCGGTGCCCCGCCGCCGTACGGTCCGGGACGCCGTCACCGGGTCATCCACCAGCGACGGCTGGTGCGAGATCGACAGCAGGGTGAAGGTGACGTTGGGCTCGCAGCGGTCCAGGCCGTACGACCGGCACACCGCGAACATCGCGGCCTCCACGTCCTCGGCGCCCTCGCCGCCCGCCAGCAGCAGCTCCCCGATACGCAGGGTCAGGTCGAGCACGCGCGGGACGGCCGGACCGCCCTCCTCCACGCGCTGCACCGGCTCCGGCGCCGGCCGCTCGGTCACCGGCATCCGCAGCATCGTGCGCATCCGGTCCTGCCACGGCGCGTCCTTGACCAGACTGACCAGCGGCACCCCGGCGGCCGGCGTGAACGCGGCCGGGGCGGTCTTGGCGCTGTAGGTGCGCGGCGTGCTGAACGCCGACCCCTCCGGCTCCGGGCTCGGCGGCTGCGGCACCTCCAGCCCCTTCGGCACGGCGAACTCGGAGGTCGTCTCCGGGTCGGCACCCGCCCTGGGAACGTCGAGGCCCACCGGAATGGCGAACTCGGACGTGATCTCCGGGTCGTACCGCGCCTCGTCCGACCGGGGCTTGCGGTCCTCCGCCTCCGTCACCTGCCACCGCTCCCTGAACGACACCTTCCGTAAGCCTCAGTATGCGCATGGGTACGCAAACGGGCCGCGCCACCCCACGCAGGGTGCCGCGGCCCGCGGAAGCCAAACCGGCCGGTCAGTGGCCGCCCTGCTCCTTGAAGCGCTTGTAGGACCGCTCGATCTCGATCTCGGCGTCCGTGCGGCCCACCCAGTTGGCGCCCTCGACCGACTTGCCGGGCTCCAGGTCCTTGTAGACCTCGAAGAAGTGCTGGATCTCCAGGCGGTCGAACTCCGACACGTGGTGGATGTCGCGCAGGTGCTCCACGCGCGGGTCGGTGGCCGGGACGCACAGCAGCTTGTCGTCGCCGCCCGCCTCGTCCGTCATCCGGAACATGCCGATCGCCCGGCACTTGATGAGGCAGCCCGGGAAGGTCGGCTCGTCCAGGATGACCAGCGCGTCCAGCGGGTCGCCGTCCTCGCCGAGGGTGTTCTCGACGAAGCCGTAGTCGGTCGGGTAGGCGGTCGAGGTGAAGAGACGACGGTCCAGGCGGATCCGACCGGTCTCGTGGTCCACCTCGTACTTGTTGCGCGAACCCTTCGGGATCTCGATCGTGACGTCGAACTCCACCGGTGGCTCCTCCATGATCAACACATAGTTCTGGTGGTTAAGTGTCCCTCACGCAGGTGTGTGATCGCGAAAGGGGCTGGTGGTCGTGCCAGAGCTGAGGCCTTGGCGAGCCGCGAGGCCGCAGGTGGTGCGGCTCGCGAACGCCGTACAACCGCGTCTGACGTGGGCCATGACGGCCGCGCGACCGCGGATCGCGTGGCTGGCGAACGCCGTACGACTCGGGCCTGCGCACCTCCCCCGTCCGCAGACCGTCAGGACCTGGCGGTACACCGCGGGCGCCGTCACCGCGGGCCTGGCACTGGCCGCCGGTGTGGTGACCGTGGCAGGCCCCTGGGACGCCGAGGGTCAGCGTACGGCCGAGCGGGACCGTGCCGCCGCCCTGGAGCGGTCAGGTGGCGCAGATCACGGCCGCTCGGGCACGACGACGGGGGCGCCGCGGCCCGCGCCGAGCGCCGCTCCGGTCCTGACGGGCCTGGGCGGCGTCGAGGGAGCCGTCGACACCAAGAAGGCCGCCCCCGGCGGAAAGGCTCTCCCGGACGTCCTGGGGCCCCTCCTGGACGCCTCCGTGCCGGGCGGCAGCCCCGCCGCCGCGGTCGTCGACGTGACGACCGGTGAACGGCTCTACGGCACCGACGCCGGCAAGTCCCTCACTCCGGCCTCCACCACCAAGATCGCCACCGCCGTCGCCGCCCTGTCCGCCCTCGGCGCCGACCACCGCCTCACCACCCGCGCCGCCCTCGAGCCCGACACCGGCGAACTCGTCCTCGTCGGCGGCGGCGACCCCACCCTCACCGCCCGTGGGAACAGCGACGGCTGGGCGAGCCTGCGCACGCTCGCCGCCGACACCGCGAAGGCGCTCCACCAGCGCGGCATCGACGAGGTCACGCTCTCGTACGACACGACGCTCTTCACCGGCCCCGCACTGCACCGCATCGGCGTCAACGAGAACCTCGCGCCCGTCAGCGCCCTCACCGTCGACGAGGGCCGCACCGACGGCTCCGTCCGCGGTCCGGTGATCCGCGTGGCCGACCCGGCGGCGGACGCGGCCGGCAAGTTCGCGGCCTGCCTCGAAGACGCCGGCATCAAGACCACGCATCCCGGCCCGTCCAAGGCCACCACCCGCGCCCAGACCCTCGCCACCGTCCTCTCGCCCCCGCTGTCCGCCCTGGTCGAGCGCATGCTGACCAACAGCGACAACGACATCGCCGAGGCCCTGGCCCGCCAGGCCGCTCTCGCCGGCGGCGAACCCGCGAGCTTCGACGGCGGTGCCAAGGCGATCGCCATGCAGTTGCGCAAGCTCGGCCTGCCGATGTCCGGCGCCTCCTTCCACGACGGCAGCGGCCTCGACCGGGACGACAAGCTGACGGCGAACCTCCTCACCGCCCTCCTCGCCAAGGCCGGCGACCCCGCCCGCCCGGGCCTGCGCCCCGTCCTCACCGGCCTCCCCGTCGCAGGCTTCACCGGCACCCTGACCAACCGCTACACCGACGGCGCGGCAGGCCTCGTTCGAGCGAAGACGGGCACGCTCACCGGGGTGAACACCCTGGCGGGCACAGTGGTCGACGCGGACGGTCACCTGCTCGCCTTCGCCTTCCTCACCGCCGACACGACGGACCCCCACATGACCCAGACGGTCCTGGACAGGACGGCCACGGCGCTGGCGGCATGCGGCTGCCGGTAACGCGGCGACGCCCCCGGCCCGCCCCGCCGGCCTCACACGGCCTGCCCCAAGTGGGGCCGCTCACGTACCGTTGACGCATGACTGGCTTCGGTGGCACCACATCTTCCGGGATGGTCGACTGGAACCTCGCGGTGGCGACCGCGACACGGCTCGTACGACCGGGCCCCGACGTCAGCCGCGAGGAGGCCAGGGCCGTCGTCGCGGAGCTGCGCCGGCACGCGAAGGCCTCGGAGGAACACGTCCGGGGCTTCACCCGTATGGCCACCGAGGAGACGCACGACACCCCGGTGCTCGTCGTCGACCGCCCCGGCTGGGTCCGCGCCAACGTCGCCGGCTTCCGCGAGATCCTCAAACCGCTCCTGGAGAAGATGCAGGAACGGCGCGGCGGCAACCCGGGCAGCGCGGTCCTCGGCGCCGTCGGCGGCAAGGTGACCGGCGTCGAACTCGGCATGCTGCTGTCGTTCCTGTCCTCCCGTGTTCTCGGCCAGTACGAGACGTTCGCCCCGGCCACCCGCGACCTCCCCGCCGGGGGGAACGGCGGCGGCCGCCTCCTCCTCGTCGCGCCCAACATCGTCCACGTCGAGCGTGAACTCGACGTCGAACCGCACGACTTCCGGCTGTGGGTGTGCCTGCACGAGGAGACCCACCGCACGCAGTTCACCGCCGTCCCCTGGCTGCGCGACCACCTCGAGGGCGAAATCCAGTCGTTCTTGGCGGAGACCGACGTCGACCCGATGACCTTCCTGGAGCGCATCCGGGACGCCGCCCAGTCCCTCGCCGGCGGCCGGCCCGAGGGCGAGGAGGAGGACGGCGGCCGCTCCTTCGTGGAGCTGGTGCAGACCCCCGCCCAGCGCGAGATCCTCGGCCGTCTCACCGCCGTGATGTCCCTGCTCGAGGGCCACGCCGACTTCGTCATGGACGGCGTCGGCCCCAGCGTCGTACCGACCGTCTCCGAGATCCGCGAGAAGTTCCAGCAGCGTCGCGCCAAGGGTGCCTCCCGCCTCGACCAGGCCCTGCGCAAGCTGCTGGGTCTGGATGCCAAACTCAAGCAGTACCGGGACGGCGAACGGTTCGTACGAGCGGTCGTCGGCGAGGTCGGCGTCGACGGCTTCAACCGCGTGTGGACCTCCCCGAACACCCTGCCCACCAAGGCGGAGATCGCCAAACCGGCGGACTGGGTCGCGCGGGTGCACCGCAAGGCCGAGTCGTGAACGGTATGGGGAGGTCGTGAGAGGAATCCAGCCGACGGCAGGCGAACGCCCCTTCAATCACCCGTCCGAGGGACCGTGAGTCATGCGTAGGCGTGCGATGCTCGGGGAACGCCCCGGTTCTGTCACCATCTACACACTCTGAGTGACCGAACTCGGGCTCACCCCCGAAACTTCATGAAGGGAACCGGACATGGGTCCCCATCCTGCGGTCGCGGCGATACGCCTGGCGGTCCGCCGCGTCCTCCACGACATCCTCAACGACCACCAGGCCTCCGGCGCGCACCCGGACGAGCAGACCTCCGGCGCACATCCGGACCGCACAGCCGAGCGGCTCCCCTCCCCGCTCGTGCTCGTCGCGTGCTCCGGCGGCGCCGACTCCATGGCGCTCGCGTCCGCCCTCGCCTTCGAAGCCCCCAGACTCGGCATCCGCGCCGGCGGCGTCACCGTCGACCACGGTCTCCAGCCCGGCTCCGACCTCCGCGCCGACGAGGTGGCCCTGCGCCTGCGCGGCATCGGCCTCGACCCGGTCGAGTCCGTCGCCGTGACCGTCGGCCGCGGCGGAGGGCCCGAGGCCGCCGCCCGGGACGCCCGCTACGCCGCCCTCGACGCGGCGGCCGAACGCCACGGCGCCGCCGCGATCCTGCTGGGCCACACCCGCGACGACCAGGCCGAGACCGTCCTGCTGGGCCTCGCCCGCGGCTCCGGTATCCGCTCCCTGTCCGGAATGGCCGCGGTCTCGGGGGCCGGCGGCCGTTACCGGCGGCCCTTCCTGCACCTCGACCGGCAGACCGCCCGCAAGGCGTGCATGGTCCAGTCCCTGCCGGTCTGGGACGACCCGCACAACGCGGACCCCGCCTACACCCGCTCCCGGCTCCGGCACGAAGGACTGCCCGCCCTGGAGAAGGCCCTCGGCAAGGGCGTCGTCGAAGCGCTCGCCCGCACCGCCCAGCTCTCCCGCGACGACGCCGACGCCCTCGACGCCTGGGCCGGCCAGGCCGAGGTCTCCGTACGGGACGCCGCGGGACGGCTGGAGTGCGCCAAGCTCTACGCGCTGCCGCCCGCCGTGCGCCGCCGGATCCTGCGCCGGGCCGCCATCGAGGCCGGTGCCCCGGCCGGTTCGCTGTTCGCCCGGCACATCGAGGAAGTCGACCGCCTGATCACCGGCTGGCGCGGCCAGGGAGCCATCAACCTCCCGGGCAAAGTCGTCGCCCAGCGGCAGGGTGGCAGACTGGTGATTCGGCAAGGCTGAATCCCGACCTCCCGGAGCGACCCTCCGGCGGCCGGTCCGGGCAGCCGGGGGCCGTAAGTGCGGGACGACCGAAAGTGATGCGGGTGGACGCGAAAGACATGGGTGAGGACCTCCAGCAGGTGCTCATCACCAAGGAAGAGATCGACGCGAAGCTGGGCGAGCTGGCCGCGAAGATCGACGCGGAGTACGCGGGCAAGGACCTGCTCATCGTCGGCGTCCTCAAGGGCGCCGTGATGGTCATGGCGGACCTCGCCCGGACGCTGTCCACCCCCGTCACCATGGACTGGATGGCCGTGTCCTCCTACGGCGCGGGCACTCAGTCCTCCGGTGTCGTCCGGATCCTCAAGGACCTCGACACCGACATCAAGGGCAGGCACGTCCTGATCGTCGAGGACATCATCGACTCCGGTCTGACGCTGTCCTGGCTGATCAACAACCTCGGCTCCCGCGAGCCCGCCTCCCTGAAGGTGTGCACGCTGCTGCGCAAGCCGGACGCCGCCAAGGTCGCCATCGACGTGGAGTGGGTCGGCTTCGACATCCCGAACGAGTTCGTCGTCGGCTACGGCCTCGACTACGCCGAGAAGTACCGCAACCTGCCGTTCGTCGGTACGCTCGCGCCCCACGTCTACGGCGGCTGAGCCGGACCGGGCCCGCGGCTGAGCCAGTCGGCCCAAGCCCGGTAGGACGATCGGGAACCCCGGCGGGTTCCGCGCCGTTGAAGCATGCAGAGACGGGTTTCCCAGCCGTCGAAGCGGCTTCGTGCGGCTTCGGACAACAATGCTGGGGTACCGTCAGAAGAACTGTCTTATCAAACTCACTGTGGCAGGAGGGACGGGGCGGCATCGCTCCGTATGGATGGACGTGAAGCGATACTTCCGTGGGCCGGTCATGTGGATCGTGCTGGCCGTCCTTGCCGTGGTCGTGTTGATGCAGGTCGTCGGCTCGTCCGGCGGCTACAAGACGGTGGACACCGGCCAGGTCGTGGCGGCGATCAATGACAACAAGGTCGAATCGGCCAAGCTCACCACCGGTGACGAGCAGACCATCAAGGTCACGCTCAAGGACGGCTACAAAGTCCAGGGCAGCTCGAAGATCCAGGCGAGCTACATCGGCGACCAGGGCGTGACCATCGCCGGCACGCTGCAGACCAAGTACCAGGACAAGCAGATCACGGACGGCTACACGGTGTCGCCGTCCAAGCAGAACCCGTTCCTCGGCGTCCTGCTCTCGCTGCTGCCCTTCGTTCTGATCGTGGTCGTCTTCCTGTTCCTGATGAATCAGATGCAGGGCGGCGGCTCCCGGGTCATGAACTTCGGCAAGTCCAAGGCCAAGCTGATCACCAAGGACACCCCGAAGACCACCTTCTCCGACGTCGCCGGCTGCGACGAGGCCGTCGAGGAACTCCACGAGATCAAGGAGTTCCTGCAGGAGCCGGCCAAGTTCCAGGCGGTCGGCGCCAAGATCCCCAAGGGTGTGCTCCTCTACGGCCGCCCGGGTACCGGTAAGACGCTCCTCGCGCGCGCCGTCGCGGGTGAGGCGGGCGTCCCCTTCTACTCGATCTCCGGTTCCGACTTCGTCGAGATGTTCGTCGGTGTCGGTGCCTCCCGAGTCCGTGACCTGTTCGAGCAGGCCAAGGCGAACGCCCCGGCGATCGTCTTCGTCGACGAGATCGACGCGGTCGGCCGCCATCGCGGCGCCGGCCTCGGCGGCGGTCACGACGAGCGCGAGCAGACGCTGAACCAGCTGCTCGTCGAGATGGACGGCTTCGACGTCAAGGGCGGCGTCATCCTGATCGCCGCCACCAACCGGCCGGACATCCTCGACCCGGCTCTGCTGCGTCCTGGCCGTTTCGACCGCCAGATCGCGGTCGACCCGCCGGACCTGCAGGGCCGCCTGGAGATCCTCAAGGTCCACCAGAAGGGCAAGCCGGTCGCCCCCGACGTCGACCTGGCCGCCGTCGCCCGCCGCACCCCCGGCATGACCGGTGCCGACCTCGCCAACGTGCTCAACGAGGCAGCGCTGCTCACCGCCCGCGGCGACCAGAAGCTGATCGACAACAGGGCGCTGGACGAGGCGATCGACCGCGTGGTCGCGGGCCCGCAGAAGCGGACCCGGATCATGTCGGACAAGGAGAAGAAGATCACCGCGTACCACGAGGGCGGACACGCCCTGGTCGCGGCGGCCTCGCCGAACTCCGACCCGGTCCACAAGATCACGATCCTGTCCCGCGGCCGCGCCCTCGGTTACACGATGGTCCTGCCCGACGAGGACAGGTACTCGACCACGCGCAACGAGATGCTCGACCAGCTCGCCTACATGCTGGGCGGCCGTGCGGCCGAGGAACTGGTCTTCCACGACCCGACCACCGGTGCCGCCAACGACATCGAGAAGGCCACCAACCTGGCCCGCGCGATGGTCACGCAGTACGGCATGACCGAGCGGCTCGGCGCGATCAAGTTCGGCGGCGACAACAGCGAGCCCTTCCTCGGCCGTGAGATGGCTCACCAGCGCGACTACTCGGAAGAGGTCGCCGCGCTGGTCGACGAAGAGGTCAAGAAGCTCATCGAGACCGCGCACAACGAGGCCTGGGAGATCCTGGTCGAGAACCGCGACGTGCTCGACCAGCTCGTCCTCCACCTGCTGGAGAAGGAGACCCTGGGCAAGCAGGAGATCGCCGAGGTCTTCGCCCCGATCGTCAAGCGCCCGCCGCGGCCCGCCTGGACCGGCTCCTCCCGCCGTACGCCCTCGACCCGCCCGCCGGTGCTCTCCCCGAAGGAGCTGGCACTGACCAACGGTGCGAACGGCGCGACGGCCGCGATCAGCACGGTCAAGTCCACCGCCACGGAGTCCGCCCCGGTGACGGAGCAGACCCCGGAGGACCGCACCGAGAGCTGACCCTTTCGGCCAAAGGGCCGGAATGAATGCCGCGCCTCCCAGGTTTTAGCCTGGGGGGCGCGGCATTTCCGTATGCCCGCGGGTAAGACGTACAGGAACGAGGCATCAGATGACCGACCCCGTGACGCTGGCCGGCGATGGCTTCATCGGCGAGTTCGACGAGAAGCGCGCCGAGAACGCCGTACGCGAACTCCTGATCGCGGTCGGTGAGGACCCCGACCGGGAGGGCCTGAGGGAGACGCCGGGCCGGGTGGCGCGGGCGTACCGGGAACTCCTGGCAGGACTGTGGCAGGAGCCCGAGGACGTTCTGACGACGACGTTCGACCTGGGGCATGACGAGATGGTCCTGGTGAAGGACATCGAAATCGTCAGCTTGTGCGAGCACCATCTGCTGCCGTTCCACGGCGTGGCGCACGTCGGCTACATCCCGGCCGAGACCGGCAAGATCACGGGCCTGTCGAAGCTGGCGCGGCTGGTCGAGGTGTTCGCTCGTCGCCCGCAGGTGCAGGAACGACTCACCACCCAGATCGCCGACTCCCTCATGCGGATCCTCGAGGCACGCGGCGCGATCGTCGTGATCGAGGCCGAGCACATGTGCATGTCGGTGCGGGGGATCCGCAAGCCCGGTGCCAAGACGACCACGTCGGCGGTGCGCGGCCAGCTCCGGGACGCTACGACCCGTGCCGAGGCAATGAGCCTGATACTGGCGCGTTGACCTGATGGGCACCTGATGGCCAGTGGTGCCCGATCGTCCCTCGATCGGTGGTCGATCAGTGATCGAGGGTCGTCTGGGCCGCTCGCCGGGCGCCTTGGGCCGTCAGCACCGGGCCGTCAGCAGGGGGCCGTCAGCGCTGGTGGCGGTCAGGCCGCCGGTGCCGCGCCCGGGTGGTTCTGGTCGTCGTCCTCGGGGAGTTTGCAGACCCGCTCCAGGAACAGGGCCGCCGCTATCACGGCGAGGCCCGCCAGGACCGAGAAGCCGGCGTAGATGGCCTGGTCGCGGCGGGCGGGGATGTCCAGGAGTTCCAGGAGGAAGACGCCGGTGCCGCCGTACATGCCGGCGACGAGGGCGGCGACCAGGGCGCTCGCCTGGCCGAAGACGACCGCGCGGGCGGCCATCAGGGGGTCGACCCCCTTCGCCTCGGGGCGGCGCTCGCGCTGGGCCTTGAGCCGGGCGCGCAGTGAGAGCGCCGTCGAGAGCAGGACCACGGCGATCAGCGCCAGGACGATCGGCGCGGCCAGGGGGACGCTGGGGAGTGTCCCGATCGAGTTCCAGAGGCGGGCGCCCGCCCAGGACAGGATACCGGCCACGATGAACACGCCGACCAGCACCCTGATGCGCAGCTCTCTCACGGTGTCCCTTCAGTTCCCCCGGACCGGTCCCGGATCGTGGTCGTCTTGACCTTAACGACTACTCGGGCAGTCGGAGTTCCAGGTCCCCGCGCGCCTCGACGCCCTCGCGGGTGAGAGCCGCGAGGAGATCGGCCACGGTGCCCCGGCCGGGCAACTGGGCCTGCGGGTCCACGTCGTGCCACGGAGCGAGCACGAAGGCCCGCTCGTGGGCGCGCGGGTGGGGCAGGGTGAGGTGCGGGTCGTCGGAGGTGACGTCGGCGTAGGCGACGATGTCGACGTCCAGGGTGCGCGGACCCCAGCGTTCGTCGCGGACGCGGTTGAAGGCCTCCTCGACGGCGTGGGCCCGCTCCAGCAGGGAGGAGGGGGGCAGGGTGGTCTTGAGGACCACGACCGCGTTGAAGTACGACGGCTGGCTGCCCGGCTCCACGCCCCACGGCTCGGTCTCGTACACCGGGGAGACGGCCTTCACGCGGACGCCGGGGGTGTCCTCCAGCGCGTCGACGGCACCCTGGAGGGTCTCCAGGCGGTTGCCGAGGTTGGAGCCGATGGAGATCACGGCCCACTTCGGGTTGCTCAGTGTCGTGTCGGCGGCGTCGACCTGCTCGACGACCGAGGCGGGCACCGGCTGGACGGTCGGGTCGCTGTGACCCTGGATGAACGGTCGGGTCATACTCGGCTCCGGGTGATCGTGACGGTCACGTCGTCGAAGGGCACGGTGATCGGCGCGTCCGGCTTGTGGACGCAGACCTCGACCTCGTGGACCCCTTCGTGCTTCAGGCAGGTCTGGGCGATCCGCTCGGCGAGCGTCTCGATGAGGTTCACCGGCTCGCCCTCGACCACGGCCACGACCTCCTCGGCCACGATGCCGTAGTGCACGGTCTTCGCCAGGTCGTCGTCGGCCGCGGCCGGCCGGGTGTCCAGGCCGAGGACGAGGTCGACGATGAAGGTCTGGCCCTCCTCGCGCTCCTTGGGGAACACACCGTGGTGCCCGCGGGCCTTGAGGCCGCGCAGCGCGACACGATCCACGCGAATCACTCCTGCAATCGTCGGGAACGACCGGTCCGTACCGCGTGCGGGCGGCACACCGGCCTCAGACGAATCTACCTGCGGGCACCGACAAAGCCGGGCCACGGGGGCGCGGGCCCGGGCCGGGTCGTCGAGGGTTCACCCCGTGTTTCCCCCGGGGAACCCGGCGGCGTCATCGGGTGGTAGCCGCTCATACCCGGGGGTAGGTGATTCCAACCACTTCTTGGCCCCCATGGGTTTCCGAACGGGTGTCCACCGAGGCGGACACCCGTTCAGGCGAGGGTGTCGTCGTCCGGATTCACGCCGTTCACGTGACCGTCGCCGTCGACGTCATTGTCCTCGCTCTCGGCCAGGACGGGGGAGGCGTGGTGCGCCCAGAGCTTCCAGCCGGAGGGGGTGCGCCGGAACACGTTCGTGGCGACGACGAGCTGGCCCACCAGTGGGCCGAGTTCCGCGCCCTCCTCCGGGGCGGGCCCGCCGCTGAGGATGTTCTCGGTGCACGTCACGAGTGCGGTGTCACCGGTGACGGAGACGTGCACGTCGGTCAGGAAGAACTGGATGTAGTCGGTGTTGGCCATGATCAGGGCGTATGACCTGAGGACCTCGCCGCGTCCGGTGAGCACCGGCCAGCCGGGGTGCACGCAGGAGATCACGCCGCTGTCCGCGGGGTCGTGGTACTCGTCGTCCACGCCCAGGTCGGCGGGGGTGAGCCAGAGTGAGGAGACCTCTTCGAAGTCGCCGCGTTCGAGTGCCTCGTAGAAGGCGGTGTTGGCGGCCTCCACCTGCTCGACATCGGTGTGGGGGGCGCTCACCGGTCTCCTTCCGCCCCGCGCTCGCCGGGGGTGCCGGGCGCGTGCTCGGCACCATGCGCCCCGCCCGCACTTTCAGTGCCCGGCGTGTTGTTCTCTGTGTTCCGCGCCCGGCGCTCGCTCTCCGAGCCCGGCGCTGACCCCGCCGTACGCGCCCCTTCCACGGCCCGGGCGACTCGCACCGCGTCCGCGGTGGCGCGTACCTCATGGACGCGCACCGCCCAGGCGCCGGCGTGCGCCGCGAGCGCGGAGACGGCGGCCGTGGCGGCGTCGCGCTCCCGGGCCGGCGGGGGCGCCCCTTCCGGGCCGGCGAGGACCCGGCCGAGGAACCGCTTGCGGGAGGCGGCGACCAGCAGGGGGTGGCCGAGGGTGTGCAGGCGGTCCAGGTGGGCGAGGAGGGTGAGGTCGTGCTCGGCCCCCTTGGAGAAGCCGAGTCCGGGGTCGACGACGATGCGGTCGGGCGCGATGCCGCCCGCCAGAACGGCCTCCACGCGCGCGTGCAGTTCGTCCACGACTTCGGCGACGACGTCCTCGTAGGCGCCCTGGACGTTGCCGCCCTGGAGGAAGCCGCGCCAGTGCATGACGACGAAGGGGGCGCCCGCGTCGGCCACCGCCGGGATCATCGCGGGGTCGGCGAGGCCGCCACTGACGTCGTTGACGAGGGCGGCGCCGGCCGCGAGGGACCGTTCGGCGACGGAGGCCCGCATGGTGTCGACGGAGACGACCACGCCTTCGGAGGCGAGGCCGCGCACGACGGGGATGACGCGCCGCAGTTCCTCGTCCTCGTCCACGCGGGTGGCGCCGGGCCGGGTGGACTCGCCCCCGACGTCGACCAGGTCCGCGCCTTCGGCGACCAGGTCGAGGCCGTGCTTGACGGCGGCGGTCGTGTCGAACCAGCGGCCGCCGTCGGAGAAGGAATCGGGGGTCACGTTCACGACTCCCATGACCGCGCACCGGTCCCATGCCGGAAGGCCTGTCACTCGGCCGCGCCCGCTGAGGTTGTTCATACGTTCAGCGTAGGCCCAGGAGGACGCCGGGAACGCGCGGCAGCCCGGGCGGAGGCCCCTGTGCTGGAGGGGCGGGGCCTCCGCCCGGGCCGGTCCGGGGGCCCTGCAGCGTGGTGCGCCCGGGGCTCAGGCCGCCCGGACGTCCCGCTCGGCCACGGCGTGCGCGCACGGGCGCCCGGCGGGCGTACGGCGCCGGCGCAGGAAGCGCGGCAGCGGCAGGGCGAGGTCGACGAAGCCCTCCGCCTGCATGGCGGCGAAGCCGATGCGGGGCAGGTCGGCGGAGGCCCGGTAGACCACGAAGCGGGGCTCCCAGCGAGGCTGGAACTTGGCGTTGAACTTGTACAGCGACTCGATCTGGAACCAGCGTGAGAGGAAGACCAGCAGCCCGCGCCAGGCGCGCAGGACCGGGCCGGCGCCGATCTTCTCCCCGCGCGCGAGGGCGGAGCGGAACATCGCGAAGTTCAGCGAGATCCGGGTGATGCCGAACTTGGGGGCGGCCTGCAGGGCGGCGACGATCAGCAGTTCGTTCATGCCGGGGTCGGCGCTGCGGTCGCGGCGCATGAGGTCCAGCGAGACGCCGTCCCGGCCCCAGGGCACGAAGTGCAGGATCGCCTTCAGGTCGCCGTACTCGCCGGGCGCGTCGTCGGCCTTGTGGGCGGTGGCGATCAGGCAGTCGACATCACCGGCGTCGCCGATGCGGCCGAGGGCCATGGAGAAGCCGCGTTCGGTGTCGGTGCCGCGCCAGTCCTCCGCCGCCCGGCGGATGCGCTCCAGCTCGGCCTCGCCGAGGTCACGGATGCGCCGCACCCGGGTTTCGTAGCCGGCCCGCTCGATGCGCTTGACCATTTGGCGCACGTTGCGCATCGCACGTCCGGCGAGCGAGAAATCCGCGACGTCGACCACCGCCTCGTCGCCCAGTTCCAGGGCGTCGAGACCGGTCTCGCGGGTCCACACCTCGCCGCCGGTCTCCGAACAGCCCATGACGGCAGGGGTCCAGGAGTGGGCCTTGGCCTCGTCCATGAAGCGCTCGATGGCACCGGGCCAGGCCTCGACGTCGCCGATGGGGTCGCCGCTGGCGAGCATCACACCGGAGACGACGCGGTAGGTGACCGCGGCCTTGCCGCTGGGGGAGAAGACGACGGCCTTGTCGCGGCGCAGCGCGAAGTGGCCGAGGGAGTCGCGGGCGCCGTGCTTGGCCAGCAGGGCACGCAGTTTCTCCTCGTCCTCCGCGGTCAGGCGAGCCGCCGGGTGCTCGGGGCGGAAGGCCAGGTAGATGGTGGTGACCGCGGTGATCCAGCCGAGCGCGCCAAGGGAGAAGGCGACGGTCCAGGAGGTGTTGCCCTGGTAGTCGACCGGGCCCTCGAAGCCGAACAGGCCGTAGATGACATGCGTCAGCCGGTCGGCCAGACTCGGGTCGCCGATCGTCCGGTTCGGGTGGACGTTCACGATGACGAGTCCGAGCATGACGGAACCGGCGCTCATGAGAACGAAGTTGGCGAGCGCCCGCCAGCGGCTGCGCGGGTCGGGCAGGGCCGCGAACTCGTCCCGGTGGCGCAGCAGCGGCACGAGCAGCGCCACCGCGATGACCACGCCGACGAGCGAGTGCCGGTACGCGAACTGTGCCGCCGCGCCCGCCGGCAGCAGCGCGACCGCGGCACGCCACGCCCGGCGCTTGCGCCGTTTGAGCCCGTGCGCCAGCAGCAGCAACAGCACGCCCGCGCTGAGCGAGAGCGCCGCGGCGAAGGGCCCGAAGGAGCCCGGCAGTACCTCGGCGATAGCGTGCATACGGCTGTGACGGAAGCGCGGGAAGACGCCCGCCGCGATGTCCAGGACGCCCACGATCGCGGCCGCCCTGGCGACCAGGACGGGGGCGGCCTCGGGGCGCGGGCCGCGCAGTATGCGCCGCGCCCGGCTTGATCGGCTCGGAACCCGGCCCGACATTTCCCCATCTATCCTGACAGACATCGCATCCCGTAGTTCTGCGAGAGACCTTGGATCCGGGCCCGATCGGGCATCCGGCGACATTGCGCCCTCTAGGACGGTGTCTTGGGGAGAGAGGTTCACTCCCCACCGAAAAGACGGGTCAAAGGCCAAGGAAAGCCCCGGGCAAGCCCTCGCGACGATGCGGGGGCGCGGTACGGGCGGAAAGCGCAGGCAGGAAACAGCCCATGAGTCTCACGAGCAACAAAGTGCTGGTGCTGGCGATGGTGGTCGCCGCCCTGCTGTTCGTCGGCACGGTGTGGCTGTGGCCGCGCCTGGCCCGGCAGAACTGGCGGACCGTCAGCGGCCGGGTCGGCCTGATGCTGGCCACCCAACTGGCGCTCTTCGCGTCCGTCGGACTCGCCGCCAACCAGGCCTTCGGGTTCTACGCCAGCTGGGCGGACCTGTTCGGCAAGGAGACCGCCCCGGGGATCGTCATCGACCACTCGGCCCACGGCAGCACGGGCGGCCCGCTCCAGGTGGTCTCCACGTCCGACGTGCCGGGCGTGCGCGCCTCGCGGCCGGAGCTGGGCGGGCAGATCCAGAAGGTCGACATCGTCGGCCGTACGAGTCACATCGCCACTCCGGCGTTCGTCTACCTGCCGCCGGAGTACTTCCAGCCGCAGTACCGCACGCGTACGTTCCCGGTGGCCGTCGTGCTGACCGGCTACCCGGGCACGGCGCAGGCGCTGGTGAGCAAGCTGAGCTACCCGCGTACGGCGCAGCAGCTGGCCAAGGACGGGCGGATGCAGCCGACGATCCTGGTGATGCTGCGGCCGACCGTGGCGCCGCCGCGGGACACCGAGTGCGTGGACGTCCCGGGCGGCCCGCAGGCGGAAACGTTTTTCGCGAAGGACCTGCCGGAAGCCGTGCTCGCGCACTACCGGGTGGGTAAGCGGCCGGGCAGCTGGGGCGTCATCGGCGACTCCACGGGCGGCTACTGCGCGCTCAAGCTCGCCATGCACCACCCCAAGGTGTACGCGGCCGCCGCGGGCCTGTCGCCGTACTACAAGGCGCCGATCGACCCCACGACCGGTGACCTCTTCCACGGCGACCAGAAGCTGCAGAACCGTGCGGACCTGTGGTGGCTCATCAAGCACGAGCCTGCGCCCGACACCTCGCTGCTCGTCACCAGCAGCAAGGTCGGCGAGCACAACTACAAGGCGACCCTCAAGTTCATAGAGGGTGTGCAGGCCACGAATGTGACCCGGATCTCGTCGATCATCCTCGACAGCGGCGGGCACAACTTCAACACCTGGCGGCGCGAGATCCCGCCGACGCTGCAGTGGATGAGCGGACGGCTCACCGACCGCTGAACCGTCGTACCCCTGACGTCCCGTGAAGCCCGCGATGTCGGCGTGTTTTTACGGGGCGGGGGTCCGCGATCCGCCTACGCGCGGTAAGTTTCTGGCCATGCCACGTGGACGCCACCGCCATTCCCCGCCTCTGCACCGGCTGTTGCCTCCCTCGGCGATCGCCGGTGTCTCCGTCGTCTGCGCGCTGGGTCCCTGGGTGTTCTCCGAGGCGACGGTGGTGCGGGCACTTGCCGCCGTCGCCGCGGCGACAGCGGTCGCCGGCGCGGTCGTGATGCGCCGCTGGGACGCGCAGGCGGGCAAGCAGGTCGCCGATCTCGTACGCGCGCGTGCCGGTGACGAGTGGCGCTTCGAGGAGCGGGTCGCCGAACTGGAGACCGATCTGGAGGAGTCCCGCGAGCTGCGCGCAAAGCTGGAGCAGCGGCTGCGCGCCAAGCGGGCGGAGCTGGCGGGCCTGCGCAACGAGCACGCGGCCCTGCTGCGCCGGTACGCCACGGCGGAGACCGAGCGCGCGAGCGCCCTGGAGGGACGCCGGCTCCTGGAGATCGAGGCGGCGGCGCCCTCGCCCGCGCTGCCGCCCGCGCGGAGCGCGGAGCGGGAGGCCAAGGCCACCGAGGCGGACCCCGAAGGCTCCGGGAACCCCGAAGGCGCCGAAAACGCCGCAGACTCCGGGAACTCCGGCGGCCCCGAGGCCTCCGGCGGCTCTGAAGACCCCGAGACGTCCGAGGGCGGCCCGAAGGCAGACGCGGTGTTCTCGCCCGAGGGCTCCCGGTTGTACGGGCGGGCCCTGGCGGCCCTGGCCCGGTTCGACCGGGACACCCCGGCCATGACCAGTACCTCCGGCGCTGAGGCTCCCGAGCCGGGGGCGACGGCCGGGTCCGCCGCCCCCGAGCCGGAAACTCCGAAGAGGTGGACGGTCGAGGCGGAGCCGGTCGCCAAAGGAGAAGGCGCCGCCGACGGCGTGAAGGCCGAGGCCGCTCCTGCCGGCGAGTCCGTTGCGTCCCCGAGCCGGTCCGGTACTCCCCGGAGCGAGTCCGGGGCTTCCCCGAGCCAGACCGTTCATTCCCGGAGCGAGGAGGGTGCCTCGGCCGCCGGGGAGGGCGAGGAGCCGGGGCAGCCCGCGGCGGCCGGCGGGCACGCACGCGCAGCCGCCGCCACGACGGCACCGGCCGAGCCCGCCAAGACCGTGGCCCAGCCGTCCGCCGGGCACTTCACGGTGCCGACCGCGGTGGCCGTCGTACCGGCCGCGCCCGTGCGGCGTCCGGTGGCCGAGGGTGGTTTCGACTTCTTCGGCACCCAGAAGGGCGCGCCCAAGGCCGCGCTGGACGCCGTGCAGAACGAGGACCTCGCCGATGTCGTCGGCCAGGAGGCACTCGCCGTGCACAAGGCCGAGTCGGAGGCCGAGTTCAAGTCCGCCGACGCGCGGTCGCGCGGTGTCGGCCAGGTCATCGACCTGACCGCGCACGACGAGACCGAGCAGATCGACATCCAGGGGCTGCGCAGCGCGGCTTCCTGAGCCTCCGCCAGTCCGTACACACCAGGCATCGGGCCCGGCTTCCCCAGGGGGAGCCGGGCGCCTGTGTCTCAGCCGGTCATCCAGCGGTCCGGGCGGGCGTCCCGGCGGCCGGTGCGGGACCGCTCCGCCTGCTCGTGCAGCAGCCGTGCGGCCTCCTGCGAGTCCCGCAGCCGGGCCGTGACGGTCTTGTCGGCCCCGGTGTCCACATGGACGTCGGCAAGCCGCCAGAAGCGCTTCCAGGGCCCTTGGGTGAGCCGTACGCTCTGCACCTTGGCGTGCGGGACCAGCGAGAGCCTGCGGCGCAGCAGACCGTCCCGGGTGGCGAACACCGTGCCGGTGACGGTGGTGCGGTGTCCGCGCCACCACACCGGCAGGCAGCACCGGGCCCGCCGCGGCGATCGGGACAGTTCCTGAGGCACCGTCACGCCGGGCAGGACGCGCGTGACGACCGACTCGGCGAGCGCGCGCGGGGCGACCGGGATCAGCACCGAGTTCGCGGACCCGGCCACGTCGAGTTCCACCCGGACCCAGCCGAGCCGCCGCCACAGGAGCGGTTCCACGATCCGCACGGTCTGCACCCGGCCGGGCGGCACCGTCTCGTGCGCACGGTCGAGCAGCCCGTGGTCGATCCGCAGTCCGTCCGGGGACTCGCTCACCGTCCAGTCGAACTCGGTGACGAACCGTCCCACACTGCGCGCGCCGGCCGCGCCGAGCAGCGGCAGGGCGCTGACGAGGATCGTCCACAGGTTGTGGGTGGCCAGCCACAGCACGGTCGGCACGACGAGCGCGGCGCACAGCGAGCCCCAGGTGGCGCCCGTCAGGACGAGGGAGCGCACCAGCTCACGCGGTGGTACGCGCAGCAGCTCGTGCGCCGGCGCCTCGCCGACCTCATGCGCCCTCTCGGGCTCGAAACCCGCCGCGCGCGCGAGCAGCTCCGCGCGCAGGGCGCGCGCCTCCTGTTCACCCAGAAAGGCCAGTTCATCCTTGTCGTCGGCGCCGACGACGTCTATCCGCAACTTCGCGACGCCCGCCACGCGCGCGAGGAGCGGACGGGAGACGTCCACCGCCTGGATGCGCTCCAGCCGGATGTGCGCGATACGCCGGAACAGCAGCCCGGTACGGATGCGCAGTTCGGTGTCGGTGACCGCGAAGTGCGTGAACCACCAGGACAGGAAGCCGTACAGGCCGGCCACCGGCACCAGCACCGCGAGGCCCAGCAGGAGCATGGTGCCGGTCAGCCGCGCCAGCTGCTCCTGAGCGCCGTTCGGGTCGTGCACCGCCCAGCCGGCCAGGACCGCGACCGGCGCCCAGGCCCGGCGCAGGGGCGTGATCGGGTGCAGCCGGCGCTCGACGACGGGCGGGCGCTCCGGTATGCCGCCGAGGTCCGGGGAGGTCACAGGCCCGCCGATCGGGCCTCGCCCAGCTCCGTGAGCCGGTCGCGCAGACGTTCCGCCTCGGCCGGGTCCAGGCCGGGAATGGTCGCGTCGGTCGCGGCGGCCGCCGTGTGCAGCTGCACGGTGGCCAGCCCGAAGCGCCGCTCCACGGGCCCGGAGGTCACCTCCACCAGCTGCATCCGCCCGTACGGCACGACCGTCTCCGCACGCCACAGGACACCGCGGCTGATCAGCAGGTCGTCGGCGCGTTCGGCATACCGCCACGAGCGCCAGTTGCGCTCCAGCAGCCGCCAGCACCACGCGGCGAAGACCGGCGGCAGCAGCGCCAGGACCGCCCACGCGGGCCCCGCCAGCAGGCCCAGCGGCAGCCCCGTGGCGACCGTGAGCACCCCCGTCCACACCACCACCAGCAGCCGGCGCACGCGCAGCAGCCCGGGCTCCAGCCCCCGCCACACCGGCTTGTCCCCCGGTATCCCGGCCGTTTCCCGGCTCCCCGTTTCCATACGGTCAGCGTACGTAGGGGAAACTGGGGCCATGACTCCTACGACGGAGACCACGGTCGGGATCGGCGGTGCCGCGGAGAGCGCCGACATGGTGCTCAACATCGGGCCCCAGCACCCGTCCACGCACGGCGTGCTGCGGCTGAAGCTCGTGCTGGACGGGGAGCGCATCGTGCGCGCGGAGCCGGTGATCGGCTATATGCACCGCGGCGCCGAGAAGCTCTTCGAGGCACGCGACTACCGGCAGATCATCATGCTCGCCAACCGCCACGACTGGCTGTCGGCGTTCTCGAACGAACTGGGCGTGGTCCTCGCCGTGGAGCGGATGCTCGGCATGGAGGTCCCCGAGCGGGCGGTGTGGACGCGCACGCTGCTCGCCGAGCTGAACCGGGTGCTGAACCACCTGATGTTCCTCGGCTCCTACCCGCTGGAGCTGGGCGGGATCACGCCGGTGTTCTACGCGTTCCGGGAGCGCGAGGTGCTCCAGAACGTCATGGAGGAGGTATCCGGCGGACGCATGCACTACATGTTCAACCGCGTCGGCGGCCTCAAGGAGGACCTGCCGGACGGGTGGACCGCACGCGCGCGTGCCGCCGTCTCCGCCGTGCGCTCGCGCATGGACGTCTTCGACGACCTGGTGCTCGGCAACGAGATCTTCCGGGGGCGCACGCGCGGAGTGGGATCGCTCACACCCGAGGCAGTGCATGCCTACGGCGTGAGCGGCCCCATCGCGCGCGGTTCGGGTGTCGACTTCGACCTGCGCCGCGACGAGCCGTACCTGGCCTACGGCGACCTCCAGGACACCCTCAAGGTCGTCACCCGGACCGAGGGCGACTGCCTCGCGCGCTTCGAGGTCCTGCTGGAGCAGACCCACAACGCGCTGGACCTCGCCGACGCCTGCCTCGACCGGCTCGCGGAGCTGCCGCCGGGGCCGATCAACCAGCGGCTGCCCAAGGTGCTGAAGGCGCCCGAGGGCCACACGTACGCGTGGACCGAGAACCCGCTCGGCATCAACGGCTACTACCTGGTCAGCAGGGGCGAGAAGACCCCGTACCGGCTGAAGCTGCGCTCGGCGTCGTACAACAACATCCAGGTCCTGACCGAGCTGCTGCCAGGGACGCTGGTGGCGGACATGGTGGCGATCCTGGGGTCGATGTTCTTCGTGGTGGGCGACATCGACAAGTAGGCCGCCCCTCAGCCGAGCGGGTGGGCGATCCCCACCGGCTGGATCAGCCAGCCGAAGTCGCCGAGGCCGCCCGGTGCGGTGAGTTCGGCCGCCTCGCCGGCGCTCGCGAGGGCGCGCACGTAGTCGGCGGGGTCGGTGGAGGCGAGCGCGAGCGGGGGGCGCACGCCGGTGAGGTCCAAGGCGCGCAGAGCGGCGCGCTGGGTGAGCAGGCGCGCGGCGGGACGCGCACGCGCCGCTTCGGCGGAGTGCTGCGCCGTGTCCGTGGGCGCGCAGGAAGAGGCGCGCGCCGTTTCGCAGGGCTTGCGCGCCCCGCCAGGAGGCGTGGGCGGGGTGTCAGCGGGCGTGTGCGGGGTGCTCGGGAGCGCGTGTGTGGGGCAAGCCGCCGCGCACGCGTCCAGGGCCACGTGCGCCGTGATGTCGCACGAGCCGTCCGGGACGGGCGCCGTCTCGCGCCCCTCCCGGAAGCCGGTGAGCGTGCCGAACGGGGGGCGCGTGTCCACGGTGTGCGCGTAGTCCACGGCCACCGCGAGCCCGCGCGCCACCCGGTCCACGGCGGCCGCCCAGGCCCGGTCCCGGGGCAGCCCGATCTCCGCCCGCAGCCCCTCCTCGGCCGGCAGCGGCCACCAGCGCGCCAGCCACTCCGCCTCCGCGCCGGTCACGGGCTCCCCGAGCCGTTCGGAGCCGTCCTGTGCGACGAGCACCAGCCGGGGCACCCCCGCGCCGTCCACCTCGGCGACGTCCACCGGCACGTTGTCCAGCCACTCGTTGGCGAACAGCAGTCCGGTGATCGCGTCGGGGAGTTCGCTCAGCCAGGTGATCCGCGCGTCCAGGCCCGCCGGGCGGTCGGCGACCTCGACGGCGTACCCGCGCGCGCGGGCGGCCACCTCTGCGGGCAGGGCGGCGAGCACTCCCGTGACCAGCTCGCCCCGCCCGGCGCCCACGTCGACGAAGTCCAGGACCTCGGGCCACCCCAGCGACTCGTCGACCCGGCACAGCAACCGGGCCACGGCCCGCGCGAACAGCGGGGACGCGTGCACGGACGTACGGAAGTGACCGGCCGGGCCCTCCGGGCGACGGTAGAAGCCGCCGGGCCCGTACAGCGCCGTCTCGGCCGCCGCGCGCCAGCCGCGCGGCGCGGGCTCCCGGCGGTGGCCCGGCTCCGTCGTCTCATCCGTCACCGGACCAGACTAGGCGCACAGATGATCACGTCCTCCACCTTGCGGAGTACGTGCGCCGGGCGCGGATCGGCCCTCCGGTTGACCCTGCACACATCTGGTCTACCTACTCTGGGTTACGTGCAGCGCCTCTATGACTTCCTCCGCCGCCACCCGACCTGGGTCGACACCTTCTGGGCCGTCGTCCTGCTCGGGCTGTCCGGCCTGAGCGTGGTCAATCTCGACGGGGTGCCCGGTCACCACGGGACGCGGGCCGCGGGGATGGCCGTCTCCACGGTCCTGTGCGTCGTGGTCGCGCTGCGTCGCCGTTTCCCGGAGCCGATGCTGCTGCTCGCCCTCGCGACCGGACTGGCCCAGCTGGTCCTGGACGTGGAGACGACCGTCGCCGACTTCGCGATACTGGTGATCACCTACACGGTCGCGGCGATCGGCGCACGCTGGGCCTCCCGGCTCGCACTCGCCGTCAGCCTCTGCGCGGCGGTCCTCGCGCAGATCCGCTGGCCGGCCGAGCACACCGGCTTCCTCGGGCAGAGCGCGATAGAGGTCTTCCAGACGGTCCCGTTCGCCCTCGCCTGGGTGCTCGGCGACTCCATGCGCACCCGGCGCGCCTACTTCGCCCAGCTGGAGGAGCGCGCCGCGCGTCTGGAGAAGGAGCGCGAGGCGCAGTCGAAGGTCGCGGTCGCCGCCGAGCGCGCCCGCATCGCCCGCGAGCTGCACGACGTCGTCGCGCACAACGTGTCCGTTATGGTCGTGCAGGCCGACGGCGCCGCCTACGTCCTGGACGCCGCACCCGACCAGGCCAGGAAGGCCCTGGAGACGATCTCCTCCACCGGCCGCCAGGCCCTGGCCGAGATGCGCCGCCTGCTGGGCGTGCTGCGCACCGGCGAGCACCAGGAGGGCGGCGAGTACGTCCCGCAGCCCGACGTCGAGCAGATCGACGATCTCATCGAGAAGTGCCGCACCTCCGGTCTCCCCGTCGACTTCAAGGTCGAGGGCACCCCGCGCCCGCTGCCCAGCGGCGTGGAGCTGACCGCGTACCGGATCGTGCAGGAGGCGCTCACCAACACCCGCAAGCACGGCGGCCCCAACGCGGGCGCGAGCGTACGGCTGGTCTACTTCGACGACGGACTCGGCCTGCTCGTCGAGGACGACGGCAAGGGCGCCCCGCACGAGCTGTACGAGGAGGGCGGCGCCGACGGGCAGGGGCACGGCCTGATCGGCATGCGCGAGCGGGTCGGCATGGTCGGTGGCACCCTGGACGCCGGTCCGCGCCCGGGCGGAGGATTCCGCATCAGCGCCCTGCTGCCGCTCAAACCGGCGCACTGACGACCTCACGCGCCCCGATCGACACCGGTCACGCCCACTCCGTGCAACGCCTTACCCGCCCGCCCCGAACGAAAGAGACCCGATGACGATCCGCGTGATGCTCGTCGACGACCAGATGCTGCTGCGCACCGGGTTCCGGATGGTGCTCGCCGCCCAGCCGGACATGGAGGTCGTCGCGGAGGCGGGCGACGGCGTCGAGGCCCTCCAGGTGCTGCGGTCCACCGCCGTCGACGTCGTCCTGATGGACGTCCGCATGCCGAAGCTGGACGGTGTGGAGACCACCCGGCGGATCTGCTCCGAGCCCGACCCGCCGAAGGTGCTGATCCTGACCACCTTCGACCTGGACGAGTACGCCTTCTCCGGACTCAAGGCGGGGGCCTCCGGCTTCATGCTCAAGGACGTGCCGCCCGGCGAGCTGCTGACCGCCATCCGTGCCGTGCACAGCGGTGACGCGGTGGTGGCGCCGTCCACCACCCGGCGCCTGCTGGACCGCTTCGCGCCGATGCTGCCCTCCACCGGCAGCGAACCCCGGCACAAGGAGCTGGAGCGGCTCACCGAGCGGGAACGCGAGGTGATGGTGCTGGTCGCGCAGGGGCTGTCCAACGGCGAGATCGCGGCCCGGCTGGTGCTGAGCGAGGCGACGGTGAAGACCCACGTGGGCCGCATCCTGACCAAGCTCGCCCTGCGCGACCGGGTGCAGGTGGTGGTGCTGGCGTACGAGACCGGCCTGGTGCGCGCCGGCGGCCACGGCTGACGGCGGCCGCACCGGCGGACCGGCCCGCAGGGTTTTCGGCCTTCAGCGCAGGACGCCCTCGATGAAGTCGCTGCCCAGCCGGGCCACCGCGGCCAGGTCCAACTGGTGCTGCACGTACCGGCCGCGGCGGCAGTCGGTGATCAGGCCCGCCTTCTTCAGCACCGCCAGGTGCCGGGATATCTCCGGTGCCGACATGCCGTGCGAGTCGGCCAGCTCGCTCGTGGTGTGCGGTGCCCGCGCCAGGTGCCGGCACAACCGCATCCGCACCGGGTGGGCCAGCGCCTCCAGGCGGCGCGTGAGCTGTTCGACGGACGGCGCCTGCGGGCGGGAGCCGCTCGCGGGGTAGGTGATCGCGGGCTGCCAGCCGTACCGGTGCAGGACCATCAGATGCGGCCGGCCGAGGCTGGTCGGCACGAGGACCAGGCCGCCGTCCCCGGTGGCGGTGCGGCCCACGACGAGCTTGTCGATCGTGATGAGCGCGGCCTTCTCGTCCAGCGAGACGGCCCCGGACAGCGACGAGAGGGCCTCGCCGAGCCCCTTGCGGCGCAGCAGTTCGGTCTTGTGCCGGGCGTCCGCGGCGAGCTGGGGCTGGATACGGGCCCAGGTGTCGGCGAAGAAGGCCTCGTCGCAGTCGAGCATCAGCTGCCGGAACCAGGCACGGACAGTCGGCGGGTCGTCCAGCAGACGGCGGGTGAACCGCTCCTGGACGGCGCCGCGCGCCGCGGCCAGCTCCAGGGAGCGCCGGCGCAGCTCCGGGTCGTCCAGCGGGCCGGGCTCCCGGATGTCGTAGCGCAGCTGGCAGGTGAACTCCAGCGCGGCGTGGACGAACTGTTCGTCCGTCAGCTTGTCCAGCTGGTCCAGCTCCTCGGCGAGGGCGGCGCCGGGAAGCGCGCGGCCGCCGGGGATCCCGGCGAACGGGGCGAAGACGTCCGAGAACGTCGTCCGCCACAGGAAGTCCGCCTCGCACAGGCGGTCGGCCAGGCAGGGGTCCAGCCGGGACGAGACGGCGGTGGCCCAGCCCTGAAGATCGGGGTGGTGGCCGGGCTCGCTGAGCGCGTGCAGTGCCATACCCAGCTCCGCGAGCGGGGAGGGCACGACGGAGACCCGCTCCGGCGGCAGTCCGGTGATGTCGATGGTCACGCTCATGCCGTCCATCGTGCACTCGCCCACTGACAGTGCCCGCGTCGATTGACGGCAGCCGTCAATCCACGGGACATCCGCCGCGGGGGAGAGCAACCTGGAGGCACCGGGGCAGCCGCGGAGCCCGATCGGTCACCGAGTGGTCGGTGATCAGCCAGTGATCAGTCCACGTCCCGAGAAGGCGATCCGCCATGAGCATCACCCAGCAGTACCTCCTCGACAGCTACCGCGCCCGCCTGCACGGCGAGCCGGAACCGCCCGCGCCGGGCCGTCATGACCTCGAGGCGCTGCGCGAGCTGCGTGACCACCGGCGTTTCCGCGCGGTCATCGCCGAGCGTCCGGCGCGCGGGCGGCTGTGGCACGTCCTGAAGCGCCGGCTGCGCCCCCGTGCTCTCGGTTAGGCCTTGTCCGGCAGCCGGTCGGCGAAGCCCCGCACGGCCGCGTGGACGTCGTCGGGCGTCCACTCCAGGCCCGCGGCACGAATGACGACCTCCGTGACCGCGATACCGGGCCCAGCGCTGTGCCAGCTGTTCGCGAAGAGCATCACGGAGGTCTCCTCGGCCTGGCGCACGGCGGCCTCGGCCACCACGTCCGGCTCGTACGGCAGCCAGACCTGGAACTCGTGGGTGTGCGGCTCCTCCGGGTGGACGCGGGCCCAGGGCACCCCGGCCGCCGCGAAGCCCTCGCGCAGCGCGGCGGCCACCACGCGCGCGTGCCGCACGTACTCCGGCAGCCTCGGCAGCTCACGCTCCAGGCCGATGAGCGCGGACAGAGCGGTCGGGAACTGCTGGAAGATCATGCCGCCGTACCGGTGCCGCCAGGTCTTCGCGTCTTCCACGAGCGTCTTCGGGCCGGCGAGCGCGGCGCCGCCGAAGCCGCCGACGGACTTGTAGAGCGACACGTAGACGCTGTCGGCCAGGCCCGCGATCTCCTCCAGAGGGCGCCCGAAGTGGTCCGGGCACTCCCACAGGCGCGCGCCGTCGAAGTGCACCACCGCGTCGCGCTCCCGCGCCGCCTCGACGACCTCGGTCAGCTCCTCCCAGGTCGGCAGCACGAAACCGGCGTCCCGGAGAGGCAGTTCCAGCATCAGTGCCCCGAAGGGCTCGTCGAAGTCGCGTATCTCGGCTGCCGTGGGCAGCTGGGGCCCGCTGCCCACCCTGACCGGGCGCAGACCGCTGACCTGGCTGAACGCGTTTCGCTCATGCACCTCCGGGTGGGACAGGGGGTGGAGGGCCACCGTCGGGTCGCCGGTGCGCGCCGCCCAGCAGCGCAGGGCCACCTGCTGGGCCATGGTGCCCGTCGGGAAGAACGCCGCGGCCTCCGTACCGAGCAGCGCGGCGACCCGCTCCTCCAGGGCCGCAACGATCCGGTTGCCGTAGACGTCGGCCGGCTCGTCCAGGTCGTACACCCCGGCCCCCACCTCCGTGAGATGCGCGAGGCGTTCGCGGATCGTGGCCCCCCAGCCCCCGCGGGACAGCGTGCGCCGCGCCTGCCGCTGGGCGGCCGCGCGCCGTTCCCGCATCCGCTCCTGCGCCGATCGTGGCGCGCCCTGGCCGGTGTCCTGTTCCGTGCCCTGTCCGGTCGTGTCAGTCATGCCGGGGATCATGCCGTGGCGGACCGGCGGGGGCACCGGGATATCCGCGCGGGCGCCCCGGCCCGGAGGCGTGGCGAAACCCACAGCCTGTGGACAACCGGCCGCCGCCCGACCCGATAGCGTTAACATGACGAGAAATCGTTCGGTACATCGTCCGGTACCCAGAGCGGACTGGAACGGGAAGGCCGCCGTCGCGTGAGTACAGTCCACCAGCCAGACCTCAAGGACCGCCCCGCGCGGCTCACCGTCGGCGTCGTCGGCGCCGGACGCGTCGGCCCCGCGCTGGCCGCGTCCCTCCAGCTCGCCGGGCACCGTCCGGTGGCCGTCTCCGGGGTATCCGACGCCTCCCGCAGGCGTGCCGAGACGATGCTCCCGGACGTGCCGCTGATGCCGCCCGCCGAGGTCCTCCAGCGCGCCGACCTGGTGCTGCTCACCGTCCCCGACGACGCTCTGCCGGGCCTGGTCACCGGACTCGCCGAGACCGGTGCCGTACGGCCGGGACAGCTGCTGGTGCACACCTCCGGCCGGTACGGCACGAAGGTCCTGGACCCCGCCCTGCGCGCGGGCGCCCTGCCGCTGGCCCTGCACCCGGCGATGACCTTCACCGGCACTCCTGTGGACGTGCAGCGGCTCGCCGGCTGCTCCTTCGGCGTCACCGCGCCCGAGGAGCTGCGCCTGGCCGCCGAGGCCCTGGTCATCGAGATGGGCGGCGAGCCGGAGTGGATCAGCGAGGAGAACCGCCCGCTCTACCACGCGGCCCTCGCCCTCGGCGCCAACCACCTGGTCACCCTGGTCGCCCAGGCCATGGAGCTGCTGCGCACCGCCGGCGTGGAGGCCCCCGACCGGATGCTCGGCCCGCTGCTCGGCGCCGCCCTGGACAACGCCCTGCGCTCCGGTGACGCCGCCCTCACCGGGCCCGTCGCGCGCGGGGACGCCGGTACGGTCGCCGCGCACGTCACCGAGCTGCGCAGGCACGCCCCGCAGACCGTGGCGGGCTATCTGGCGATGGCCCGCGCGACCGCCGACCGGGCGCTCGCGCACGGACTGCTGAAGCCAGAACTCGCCGAGGACCTGCTCGGGGTACTCGCCGAGGGAAGCGGTGGCACGCACGGCACCGACGGCACCGACGGCACCGAGGGGAACGGCCGATGAGCACCGCCCTGCTGAGCACCGCGGAAGAGCTGCACGCGCGCGTGCGTCACGGTCGCCGGGCCGTCGTGATGACCATGGGCGCGCTGCACGAGGGCCACGCGACCCTGATCCGCACCGCGCGGGAGATCGCCGGCCCGGACGGTGAGGTCGTCGTCACCGTCTTCGTCAACCCGCTGCAGTTCGGCGCGGGCGAGGACCTGGACCGCTACCCGCGCACCCTCGACGCCGACCTCAAGCTCGCGGAGCAGGCGGGCGCGGACGCCGTGTTCGCGCCCGCCGTGGACGAGGTGTACCCGGGCGGCGAACCCCAGGTACGCATCACCGCGGGCCCCATGGGCGAGCGGCTGGAGGGCTCCTCGCGGCCCGGCCACTTCGACGGCATGCTCACCGTCGTCGCCAAGCTGCTGCACCTCACCCGCCCCGACGCCGCCCTGTTCGGGCAGAAGGACGCCCAGCAGCTGGCCCTGATCCGGCGCATGGTGCGCGACCTCAACTTCGGCGTGGAGATCGTCGCCGTACCGACCGTGCGCGAGGAGGACGGGCTCGCCCTGTCCAGCCGCAACCGCTACCTCTCGCCCGGCGAGCGCCGTACCGCCCTCGCGCTGTCCCGGGCGCTGTTCGCGGGCCGTGACCGGCACGCCGCGCAGGAGGCGCTGCGCGCGCGGGCCCGCGAAGTGCCCTCCACGCGCGCGCGGGCCGAGGCGCTGAGCGCCATAGGGGAGTCCCGCGCGGCGGCCGACGCGCACGCGGTGGCCGCGGTGGCCCCCGGTGGCCCGGCGGCCGTCCGCGCCGCCGCCCGCCAGGTCCTGGACGAGGCGGCCCGCATGGACCCGCCGCTGCGGCTGGACTACCTCGCCCTGGTGGACCCTGCCGACTTCACCGAGATCGGCGACGGCTTCACCGGCGAAGCCGTCCTCGCCGTCGCCGCCCGGGTCGGCACGACCCGGCTGATCGACAACCTCCCCCTCACCTTCGGATCCCTCGGAGCCGCCTCGTGACCAGCACAGGCATACGACTGCACGCACCCGCACCCGGGTGGAACATCTCGGCGGACGTGGTCGTCGTCGGTTCCGGAGTGGCCGGCCTGACCGCGGCGCTGCGCTGCGAGGCCGCCGGGCTCACGACGGTCGTCGTCACCAAGGCCCGCCTGGACGACGGCTCCACCCGCTGGGCGCAGGGCGGCATCGCGGCGGCCCTCGGCGAGGGTGACACGCCCGAACAGCACCTCGAGGACACCCTGGTGGCCGGCGCGGGTCTGTGCGACGAGGAGGCCGTACGGATCCTCGTCACCGAGGGCCCCGACGCGGTACGGCGGCTGATCTCCACCGGCGCCCACTTCGACACCGACGACGAGGGCGACATCCACCTCACCCGCGAGGGCGGCCACCACCGGCGCCGGATCGCGCACGCGGGCGGCGACGCAACCGGCGCGGAGGTCTCCCGGGCGCTCGTGGAGGCCGTACGCGCGCGTGGGCTGCGCACCGTCGAGAACGCGCTCGTGCTGGACCTGCTCACCGACGCCGAGGGCCGTACGGCCGGCGTCACGCTGCACGTGATGGGCGAGGGCCAGCACGACGGTGTGGGCGCCGTGCACGCCCCCGCGGTGGTCCTCGCCACCGGCGGCATGGGCCAGGTCTTCTCCGCGACCACCAACCCTTCGGTGTCCACCGGCGACGGCGTGGCCCTGGCGCTGCGCGCGGGAGCGGAGATCAGCGACCTGGAGTTCGTCCAGTTCCACCCGACCGTGCTCTTCCTCGGCGCGGACGCCGAGGGCCAGCAGCCGCTCGTCTCCGAGGCGGTGCGCGGCGAGGGCGCCCACCTGGTCGACGGGGACGGGGTCCGCTTCATGGTCGGCCAGCACGAGCTGGCCGAGCTGGCGCCCCGGGACATCGTCGCCAAGGGCATCCTGCGCCGGATGCTGGAGCAGGGCGCCGAGCACATGTTCCTCGACGCCCGGCACTTCGGCGCCGCGATGTGGGAGCAGCGCTTCCCGACGATCCTGGCCGCCTGCCGGGTCAACGGCATCGACCCGGTCACCGAGCCCATCCCGATCGCCCCGGCCGCCCACTACGCCTCCGGAGGTGTCCGCACCGACGCGCAGGGACGCACGACCGTCCCTGGGCTGTACGCGTGCGGGGAGGTCGCCTGCACCGGTGTGCACGGCGCCAACCGGCTCGCCTCCAACTCCCTGCTCGAGGGCCTCGTCTACGCCGAGCGCATCGCCGCCGACATCGCCGACGCCCGCGCCGAGAACGGCCTCCACGCGCGCGTGCCCGCACCGGTGCCCGACCCCGAGAAGCCCGCGCACCCGCTGCTCGCTCCCGAGTCGCGGTTCGCCATCCAGCGGATCATGACCGAGGGCGCGGGCGTACTGCGCTCCGAGGGGTCCCTCGCCATGGCCGCCGGCCAGCTGCAGCGGCTGCACACCGAGGCCCGCGACGCGCTCGACGAGAACGGCAAGACCGCCGAACCCGGCGTCGACACCTGGGAGGCGACCAACCTCCTGTGCGTGGCCCGCGTCCTGGTCGCCGCCGCCCGGCTGCGCGAGGAGACCCGCGGCTGCCACTGGCGCGAGGACCGCGCCGACCGTGACGACACCGGCTGGCGGCGCCACATCGTCGTACGGCTCAACCCGGACCGGTCGCTGGCCGTACGGACCACGGACACCGCAGACTTCCCCCCTACCCGGCACCATCAGCGTTCCCAGGAGCAGTGACAGACGTGAGCACCGACGACCTTCCCCTCGCCCCGACCGACGGCTGCGGCGACGGCTGCGCCTGCGGCGCCGAGGGGGACGAGGAGTACCTGGAGTGCGGGCTCGACCCCGCGCTCGCCGAGCTGCTGGCCGCCGCCGGGCTCGACCCCGTCGAGGTCGAGGACATCGCCAACGTCGCCATCCAGGAGGACCTGGACGGCGGTGTGGATGTGACGACGGTCGCGACCATCCCCGAGGACGCGGTGGCCACCGCCGACTTCACCGCGCGCGAGGCGGGCGTCGTGGCCGGCCTCAGGGTCGCCGAGGCCGTGCTCTCCGTGGTCTGCACGGACGAGTTCGAGGTCGAGCGGCACGTCGAGGACGGCGACCGCGTCGAGGCCGGGCAGAAGCTGCTGTCGGTCACCACGCGCACGCGTGACCTGCTCACCGCCGAACGCAGCGCCCTGAACATCATGTGCCGCCTGTCCGGCATCGCGACCGCCACGCGCGCGTGGGCGGACGCCCTGGAGGGCACCAAGGCGCGCGTGCGGGACACCCGGAAGACGACTCCCGGCCTGCGCTCGCTGGAGAAGTTCGCCGTGCGCTGCGGCGGCGGCGTCAACCACCGCATGTCGCTGTCCGACGCGGCCCTGGTGAAGGACAACCACGTGGTCGCCGCCGGTGGCGTCGCGCAGGCCTTCGAGGCCGTACGGGAGGCATTCCCGGAGGTGCCGATCGAGGTCGAGGTCGACACCCTGCACCAGCTGCGCGAGGTGGTGGACGCGGGCGCCGACCTGATCCTGCTGGACAACTTCACGCCCGGCGAGTGCGCGGAGGCCGTCGGCGTCGTCGCCGGCCGGGCGCTGCTGGAGGCCTCCGGCCGGCTCACCCTCGGCACCGCGCGCGCGTACGCCGACACCGGTGTGGACTTCCTGGCCGTCGGCGCGCTCACCCACTCCTCGCCGATCCTGGACATCGGCCTGGACCTGCGCGAGGCGGAGTAACGGCCATGTTGCTCACGATCGACGTCGGCAACACGCACACCGTCCTCGGTCTGTTCGACGGGGAGGACATCGTCGAGCACTGGCGCATCTCCACGGACGCGCGCCGCACGGCGGACGAGCTGGCGGTCCTGCTCCAGGGCCTGATGGGCATGCACCCGCTGCTCGGCGAGGAACTCGGCGACGGCATCGACGGCATCGCGATCTGCGCGACCGTTCCCTCGGTCCTGCACGAACTGCGCGAGGTCACCCGGCGGTACTACGGCGACGTCCCCGCCGTCCTCGTCGAGCCGGGCGTGAAGACGGGCGTGCCGATCCTCACCGACAACCCCAAGGAGGTCGGCGCCGACCGGATCATCAACGCGGTCGCGGCCGTCGAGCTGTACGGCGGCCCGGCGATCGTCGTCGACTTCGGTACGGCGACCACGTTCGACGCGGTCTCCGCGCGCGGGGAGTACGTCGGCGGCGTCATCGCGCCCGGCATCGAGATCTCCGTGGAGGCGCTCGGCGTCAAGGGCGCGCAGCTGCGGAAGATCGAGGTGGCCCGGCCGCGCAGCGTGATCGGCAAGAACACGGTCGAGGCCATGCAGGCGGGCATCGTGTACGGGTTCGCCGGACAGGTCGACGGGGTCGTCAGCCGGATGGCACGGGAGCTGGCCGACGACCCGGACGACGTGACGGTGATCGCCACGGGCGGGCTCGCGCCGATGGTGCTGGGGGAGTCCTCGGTGATCGACGAGCACCAGCCGTGGCTGACGCTGATCGGGTTGCGCCTGGTGTACGAGCGGAACGTCTCGCGTCTGTGAGGTGGCCGGCGCCCTCCGGGGTGCCGAGCCGCGCCTGACCCCGGTCGGGGGAAACCGGAAGCGACACGCGACTACATAGCATTCCGATCCGTCACTTTTGTCCGATTAGCGGTACCGTCGCCGCATGCCCACGCCACACGGATCCCGCGGCGGCATGGCGTTCGGCGTGGAGGAGCTGCGTGTGCTCCGCCGCGCCCTCGCCCTCGCCCTTCACCCCGGCCAAGCGTCCGCCGAGGACGTCCAGGACTGCTTCCGGCTCGCCGAGTCGCTCGACGAGGCGATGTGCGAGGGCGCCAGACTGCGCGCCTTCCTGGTGGCCGACCTCGGGCGGTACCGCGCCGCCCTGCCGGGCACCGCCGCCGGCTATCTCGCCCTCCTGGAAGAGGCGCTGGGCGCCGGGCACCGGCCGACACGGGACGACCTCGCCGCGCTCCGGGCGCTGCGCGGGAACCCCGTGGCGGCCGCCCTCCTGGACCGCTGCCAGGTGCTGGCCGAGCGGGACGTACGGGCCCGGTTCGCGCAGGGCGCGCGCAAGGTCCCGGCCCCCGCCGTACCGCCCTCCCGGGCCCGTCTGCTGGCTCTGGCCGGCGGCGCGGGCGACGCCGGGGTGCGGCAGGCCGAGGAGGCGCCGAAACCCGCGCAGCCCGCTCCCAAGCCCGCGCCGACGCCTGCGCCGGCCCCTCCGGCGCGCCCCGCCCCGGAGCCGGACACGCCGAAGCGGCCGATCCCGACCCCGGGGGAGGTCTTTCCGCGCCGCAAGCCGGGACCTCAGGCGGAAGCGGCCGGGAGTCACCGGTTGGTCGCCGGCTGAGAATCCGGCTTCGGCCGGCCCCGTTCCTACCGGCGCGACCGCACCACCTTTGTGCCCCCCGGCCCTTTCGGGCGTTCTCCCGTGGCTACTCTGGTGACATGGACTACGTCTCCGCGCTCGTGCCCCCGGTCGTCATGGCCGCGTTCTTCATCGGTGTGGTCAGGGTCATCGTGAAGACCCAGGGCGGGGCCGCCAAGACCAAGGAGGACGCGGCCGTCGACGCCGCGCTCGCGCGCGCGGAGGGTGCGCGCCAGGCCTCCGCCGGCGGCGGCAAGGCCTGAGTCGGTGGCGCCCGGCGGGGCGTCCGACGCTCTTGCAGATGTACGCCCTTTTTGTTCATATATGTCGGCTTAGCGCACGTCTGGCAGGCCATTGCCGGGATCTCCCACTATTGTTCTGAGCTGTGCCTCGCCCATTGGGAGAACTCGAAGACGCGGTCATGACGCGGGTGTGGAAGTGGAACCGCCCGGTGACCGTTCGAGAAGTCCTGGAAGACCTGCAGCAGGAACGCTCCATCGCGTACACCACCGTGATGACCGTTTTGGACAATCTCCATCAGAAGGGCTGGGTGCGCCGCGAGGCGGAAGGGCGGGCCTATCGATATGAGGCCGTCTCCACGCGAGCCGCGTACGCCGCCGCCCTGATGAACGACGCCTGGTCACAGAGCGACAACCCGGCCGCCGCTCTCGTCGCGTTCTTCGGGATGATGAGCGAGGAACAGCGTCAGGCCCTCAGGGACGCCGTACGCATCGTCCAGGGCCCGGAAGAAACCCGGGAAGCACCCGAAGCCCGGCCGGAAGCTCCGCAACGGGCGGCCCGGCAACAGCAAGCTCCCGATGCCCGGCAAGAGGAGAACCCCGGCTCGGCAGAGGACAGTGGCGGGCGATAGCGTCCGCTCATGTCAGCAGAGCGTCCCGAAGCCTCCGCAAAAGCCATCACCGTCCGGCGGGCCCGGACCGGCGATGTCCCCGCCGTACGCCGCCTCCTCGACGCCTACGTCCGCGGTCGCATCCTGCTCGACAAAGCCACGGTCACCCTTTACGAGGACATCCAGGAGTTCTGGGTCGCGGAACGCGACGACAACGCCGAGGTCGTCGGCTGCGGTGCGCTGCACGTCATGTGGGAGGACCTCGCGGAAGTCCGCACTCTGGCGGTGAAGCCCGGCCTCAAGGGAGCCGGGGTCGGCCATCAGTTGCTGGAGAAGTTGCTGCAGACCGCGCGCTGGCTCGGCGTTCGCCGGGTTTTCTGCCTGACCTTCGAAGTCGACTTCTTCGGGAAGCACGGCTTCGTGGAGATCGGCGAGACCCCGGTCGACACCGATGTGTACGCGGAGCTGTTGCGTTCCTATGACGAGGGCGTCGCGGAGTTCCTCGGTCTCGAACGAGTGAAACCGAACACCTTGGGCAACAGCCGGATGCTTCTGCATCTGTGATCGTCATTGCCTCGGTGCCCCTATGTCCGAAACGCGCATGTTTCTGGGCGGAGGCGGGTCACCGAGTCTCTCCCAGGGGTTTGTGTTTTTCCGGCAAAAGCGGTTTGCTTTCCGACGTACTGCAGTACTGCATATAACAGGGGCGGCGAAACGGCGGACGCCGCACACCCCCTGACCCTGAACGTTATCGATGAAAGGAAATCCGGTGGCACAGAAGGTTCAGGTCCTTCTTGTCGATGACCTCGACGGCGGCGAGGCGGACGAGACCGTGACGTTCGCGCTGGACGGCAAGACGTACGAGATCGATCTCACGACTGCCAATGCGGACAAGCTGCGTGGCCTTCTCGACCCCTATGTGAAGGGTGGCCGTCGTACCGGTGGCCGTGCTTCGGGTGGGCGTGGAAAGGCCCGTGCCGCTTCCGGCGGCAACCAGGACACCGCGGCGATCCGCGCCTGGGCCAAGGAGAACGGTTACGAGGTCAATGACCGCGGCCGTGTTCCCGCGTCCATCCGCGAGGCCTACGAGAAGGCCAACGGCTGATTTCGCGCCGCCTACGAGAACGACGGCCGACCCCGCCGGCAGGCGGGCGGTCCGGCGCACGCGCGTCGCAGCCGGACCCGGTGGCACTGCGCTGCCACCGTGTCCACGAGTCGTACGAGATCGGGGGCGCTCCCCTCGCGCCCCACGGCCGGCAGTGCCGGCAGCGAGGCCTCGGCCTCGCGTCCCGGGCCGGGGGGCCGCAGCCATACGGCGGCCCCCGGTACGGAACAGGCGCGCACCGCGGCGGCGCCGTCGAACGACGCCGTGGGCGCGAGCGGTGCCATCGGCTCCCTCGGTGCGGCCATGGTGCCGCCCGCCCCCAGCACCCGCAGGTCGAGGGCGACGGCGCTCCACTCCAGCCAGTCCAGCAGCCCCGGCAGCTCCTCCGCGCTGCCCGCGGCCACCAGCAGCCCCATCCGGTCGCCCCACAGGGCCACCGGAGAGCCCGGTGCGAGACGTCGGAGCGCGCCCGCGCCCGCCTCGGCCGGCACGTCCAGGACGTCGAACCGCACACCGGTGAGCAGCCGCAGCGGCCGTCCGGGCACTGTCGCCCAGCCCAGATCGTTCTCGTACCAGTGCCGGGTCCGCGCGTCCGGGCCGGCCGGAAGGGCACAGGGCGATTCCGGCTCCGGATCGAGGGGCCGGCGAGGAAGGGGGACCGTGCGGGTCTCCGGGGATGTCGTGGGAGCCGGGCCAACCATGCCAAGTGCAACCGCGAAAGCGAGCGGCGGGTTACGCTGTGTGCTCTTTCGAGTGCGGGGAGTTCGGAAAAAGGGGGCGCGTGCGGCGCGGGGGAGGCGCAAGGTTGTTCGCCCATAGCGGAGGGAACCGGTGCGCGCGGCATGGAGTGTCCGTCACGGCGGGTAAGACATGCCTAGTGGGAGGGGGCGACACGCAGTACGGGCCGTCTCACGTTCGCCATCGGCGTACTGGCGACTGGGGTAACTGCCTGGCCTGCGGGAACATCGTCTCGCACCATCGGGTTGGAGCAGATGTCGGCGTTCGGGGTCAGGAGGCCATCGACGGTGTCGGCAGTTGGAATGAGCGGTCCCCGCTTGCGGGACTAAGCTGCGGAAGGACAGGGAGGGGAAGTTCCCCCCACTGCCTGACCGCTCTGAGGAGCGATTAACGATGTTCGAGAGGTTCACCGACCGCGCGCGGCGGGTTGTCGTCCTGGCTCAGGAAGAAGCCCGGATGCTCAACCACAACTACATCGGCACCGAGCACATCCTCCTGGGTCTCATCCACGAGGGCGAAGGTGTCGCCGCTAAGGCCCTGGAGAGCCTCGGCATTTCGCTTGAGGCGGTCCGCCAGCAGGTGGAGGAGATCATCGGTCAGGGCCAGCAGGCCCCGTCCGGCCACATCCCCTTCACCCCCCGTGCCAAGAAGGTCCTGGAGCTGTCGCTCCGCGAGGCCCTTCAGCTGGGCCACAACTACATCGGCACGGAGCACATCCTGCTCGGCCTGATCCGTGAGGGCGAGGGCGTCGCCGCCCAGGTCCTGGTCAAGCTGGGCGCAGACCTCAACCGCGTGCGGCAGCAGGTGATCCAGCTGCTCTCCGGTTACCAGGGCAAGGAGACCGCCACCGCAGGCGGGCCTGCGGAGGGCACCCCCTCGACGTCCCTGGTCCTCGACCAGTTCGGCCGGAATCTCACCCAGGCCGCTCGTGAGTCCAAGCTCGACCCGGTCATCGGGCGCGAGAAGGAGATCGAGCGGGTCATGCAGGTGCTGTCCCGCCGTACCAAGAACAACCCGGTGCTGATCGGTGAGCCCGGCGTCGGCAAGACCGCCGTCGTCGAGGGCCTCGCCCAGGCCATCGTCAAGGGCGAGGTGCCCGAGACCCTCAAGGACAAGCACCTCTACACCCTGGACCTCGGCGCGCTGGTCGCCGGCTCCCGCTACCGCGGTGACTTCGAGGAGCGCCTGAAGAAGGTACTCAAGGAGATCCGCACGCGCGGCGACATCATCCTGTTCATCGACGAGCTGCACACGCTGGTCGGTGCGGGTGCCGCCGAGGGTGCCATCGACGCGGCCTCCATCCTGAAGCCGATGCTGGCCCGTGGTGAGCTGCAGACCATCGGTGCGACCACGCTGGACGAGTACCGCAAGCACCTGGAGAAGGACGCGGCCCTGGAGCGCCGCTTCCAGCCCATCCAGGTCGCCGAGCCCTCCCTGCCGCACACGATCGAGATCCTCAAGGGTCTGCGTGACCGGTACGAGGCGCACCACCGCGTCTCCATCACGGACGAGGCCCTGGTCCAGGCGGCCACCCTGGCCGACCGGTACATCTCGGACCGCTTCCTGCCGGACAAGGCGATCGACCTGATCGACGAGGCCGGTTCCCGGATGCGTATCCGCCGGATGACCGCGCCGCCGGACCTGCGCGAGTTCGACGAGAAGATCGCCGGCGTCCGCCGGGACAAGGAGTCCGCGATCGACTCGCAGGACTTCGAGAAGGCCGCCTCCCTGCGCGACAAGGAGAAGCAGCTCCTCGCCGCCAAGGCCAAGCGGGAGAAGGAGTGGAAGGCCGGCGACATGGACGTCGTCGCCGAGGTCGACGGCGAGCTGATCGCCGAGGTCCTCGCCACGGCCACCGGCATCCCGGTCTTCAAGCTGACCGAGGAGGAGTCCAGCCGCCTGCTCCGCATGGAGGAGGAGCTGCACAAGCGGGTTATCGGCCAGATCGACGCCGTCAAGGCGCTGTCCAAGGCGATCCGCCGTACCCGTGCCGGTCTGAAGGACCCGAAGCGTCCGGGTGGCTCGTTCATCTTCGCCGGCCCGTCCGGTGTCGGTAAGACCGAGCTGTCCAAGGCGCTCGCCGAGTTCCTCTTCGGTGACGAGGACGCGCTGATCTCCCTCGACATGTCGGAGTTCAGCGAGAAGCACACGGTGTCCCGCCTCTTCGGTTCGCCCCCCGGCTACGTGGGCTACGAAGAGGGCGGCCAGCTGACCGAGAAGGTCCGCCGCAAGCCGTTCTCCGTCGTCCTCTTCGACGAGGTCGAGAAGGCCCACCCGGACATCTTCAACTCGCTGCTGCAGATCCTGGAGGACGGTCGCCTGACCGACTCCCAGGGCCGGGTCGTGGACTTCAAGAACACGGTCATCATCATGACGACCAACCTCGGCACCCGGGACATCTCCAAGGGCTTCAACCTCGGCTTCGCGGCCTCGGGTGACACGAAGACCAACTACGAACGCATGAAGAACAAGGTCTCGGACGAGCTCAAGCAGCACTTCCGCCCCGAGTTCCTCAACCGTGTGGACGACGTGGTCGTCTTCCCGCAGCTCACGCAGGCGGACATCCTGCGGATCGTCGACCTGATGGTCGGCAAGGTCGACGAGCGCCTGAAGGACCGGGACATGGGCATCGAGCTGTCCCAGTCCGCCAAGGAACTGCTGGCCAAGAAGGGTTACGACCCGGTGCTGGGCGCACGTCCGCTGCGTCGCACGATCCAGCGCGAGATCGAGGACACGCTCTCGGAGAAGATCCTCTTCGGCGAGCTGCGCCCCGGTCACATCGTGGTCGTGGACACCGAGGGCGAGGGCGACGCCAAGATCTTCACCTTCCGGGGTGAGGAGAAGTCGGCGCTTCCCGACGTCCCGCCGATCGAGCAGGCGGCCGGCGGTGCCGGACCGAACCTGAGCAAGGACGCGTAAGCGTCACGGCCGAGCGAAAGGGGCCGGTGCCTTCGGGCACCGGCCCCTTTCGCATGCCTGAAGAGCGCGGAACGCCTACGACAACTGCCCGTCGTAGTCCGGCAGTTTGAACGTCTTCGCGGCGTGGCCGCCCGAAAGGTCGGTGGCGCTGTTGCCGATGTTCGCGATGATCGTGTAGCCCTGGTTCTCGATGTCGAGGCGCTGGGCGGTCTTGTAGGCGGCGACGTCCTTGAAGAGGTCGAACAGGCCGCGGACGTAGAGGCCGGAGACGTCGTAGCCGTCGTGCTCGAGGTTGTACTCGGTGGGCCAGTAGAGGACACCCGGGCGGGCGGTGACGAAGAAGAGCCTGACGCCGTGTTCCTGGGCGTACCGGGCGACGTTCAGGACGGGCTTGTTGGCCGGCTGCGGGTAGCTGAACCCGTAGTCGGTCTCCAGCGTGGTGTTGTCGATGTCGAAGACGATCGCCTGCTTCTCGCCCGGCGCGGCGGCGTCGATGCGGTCCTTCAGATACGGCAGGGCCTGGTCCATCACCGTCTGGCAGTCCTTCTGCCAGGTGGTGTAGTCGACCTTCGCTGAGGAGCTGCTCGTGGTCGCGGCCTCGGCCGGGGCGGCCATCGCGGCCAGGGCGGCCACGGAGACGGCGGTCACGGCCATGTGGCGCGCCCAGGGGCGTCTGGTCATCGGTGGGGGGTCCTCTCACGTCCGTATACGTGCCTGAATGTCAGGGCCATGATCTTTGGTGAGGGTGGCGCGAGGGGAACCGTAGGGTTACTGGACGGTAGGTGCCTAGAGGCCTGCGTCACATTTCTGTGATCGTCGAATTGGGCGGCCGGTGATAAGCGGCACAGGCGAAATATCCGGTACTAGCGCTGATAGTGGGATCTGCCGGGTGGACAAAAGGGGCGAAAAAAGGACCTTCATTACGGAATCGTGCAGGAAAGAACGACGTCGTCGGTGGGGGGTCTCCTGGGTGGCGGAGCTGTCAAGACTCGAGATGTCTTTGAGGTCATCTACTAGTTGATGCCGTAGATAGGGCGTTTTGGGCTTGATGGGGTGCTCGGTTACCAAGGGATGGCTGCTCCGGTGAACCTCTGTGCGCCGGGTGGCTGACCTGCTTCCGAGTTCACGAGGTTTCGATGTTCCAGCGCGTCACGTCCCGTTCTTCCCGTACGTCCTCGCTCCGCGCCCGTGTGTCCGTCCTGGCCGCCGGAATCGGCGCCACGGCTGTGCTGGGTGCCGGGGTCGCGAGCGCCGCGGCGCCGTCCGCAGCCTCCTGGGTCGACCCGGTGAAGAAGTACACGCTCTCCGCGAGCTTCGCCCAGGCCGGCAGCCACTGGGTCGCCAAGCACAGCGGCCAGGACTTCGCCGTGCCGACCGGCACCGATGTCAACGCCGCGCACGGCGGCACCGTCGTCAAGGCGGGCCCCAACGGCGCCGGTGACGGCCCCGCGTACGGCAACGCCATCGTCATCAAGCACGGCAACGGCACGTACTCGCAGTACGCGCACCTGTCCCGGATCGACGTCAAGATCGGCCAGATCGTCAAGACCGGCCAGCACATCGCCCTCTCCGGCTCCACCGGCAACTCCACCGGCCCGCACCTGCACTTCGAGATCCGCACGACCCCGAACTACGGCTCCGCCGTCGACCCGGTGGCGTTCCTGCACGCCAAGGGCGTGAAGGTCTGACCTAAGGCCTCTCGTTTGGATCATGCCGGGCTCGCGGGGCCTGGCGCTCCCTGATCCGGCATGATCCGAACGAAAGGGCCTAGGCGTTCCCGTGGGTGCGCTGGTGCGCCTGCGTGACCAGGTCCATGGCGACCTCGAGAACGGCCGCGCGCCGCTTCTCGAGGTCGTCTTCCAGGTCCTGCATCACGAACATCCCGGCGTGCAGCGTGAACATCGCGCTGACGCAGCGGACCTGCTCCACTAGCGGCGCCTCGGGGTCGATGAGGATGTCCCTGAAGCCGCGCAGCCGGTCCTTGAAAGTGTCGCCGATGCGCAGTTCCCGCACCGTCGCCTGGTTCTCCTGCATGAACCGGAAGAGCGGCTCCGCACCGGCCAGCGCCTCGCTGTAGCGGTGGATGATCTCCTGCTTGGTCTCCAGGGTCCTCGGCTGCTCCCGGCCCCACTCGATCAGGTCCTCGATCGGTTTCGTCAGATCCGCGAAGAGGCTGACGATGATCTCTTCCTTGGTCTTGAAGTGGTAGTACAGGGCCGCCTTGGTGACGTCGAGACGCTCGGCGATCTCGCGCAGAGAGGTCTTCTCGTACCCCTGCTCCGCGAAGAGTGCGAGGGCCACGTCCTGGATGCGCTGGCGGGTGTTGCCGCGGCGCTGCTGCTTGGTGCCGTCCATGGTGCCGCCCATCCTCGTACTCCTCGCGCTTCCGCGGAAACTTACTTGACGACCGGCTAGTGACAGGTCTACCTTCCCAGTGTAGTGAACTAGCCGGGCGGCAAGTAAGTAACCGTCGCAGGGGGAGTTGGGAAAGATGGCGGACGCAGGCGAAAGCGTCACGGAGACCAAACAGGGCAAGAGCGTGCGCGTCGTCGTGCTCGCGCTCATGATCGCGATGATGCTCGCGATGCTGGACAACATGATCGTGGGCACCGCCATGCCGACGATCGTGGGCGAGCTGGGCGGTCTGCAGCACCTGTCCTGGGTGGTCACCGGGTACACGCTGGCCACCGCGGCCTCGACCCCGGTCTGGGGCAAGGTCGGGGACATGTACGGGCGCAAGGGCGCCTTCCTCACCTCGATCGTGATCTTCCTGATCGGTTCGGTGCTGAGCGGCATGGCCCAGGGCATGGGCGAGCTGATCGGGTTCCGGGCCATTCAGGGGCTCGGGGCCGGCGGTCTGCTGGTCGGCGTCATGGCGATCATCGGTGACCTCGTACCGCCGCGGGAACGCGGGAAGTACCAGGGCATGATGGCCGGCGTCATGGCACTGGCGATGATCGGCGGACCGCTGGTCGGCGGCACCATCACCGACAACTGGGGCTGGCGCTGGGCCTTCTACATCAACCTGCCGCTCGGCGTGGTCGCGCTCGCGCTGGTCACCGCCGTGCTGCACCTGCCCAAGAAGCGGTCCAAGGCGGGTATCGACTACCTCGGTGTCGTGCTGCTGACCGTCGGCATCACCTCCATCGTGCTGGTCACCACCTGGGGCGGCACCGAGTACGCCTGGACCTCCGCGCGGATCATGGAGCTGATCGGCATCGGCGTGGCCGCGCTCGTCGGGTTCGTGTTCTGGCAGACCAAGGCCGCCGAGCCGGTCCTGCCGCTGCACATCTTCAAGAGCCGCAACTTCACCCTGATGTCGCTCATCGCCTTCATCGCCGGCTTCGTGATGTTCGGGGCCACCCTGTTCCTGCCGCTGTACCAGCAGGCGGTGCAGGGCGCCTCCGCGACCAACTCCGGTCTGCTGCTGCTGCCGATGCTCGGCGCGATGCTCGTGACGTCGATGATCGCCGGCCGGGTCACCACCGGCAGCGGCCGCTACAAGGCCTTCCCGCTCGTCGGCGGTGTCCTGATGATCGTCGGCATGTACCTGCTGTCGCGGATGGACACGGACACGAGCCGGCTGACCTCCGGCGTCTACATGGCCGTGCTCGGCGCGGGCATGGGCTGCCTGATGCAGATCACCATGCTGGTGGCGCAGAACAGCGTGGAGATGAAGGACATGGGCGTCGCGTCCTCGTCCGCGACCCTGTTCCGTACGCTCGGCTCCTCCTTCGGTGTGGCCATCATGGGCGCGCTGTTCAACCACCGGGTCCAGGACGTCATGGCGGAGAAGGCCGGCGCGTTGGGCCAGAGCGTCACCGAGAACTCGGCGCAGCTGGACAAGGAGAGCCTCGGCAAGCTGCCGGCGGCGGCGCGGGAGGCGTACCAGCACGCGGTGTCCGCCGGCATCCACTCGGCGTTCCTGCTGGGAGCGGCGATCGCGGTGCTGGTGCTGATCGCGGGGCTGTTCGTCAAGGAGGTGCCGCTGCGCAGCGGGCCGCAGAAGCAGGCAGCCGCGGAGGGCAGTGAGGACCTGGCTCCGGCCCCGGTGATCGAGGTCGTCTGACCCCCTTTCTCACTCGAAGACCCCCTGGTGTCCGCGCCAGGGGGTCTTCGGCATTGCCGTCCGGCTTCGGTTCGGCACCGGGCGTGAGGCACAACGCCGCCCTCGGCCACCCTCAACCGGCACCGGGCGTGAGGCACAACGCCGCCCTCGGCCACCCTCAACCGGCACCGGGCGTGAGGCACAACGTCGCCCTCGGCCACCCTCAACCGGCACCGGCCGCCAGGCACAACGCCGCCCCCGGCCAAGCTCAACCGGCCCCCGGCCCCCGGCCACCGCCACGCTCACCCCGCACTCCCGGACAGGGGCATCATCGGGTGGCTTCCGGTGTTCGTCGGGGCGTGTTCCGGGAGCCACAGGACGGCCACCGCGCCCTCCGCGGGCAGGTGGGCGGGGGCTCCGGCGGGGCGTACGTTGCGGAAGGTCAGGCGGGCGCCCAGCACCCGCGCCTGGCCGGCCGCGATGGTCAGGCCCAGGCCGTGGCCCTGCCCGGCACGGTCCTTGCTGCCGGTGCGGAACCGGCTCGGGCCCTCGGCGAGCAGCTCCTCGGGGAAGCCGGGACCGTGGTCGCGGACCCGGATGACCCGCCCCTCGACGGTGACCTCGATCGGCGGCCGGCCGTGCCGGGCCGCGTTGGCCAGCAGGTTGAACAGCACCCGCTCCAGGCGCCGCGGGTCGGTGGTGACCTCCGACTCGTGCACCACCCGCACGACGATGTCCGGATCCTTGACGGCCACCCGCCGGGCGACGAATTCGCCGAGCATGATGTCCTGCAACTCGGCCCGCTCGGAGGCCCCGTCGAGACGGGCGACCTCCAGCACGTCCTCGACGAGCGTGCGCATGGCCTTGGCCCGGTCCAGGACCAGTTCGGTCGGGCGGCCGGGGGGCAGGAGTTCGGCGGCGGTCAGCAGGCCCGTCACCGGGGTGCGCAGCTCGTGCGCGATGTCCGCGGTGACCCGCCGCTCCGCCTCGATGCGTTGCCGCAGCGCGTCCGCCATGGCGTCCACCGCGCTCGCGAGATCGTCGGTCTCGTCCCGCACGACCCCGCCGATGGCCTCCCGCACCCGGACGTCGGTCTCGCCCTTGGCGACCCGGCCCGCGGCGGCGGCCGCCTTGCGCAGCCGCCGGGACAGCTGCCCGCCGATCAGCACGCCGAGCGCGCTGCTGCCGAGCACGACCGTGACGGAGCCGATGACCAGTGCCTGGTCGAGGTCCTTCATCACGTCGGTGGAACGGTCCGGCATGTTGCTGTGCAGGGACAGCACATGCCCGTCCTTCGCCGGCACGGCCGCCCAGATGTCCGCGCCTTCGCCGTGGTCGCTGACGTCGCTCGCCTTCCGGCCCTGTTCGGCCTTCTCGCGCAGCGCGGCCGGCAGCTCGGGGTCGTCGACCTTGATGTTGGGGAAGTTCGGCCGCCGGGTCAGCTCGTAGTTGCGCTGCGCTATCTGGACGCGCTGGTTGGCCAGGTCGCGTGCGTTGTCGAGCATCGAGACCCGGGCCGCGTTGTGCACGACCAGGCTCAGCACGATCGCCACCAGCCCGGACACCAGCGCGATCGCCGCGCTGAGCTTCCATCTGAGCCCGGTGTGCAGGCCCGCGCGCTCCATGCGCCGGACCGGGTACCGAAGGATGCCCCGCATGCCGCTTCCCCGCTCAGGCCTTCAGCTTGTAGCCGAAGCCGCGGACCGTCTCGATCCGGTCCTGGCCGATCTTCTGCCGCAGCCGCTGCACATGCACGTCGACGACCCGGGTGTCCCCGCCCCAGCCGTAGTCCCACACCCGTTCCAGCAGCTTGTCGCGGGAGAGGACGGTGCCCGGCGCGGAGGAGAACTCCAGCAGCAGCCGCATCTCGGTCGGGGTGAGCGCGACCGGCTGCCCGGCCCGGCGCACCTCCATGCCTTCGGTGTCGATCTCCAGGTCCCCGAACGTCAGCACCCCGCCGGTCACCGCGTCCGCGGCGGCCTCGGCCTGTGTGCTGCCGCCCGCGTGCCCGAAGCGGCGCAGCACCGCCCGGATCCGCGCGACCAGCACGGCGCCGTCGAACGGCTTGGTCACATAGTCGTCCGCGCCCGCCTCCAGACCGAGGACGACGTCGATGGAGTCGGCGCGCGCCGACAGCATGATCACCGGCACCGTCGACTCGTCCCGGATACGGCGGCACAGGCTGACCCCGTCCAGACCGGGGACCATGACGTCCAGCAGGGCGATGTCGGGACGGTCCGCCCGGAACGCCTCCAGGCCCGACAGACCGTCGGGCATGGCGGTGACCGCGAAGCCGTCCCGCTCCAGGGCGAGTTGGGTGGCCTCGCGGATGACGTCGTCGTCCTCGACGAACAGGACGTGGGTCTGGTCTGCCATCCCGGTGCTCTCAGTCCTCGTGGTGTGCGTGTGCGGTGGGGAGGGGGGTCAGCTGTCCGGCGCGGGCGTCGCGTCGCCGCCGGTTCTGCTGTAGTAGGTGTCGTGCCTGTTCCACTCGGTGAACCGGCCCGCCTTCCACCGGTACGTGATCACGGTCTCCCGGGACGGGTTGAACACCTGATCGTCCGTGTCGTACACCTGCTTGGTCACCGTCAGGTCGGTGCCGTCGATCTCCGAGAAGACCGGCGAGTCCTCCGCCTTGAACACATTCTTGTACGTGCCCTCGATGTCCCGGTACACGTACGTGCCGATGCCCACCCAGTCACTGCAGGCCGACACGTTGATCAGGACGTCGTTGACCGATCCGCCGGTCAGATCGCCGTAGGAGACGTCGACCGGGTAGTGGTCGCCGCCGCACGGCTTCAGCTCGCGCTTCACCGTCGAGGAGACCGCCGGGTCCTTCTTGATCAGTGAGACCGCGTCAACCCGCCGATAGCCGGTAGTCAAGCTGGGGCTGGGCGAGGCGACGGCTCCCGCCACCGCCGAGGCGTGGGCCGGGCCCTCGTCCCGGGCCCCCGTGCCCCCCGTACCGCACGCGGCGACGAAAAGGGCGATGGCGGCGAACGCGATCCCCACCGCGATCACCGCCTGCGTGCTCCCTCGGATCCCCTCGGACCCGGCCTCGGTCAGGCCGCGCAACGCTCCCGCTCCTCACGCTCCAGCGCGCGTGCGTCCAGATCGCGGGCCTCCAGCTCCTCGCGGAGCCGGGCGAGCGCCCGGTGCAGCGTGCTCTTGACCGTACCGGCCGACATGCCGAGGGCGGCGGCCGTCTCCTCTGTGGACATCTGCTCCCAGTGTCGCAGCACCACGACGCTGCGCTGCTTCGGGGCGAGAACTTTCATGATGTCCATCAGCAGGGCCCGGTCGGCGTGCTGCTCGGTGGAGTCCTCCACACAGGCGTCCGGCAGCTGCTCGGTCGGGACCTCCTCCAGCTTGCGCGCCCGCCACCACTCCGTACGAGTGTTGATCATGACGCGGCGCAGATAGGCGTCGGCGAGCCGCTTGTCGGCGATGCCCTCCCAGCGGCCGTACGTCCGTACCAGCGCGGTCTGCAGCAGGTCCTGCGCGTCGACGGGGTCCGGTACCAGCCGGCGGGCGCTGCGCAGCAGCGCGTCCTGCCGGGTGCGGACGTACTCCTCGAATTCGAGCACCTCGCCCTGGGCCATGATCAACCGCCTCCGTTCCCCGTTCACTCCGGCTCGTTCCCGAAGTCCTGCTGTCCCCGTGTCCCGTGATCTGCCGGGCACGGAAAAGAAGCTACGGAGTGGTTGTCACGGGGCTGTGCGGACCAGCCTTCGGCTAGCAATCGGCTATCCGTCGGTTGTGTAACGGAAGCACGAGTGGGGTAAGAGGGGTGGTCCATATGTCCCGCCATGGGACGCTTTGTCAGCCAGTGAGCCCGGTAACGGCGCCCACGCGACTGTGACTTGGCTGTTCGTCAGTTGAGCGGGAGGCGATACAACGCGCCCGGCAGCGGCTCCACCAGACCGTCCGCGACCAGTCCGTCGAGGGCTCGAGCGCGCTGCACCGGCTCGTGCCACACCCGGTCCAGCGCCGCCTGCGGCACCGGCGCGTGCGCCTCCCGCAGCACGGCGAGCAGCTTGCCGCGCACCTGCCGGTCCGTACCGGCGTACGTCTGCCCGCGCCGTGGCGGCCCCGCGTGCTCCGGCTTGCCCGCGACGCGCCAGGCGCACTGCGTGGCGATCGGGCACCGCTGGCAGCCCTCGTTCTTCGCCGTGCACACCAGCGCACCCAGCTCCATGGAGGCGGCGGCCCAGCGGGCGGCCGTCCGCTCATCCTCCGGCAGCAGTTCCCGGGCCAGCCGCCGCTCGGCGGCCGTGGTCGCGTTCGGCGGGTACTGCACACCGCTCACCGCCCGCGCGAGGACCCGGCGGACATTGGTGTCCAGCACCGGATGCCGCTGCCCGTACGCGAAGGAGGCGACGGCCGCCGCCGTGTACTCGCCGATCCCGGGCAGCGCCAGCAGCTGCGCGTGGTCCGTCGGTACGTCCCCGCCGTGCCGTTCCGTTATGGCGACCGCGGCGCCGTGCAGCCGCAGGGCCCGGCGCGGGTAGCCGAGCCGGCCCCAGGCGCGCACCGCCTCACCCGGCGCCTCCCTCGCGAGGGCTGCGGGGCGCGGCCAGCGGGCCAGCCACTGCTCGTAGACGGGCAGCACCCGGTTGACCGGGGTCTGCTGGAGCATGAACTCGCTGACCATCACACCCCATGGACCCGCCTCCGGGCGGCGCCAGGGGAGGTCGCGGGCGTGGGCGTCGAACCAGGCGATCACGGGGGCGTGGAGCTTCTCAGTCATGGCCCTCCGATCCTGCCACGGGTTGGCGGGCCGGGTGGGTGACCGCGCGGTCACCCAGCGTTGCGGTGAGCGAAGGGGCGCGCCGTTGACGGCAGTTGCCGAAATGATGATCCGGAAAAGTTGGTCTTCGCGCGGCGGGTGGCGCGAGCAAGCGTCGCGATCTCTCGTACAGTTTGCGCCGTGGGATCTCTGCGCAATCCGGTCGGGCCGCTTCCCTCCACCATCTACTGGCGTCGGAGGGTCGTACTGCTGTCCGTGGTCGCCCTGTTGGCGCTGCTGATCACGTGGATCGTCACCGCCGGTGGCGGGGGCGGCAAGAAGGACGCCGACGGATCCGACGGCAAGAATCCCACGCACACCATCACGCCGGGGCCGACGCCGTCCGGTTCCGCGATCAGCCAACATCCGGGCGGACGGGACGAGTCGGGCGGCGGGGACTCCGGTGGGAGCGGTTCCGGTTCCGCTGGTGCCGGGGGCTCGGACGGCGGCGCTTCCGGCTCGTCCGGCACGGCCGGCTCGGCCGGGGCCGACGGTGGCTCGGGTTCGGGCCCCGGAAGCGGCGACGTCGGTACGGGTAACACGCTTCCGGCGTCCTCCACCCTGCCCAACTGCACACCCCGCGCGGCGGCGTTGAGCCTGCGCAGCCTGCACAACTCCTACTCGCCCGACCAGACGCCGACGTTCGAACTCACCGCGAAGAACACGTCGTCCGTCGACTGCAAGGTCGATCTCGGGCCGAAGAGCGCGGTGTTGACGATCACGCCGGCGGACGGGGACGACGCCTTCTGGTCGTCGGCCGACTGCCCCAAGGGGCCGGGGAGCCTGGTGTTCCGGGTGCCGGCGGGCAAGAGCATCACGTACACCGTGAAGTGGGACCGGAAGCCGAGTGCGCCGCACTGTGCGACGCCCTCCGGCGGCTCGGCGAAGGCGGGTACGTATCTGCTGGAGGCGAAGGCACCGGGGTTCGGGAAAGCGGCGGCGTCCTTCGTGCTGTCGGCTGACTGAGATCCGGTCCCTTACCGGCCTACACCCCCGGTCGCGACGCGACCGAGGGTGTGCGGGCTCCCAAGGAGGAGCCCCAGTGGCCAAGCCGGAACGAGCCCCGGAAGCCGGCAGCGAGCACGAGCTACGGATCAGCTCCAGCGCTGGCGCGGCGCGCCCGAGTCGGAATCGGTGTGAACGGCCCCACTGAGCGCCAGCCCGAGGGTGCGCCCAGTGGCCTTGTTCTTCAGCCGCCAGCCCGAGGAGTCCTTGCTCTCGTACCATTTCTGGTAGTTGCCGCCATTGCAGGCACCGACGTAGACGTCACCGTGGCTGTTGCTGTCGAGACACTTCCCGGTCATGTGGTGCTTCATGGTGAAGGTGCCGTCGGACTGCTCGCTCTCGTCCCACTTCATGCTCGCCCCGCTGGCAGAAGTCGTACGGACCTTGCCGTTGAAGTACGCGAGGTACTCGCTGTTGCTCTTGTTCTTCCAGGTGACGGCATGGTCGGCGGCGAATGCCTGCCCCGAACCCGCGAGGGCCAGCGCCGGGGCGAGGACTGCCGCGGCGGTGAACGTGCCTATGAGGCGCTTCTTCATGGAATTCCCCCTGCAGTTCGAATTTCAAATCGAACAATGGTCGATGTCACGCTACCCGGGCATGATCACCCCATGCAACGCTTTATGGATCAACCAGGGGGAAGTGCCGAAAAGTTGGGTCGTCCCGGCCCGAACTCAGACGTACCGCTCGAGGATCGAGGACTCCGCCAGCCGCGACAGACCCTCCCGCACGCTCCTCGCCCGGGCCTCGCCCACGCCGTCCACGGTCTGGAGGTCGTCGACGCTCGCGGCGAGCAGCTTCTGCAGGCCGCCGAAGTGTTCCACCAGGCGGTCGATGATCGCGCCCGGAAGGCGGGGGACCTTCGCAAGGAGCCGGAAGCCCCGCGGGGACACCGCCGAGTCGAGGGTCTCGGGGGAGCCGGTGTAGCCCAGCGCGCGCGCCACCGTGCCGAGTTCGAGCAGCTCCGCGTGGGACAGCGCGTCCAGTTCGGACAGCGCCTCCTCGACCGTACGGGACCGCTTCGCCGTCGGCTCGGGGACGTAGTCCCGGACGACCAGCTCGCGGTCGGGTTCGACCCCGGCGATCAGCTCCTCCAACTGGAGGGCGAGCAGCCGGCCGTCCGTGCCCAGTTCGACCACGTATTCGGCGATTTCGGTGGCGATGCGGCGGACCATTTCGAGTCGCTGGGCGACCGCCGACACGTCGCGGACCGTCACCAGGTCCTCGATCTCCAGCGCCGACAGCGTGCCCGCGACCTCGTCGAGACGGAGCTTGTACCGCTCCAGGGTGGCCAGCGCCTGGTTCGCGCGGGAGAGGATCGCCGCGGAGTCCTCCAGGACGCGGCGCTGACCGTCCACGTACAGGGCGATCAGCCGCATCGACTGGGAGACGGAGACCACCGGGAAGCCGACCTGCTTGCTCACCCGGTCCGCCGTGCGGTGCCGGGTGCCCGTCTCCTCCGTGGGGATCGTCGGGTCCGGGACCAGCTGGACTCCCGCGCGCAGGATCTTCGACAGGTCCGACGACAGCACGATGCCGCCGTCCAGCTTGCACAGCTCCCGCAGCCGGGTGGCGGTGAACTCGACGTCCAGCACGAAACCGCCCGTGCACAGCGCCTCGACCGTCTTGTCGGAGCCGAGGACGATGAGGCCGCCGGTGTTGCCGCGCAGGACCCGCTCCAGGCCGTCGCGCAGGGGGGTCCCCGGCGCCACGGCGCTCAGCGAGGCGCGCATCAGGCGATCGGCACCGGCACTCCCACCGGACTTTCCGGGAGCTCCTGCCCGGTCGTTGGCTGCCACTGCACTCCTCCGGTCGCAGGTTCTGACGCGCTCCCGTCCCGCACTCGGTTCGTACGGACGGGCGAGACCTGCGCAAAGTCTACCGGCGCTCCTCCGCCTCCCGTGGGGCCTCTCGGCGACGGGAGCGCGGCAGCACCCGGAGCGCGTCCCCGATGTCGGCGACTTCCAGGACCTTCATGCCGGCCGGCACCTTGCCCGGATCGGTCGGCACGAGCGCGTGCGTGAAGCCCAGCCGGTGCGCCTCGGCGAGCCTGCGCTGCACGCCCGTGACCCGTCTGACCTCGCCCGCGAGGCCCACCTCGCCGATCGCGACCAGGTTCTTCGGCAGGGGGGTGTCGCTGGCGGCGGAGGCGAGCGCGAGGGCGATGGCGAGGTCGGCGGCCGGTTCCGACAGCTTCACGCCGCCGACCGTCGCGGAGTAGATGTCCCGCTTGCCGAGCGCGCTGATCCGGCCCCGCTGCTCCAGGACGGCCAGCATCATGGACACGCGCGAGGTCTCCAGGCCCGAGGTGGTGCGGCGCGGGGAGGGGATCTGGGAGTCCACGGTCAGCGCCTGGACCTCGGCCACCAGCGGACGGCGGCCCTCCAGGGTGACGGTCAGGCAGGTGCCCGGGACCGGTTCGGCACGGCGGGTCAGGAACAGGCCGCTCGGGTCGGTGAGGCCCGTGATGCCCTCGTCGTGCAGCTCGAAGCAGCCGACCTCGTCGGTCGCGCCGTAGCGGTTCTTCACGCCCCGCACCAGGCGCAGGCGCGCGTGCCGGTCGCCCTCGAAGTGCAGGACGACGTCGACCAGGTGCTCCAGCAGGCGGGGGCCCGCGATGGCGCCGTCCTTCGTGACATGGCCCACCAGGAGCGTGGACATGCCGCGATCCTTGGAGGCGCGGATCAGGGCGCCCGCGACCTCCCGGACCTGGGCCATGCCGCCGGGTGCGCCCTCGATCTCCGGGGAGGCCACCGTCTGCACCGAGTCGAGGATCAGCAGGGACGGCTTCACCTCGTCCAAGTGGCCGAGAACGGCGGACAGATCGGTCTCGGCGGCCAGATAGAGGTCCTCGTCGAGGGCGCCGATGCGGTCGGCACGCAGCCGTACCTGGCTCGCCGACTCCTCACCGGTGACATAGAGGGTGCGGTGCTCGGAGCTCGCGGACTTGGCGGCCACGTCCAGCAGGAGGGTGGACTTGCCGACGCCGGGCTCGCCCGCGAGGAGCACCACCGCGCCGGGCACGAGGCCGCCGCCGAGCACCCGGTCCAGCTCGGGCACGCCGGTCGAGCGGGCGGTGGCCTGGCGGCCGTCGACCTGGCCGATGGGCAGCGCGGAGCTGGTCACACGGCCCGGTGCCGTCGTACGGACCCCGGGCGCGCCGTACTCCTCGACCGTGCCCCAGGCCTGGCACTCCGGGCAGCGGCCGAGCCACTTGGCCGTCTGCCAGCCGCACTCGGTGCAGCGGTAGGACGGGCGGTCCTTGGTGGTCTTGGTACGGGCAGCCATGCGGAAACCGTAGCCCGCGGCACTGACAACGGGACCGGGGGCCGCTTGTGGGCGGTCCGGTATCGGCCACCCCACATCGGAAACCAGCCGTGGAACAAAGGGTTCCTGTCCCCTTATGAGGGATCGTTTCACCCGTACGGATTAAAAGTGCTCAAGCTTACAGAAGGGGCACTCCGCCGCCGCCTACGGTCGCACGGGTGATGAGTAGCAGTCCGGAGACCACGACCCGCACCACCGGCGCGCACCGGGCGCACCGCGAGGCGCGTGATCGCGCCGCCGCGCGCACCGTCGCCCAGCGGCCGCCGGCCCGCTACGAACCCTATCTGGACGGTCTGTTCACCTACTGTCTGTCGGTGCTGTGCGACCACGACGCGGCCACCGCGGCCCTCGGTGACGTCCTCGCCCTGGCCGAGCGGCGCGGGCACCGCGTCCCGGAGGCCGCCACCGACCGCAGGGCCTGGCTGTACGCGCTGGCCCGCTGGGCATGCCTGCGCAAGCTGGCCGAGGCCAAGCAGAAACGTCAGGCCACCCACGCGGCGGGCCGTACCGCCGCCGGGAGAACGGTCCCCGACCCGTCCGTCGCCCCCGAGGTCCAGGAGCAGCGGCGCGCCGAACTCGCCCTGCTCGCCTGGCCGGAGGCGGCCGGTACCTCCCCCGAGCAGCGCGAGGCCCTGGAACTCGCCGTCCGCCACCATCTCGCCGCCCACGAGGTCGCCGCCGTCCTCGGCATGGAACCCGCCACCGCGCGCGAGCTGCTCGCTGCGGCCGCCTGCGAGGTCGAGCGCACCCGCGCCGCCCTGGCCGTCGTCGAGACCGGCGGCTGTCCGAGCGTGGCCCACCTCACCGGCGACAGCCGGCTGGTCCTCAGCACCGCGCTGCGCCGCGAGCTGGTCCGGCACGTCGACGACTGTCCGCGCTGCCGCCGTACCGCCGAGCGCGCCGTCCCCGGCCGCTGGCCCGGCGCCACGGTCACCCCGGCCGAGCTGCCCGTCCTGGCGGCACCCCGGGCGGCCCTGCACATGGCCCTCGCCCACCACCCACGCGCGCGGGGCGCCGCCGTACCCCGCTTCGACCGGCGCGGCTTCCCGATGGACCCCAAGGACCGCGCGGCCCGCCGCGACCGCCTTCGCGCGCGTGCCGTCACGACGACCGTCGTCGCCACGGTCGTCGCCGCGCCCGTGCTCGCCCTGTGGGCCGCCTACCGGGGGGCTCCGGTGGGCGACGAGGACGGCCACTCCGCCACCGCGCGCGAGGCGCAGGGCCCCGACGCGCTCGGCAGCGACGCGGCGGGCGGCTACGAGAACGCGGGGAACGCCAGCGTGAAGCCCGGGGCGCGCACCGGCAAGGACGGCAAGCCGGACGTCTCCGTGGAGGTCGTGAGCGTCTCCGGCAGCGGCGAGAAGGGCGCCGGACACCTCGCGGTCGGCGCGGCCAACGACGGCGACACCACCCTGATCATCCTCACCGCCTCGGGTTCCGCACCGGTGCGCTGGTCCGCGTCCACCTCGGCGGCCTGGCTCTACTTCAGCCAGGCCACGGGCACCCTCGAACCCGGCGAGACGTTGACGGTCAAGGTGTACGTCGACCATCTGCGCGAGCCCTCCGGCCACTGGCGCGCACAGGTGGCGATCTCCCCGGCCGGCGCCGTGGTCACCATCGACGGCTACGGCACCGCGCCGAGCCGCCCCACGCCCGTCCCGTCGTCCGCCGAGCCGGCTCCGGCGCCGTCCAGCACACCCCCCACCGACCCGCCCACCAGCCCGTCCCCGCCCCCGGCGGACCCGACTCCCACCCCCACCGACCCACCCTCGTCCTCCGACTCCCCGCCCCCGACCCCCTCGCCGTCCGACACGGACACACCGGGCCCGTCCGGCACCTAGGGCCTCTCGTTTCGATCATGCCGACGCCAGGCCAGGAGGGCGGAACGTATCTGCCCATCACCCGGCCCCTCACAGCGGCCGGGGTGGGGCGGAAGAGGGGCTATGGCGTGGGGTCCGCCGGGTGGGGGGCCAGCAGGGGCAGCTGGGACGCCAGGCGCTGTTCGCACAGCTCGACCAGACGGTCGTAGCCGGCCTTGCCCATCAGCTCGGTCAGCTCGGGCCGGTAGGAGACGTACACCGGATCGCCCGCGCCGTGCGCCGACGTCGCCGAGGTGCACCACCAGTGCAGGTCGTGGCCGCCCGGGCCCCAGCCCCGGCGGTCGTACTCGCCGATGGACACCTGCAGCACGCGCGTGTCGTCCGGCCGGTCGATCCAGTCGTACGTCCGCCGGATCGGCAGCTGCCAGCACACGTCCGGCTTGGTCTCCAGCGGCTCCCGGCCCTCCTTCAGGGCGAGGATGTGCAGCGAGCAGCCCATGCCGCCCGCGAAGCCGGGCCGGTTCTGGAAGATGCAGGAACCCTGGAAGGGCCGCGTCTGCCGGGACCCCTCCTCGTCCTCGGAGACCCAGCCGTTGCGGGTGCCCTCGTCGTGGTGCTGCCAGATCTCCGGCGTCAGCCGGGCCACATGCTCGGCGACCCGCTTCTCGTCGTCCTCGTCGGAGAAGTGGGCGCCCAGCGAGCAGCACCCGTCGTCCGCGCGGCCGGCCTGGATGCCCTGGCAGCCGCTGCCGAAGATGCAGTTCCAGCGAGAGGTCAGCCATGTCAGATCGCAGCGGAAGACCTGCTCGTCGTCCGCCGGATCAGGGAACTCCACCCAGGCGCGCGCGAAGTCGAGCCCCTTCTCGTCGCTCGCCTTCGGCCTCTTGGGCGCTTTGGCGCCTTTGCGAACCTTGTCCGCCTTTTCCGATTTCACGGAGTTCGCCTTTTTCGTCTTTGGCACGTCTCCAGGGTAAGTGGCCCGGGCCCGCTCCGGGGACCGAGGACGGACGTTCTGGCAGTAGCGTTCCGTACATGAGACTCGGTGTCCTGGACGTGGGCTCGAACACGGTGCACCTGCTGGTGGTGGACGCCCACCCCGGCGCCCGCCCGCTGCCCGCGCATTCGCACAAGGCCGAACTGCGGCTCGCCCAACTCCTCGACGACAGCGGTGCCATCGGTGACGAAGGCGTCGACAGGCTGATCGCCGTCGTACGGGAGGCGCTCCAGGCCGCCGAGGACAAGGGCGTGGAGAACCTGCTGCCGTTCGCCACCTCCGCCGTACGGGAGGCGAGCAACGCCGACGACGTCCTCGCGCGCGTGGAGGCCGAGACCGGCGTACGGCTCCAGGTGCTCACCGGCGAGGAGGAGGCCCGGCTCACCTTTCTCGCGGTCCGCCGCTGGTTCGGCTGGTCCGCCGGAAAGCTGCTGGTCCTCGACATCGGAGGGGGCTCCCTGGAGATCGCCTACGGCATGGACGAGGAGCCGGACACCGCCGTCTCCCTCCCGCTCGGCGCCGGCCGCCTCACCGCCGGCTGGCTGCCCGGCGACCCGCCCGACCCGGAGGACGTCCGCGCGCTGCGCCGCCACGCCCGTGCGCAGATCGCCCGCACGGTCGGCGAATTCAGCCGCTTCGGCGCTCCCGACCACGTGGTCGGCACGTCCAAGACCTTCAAGCAGCTCGCCCGCATCGCCGGCGCCGCCCGCAGCGCCGACGGCCTCTACGTCCAGCGCGAACTCAAGCGCGAGTCCCTGGAGGCCTGGGTCCCGCGGCTGGCCGGCATGACCACGGAACAGCGCTGCGAACTCCCCGGGGTCTCGGAGGGCAGGGCCAACCAGCTCCTGGCGGGCGCGTTGGTGGCCGAGGGCGTGATGGACCTTTTCGGCGTGGAGAGCCTGGAGATATGCCCCTGGGCGCTCCGGGAAGGCGTGATCCTGCGGCGCCTCGATCACCTGGGTACGGCCTGACTTCCGAGGGGCGCGGGGAACGGCGCGGCCGACCACGCCGCTCGCCGCACCCGCCCGAATGGCAAACCTCACAACGGCGAACAGGCACCCGGCACCCGCACCGCCCGACCCCGTAAGGTGACGGACGTGGCTGAACCAAGGGACGTGCGCGTCGCCCTGTCGACGGCCTCCGTGTACCCGGAGTCGACGGCGACGGCCTTCGAGATCGCCGCGCGCCTCGGCTACGACGGCGTCGAGGTCATGGTGTGGACCGACCCGGTCAGCCAGGACATCGAGGCGCTGCGCCGCCTGTCGGACTACCACGGCATCCCCATCCTGGCCGTCCACGCCCCCTGCCTGCTGATCACCCAGCGGGTCTGGTCCACCGACCCCTGGGTGAAGCTCCAGCGGGCCAAGGCGGCCGCGGAGAAGCTGGGCGCCTCCACCGTCGTCGTGCACCCGCCCTTCCGCTGGCAGCGGCAGTACGCCCGGGACTTCGTCGACGGGATCTGGCGGATGGCGAACGAGACGGACGTACGGTTCGCCGTCGAGAACATGTACCCCTGGCGGTACCGCGACCGCGAGATGCTCGCCTACGCCCCCGACTGGGACGTCACCCAGGACGACTACCGGCACTTCACGATCGACCTCAGCCACACGGCGACGGCCCGCACCGACGCCCTGGACATGATCGGCCGCATGGGCGAGCGCCTCGGACACGTCCACCTCGCCGACGGCCGGGGCTCGGCCAAGGACGAGCACCTCGTGCCCGGCCGCGGCACCCAGCCCTGCGCCGAGCTGCTGGAGCGCCTCGCGCTCACCGGGTTCGACGGCCATGTCGTCATCGAGGTCAACACCCGGCGGGCGATGTCCAGCGCCGAACGTGAGGCCGACCTCGCCGAGGCCCTGGAGTTCACGCGCAAGCACCTGGCCTCGGCGGTGCGGGTGCCCCGGCGATGAGCGAGCCCACGCCCCCGGCGGCACCCGAGCCTTCGCCTCCGGTGGCACCCGAGTCCTCGCCCCCGGTGGCGAAGCCTCTCGCGGTGGGGGAGACCTCGGTCCCGCCGTCGCAGCCTCCCGCGGCGGAGGAGTCCTCGCCCCGGGCGGCACACGAGCCCTCGCCCCGGGTGGCACACGAGCCTTCGCACCCGGCGGCAAAGCCCTCGCCCCCGGCGGCACACGAGCCTTCGCCCCCGGCGGGGGAGACCTCGGTCCCGCCGTCGCAGCCCCCCGCGGCGGCGGAGAGCTCACTCCCGTCGGCGCCGCAGCCCAAGGCGCGTCGTCGCGGTCGCCCCCCGCGCACCGAGTCCGCCGGCACCCGCGACCGCATCCTCACCGCGGCCCGCGAGGAGTTCTCCGAACGCGGGTACGAGAAGACGTCCGTACGCGGGATCGCCAAGGCGGCCGGCGTGGACTCGGCGCTCGTCCACCACTACTTCGGCACCAAGGAGCAGGTCTTCGAGGCCGCCATCGAGGTCGCCTTCGCGCCCGCCCTGGATGCCCCGAACGCCTTGGCCGACGCCCCGCTGGACGCGGTGGGGGAGCGGCTGACCCGCTTCGTCTTCGGCGTCTGGGACAACCCCGTCACCCGTACACCCCTCCTCGCGATCCTCCGGTCCGCCGTGAACAACGAGACCGCCGCCGCCGTCTTCCGCCGCCTCGTCGCCTCCCAGCTGCTGCGCCGCATCGCCGCCCAGCTGGACCTGCCGGACGCGGAGCTGCGCGCCGAGCTGGCGGCCGCGCAGCTGGTGGGCACGGCGATGATGCGTTACGTGATCAAGCTGGAGCCGCTGGCGTCGGCGGACCTGGAGCAGATCATCGCGCGGGTGGCGCCGGTGGTGCAGAGGCATCTGACGCAACCCTGACAGGCACGCGGAGTGAAACGCGCGTCCCGCATTCCGGACAGGCTTGTCCAGCCCTCGGAGGGGCGGCGTACGCTCGTAAGAGCCAGAACTCTCTGGCGGACGGTCTTCGAAGGAGCGAGCGACGATGCCCGAGCTGAGGTCCCGCACAGTCACCCACGGCCGCAACATGGCGGGCGCCCGCGCCCTTATGCGCGCCTCCGGTGTACCCGGTGCGGACATCGGCCGGAAGCCGGTCATCGCCGTCGCGAACTCCTTCACCGAGTTCGTGCCGGGCCACACCCACCTGCAGCCGGTCGGCCGGATCGTCAGCGAGGCGATCAAGGAGGCCGGCGGCATCCCGCGCGAGTTCAACACGATCGCCGTCGACGACGGCATCGCCATGGGCCACGGCGGCATGCTCTACTCCCTGCCCTCCCGCGACCTGATCGCGGACTCGGTGGAGTACATGGTCGAGGCGCACTGCGCCGACGCCCTGGTCTGCATCTCCAACTGCGACAAGATCACCCCGGGCATGCTGATGGCCGCCCTGCGCCTGAACATCCCGACGGTCTTCGTCTCCGGCGGCCCCATGGAGTCCGGCCGGGCCACCCTGGTCGACGGCACGGTCCGCACGCTCGACCTGGTCGACGCGATCTCCGACGCCGTGAACGACAAGATTTCGGACGAGGACATCCTCCGTATCGAGGAGAACGCCTGTCCGACCTGCGGCTCGTGCTCCGGCATGTTCACCGCCAACTCGATGAACTGCCTCACCGAGGCGATCGGCCTGTCCCTGCCCGGCAACGGCTCGGTCCTCGCCACCCACACCGCGCGCAAGCAGCTCTACGTCGACGCGGCCCGCACGGTCATGGACATCACCCGCCGTTACTACGAGCAGGACGACGCCACGGTCCTGCCGCTCAACGTCGCCACCTTCCAGGCCTTCGAGAACGCCATGGCCCTGGACATCGCGATGGGCGGCTCCACCAACACGATCCTGCACCTGCTGGCCGCCGCCCAGGAGGCGGGCGTCCCCTTCGGCCTGGAGGAGATCGACGCGGTCTCGCGCCGGGTGCCCTGCCTGGCCAAGGTCGCGCCCAACGTCGCGAAGGACCGCACGTACTACATGGAGGACGTGCACCGCGCCGGCGGCATCCCGGCCCTGCTCGGTGAACTGCACCGCGCGGGCCTCCTCAACGAGGACGTGCACGCCGTCCACAGCCCCTCGCTGTCGGACTGGCTGAAGACGTGGGACGTCCGCGGCGGCTCCCCGTCCCCCGAGGCCGTCGAGCTGTGGCACGCGGCCCCCGGCTGCGTCCGCTCCGCCGAGGCCTTCTCCCAGTCCGAGCGCTGGGAGGCACTGGACGACGACGCCGAGGGCGGCTGCATCCGCTCCGCCGAGCACGCGTACTCCAAGGACGGCGGCCTCGCGGTCCTCCGGGGCAACCTGGCGGTCGACGGCTGCGTCGTGAAGACGGCCGGCGTCGACGAGTCGATCTGGACCTTCGAGGGCCCCGCGGTGGTCTGCGAGTCCCAGGAGGAGGCCGTCCAGCGGATCCTCACCCAGGAGGTCAAGGACGGCGACGTCGTCGTCATCCGCTACGAGGGCCCCAAGGGCGGCCCCGGCATGCAGGAGATGCTGTACCCGACCTCGTACCTGAAGGGCCGCGGCCTCGGCAAGAGCTGCGCGCTGATCACCGACGGCCGCTTCTCCGGCGGCACATCGGGCCTGTCGATCGGCCACGCCTCCCCCGAGGCGGCCTCCGGCGGCACCATCGCCCTCGTCCAGGACGGTGACCGCATCCGCATCGACATCCCGGGCCGCACCATCGAGCTGCTGGTCGACGAGGCGGAACTCGCGCGCCGCGAGCAGGCCCTGAACGGCGTCTACGCCCCGAAGAAGCGCGACCGCAAGGTCTCCGCCGCCCTCCGGGCCTACGCGGCGATGGCGACCAGCGCGGACAAGGGCGCGGTGCGCGATGTGAGCAGGCTGGGCTGACCCGACGCCCGCGACGGGGGCCGCACCCATCGGGCGCGGCCCCTTCGCCGTCTCACCAGGCCGAGTCTCACCAGGCCGAGGGGACCCGCCCGTCCCTGGCGAAGACGGTGCCGTCAGGGGCGGTGGCGTAGACGTGGTCGCCGACGACCAGCGGCGACGGCAGCGTGCCGGCGACCTCGGCCGAGTTCGTGCCGAGCCGTGGCGGTGTCTGCCCGAGCAGGCGTCCGTCACGGGCGTCCACGGCGAGCAGGCGCCCGTCGGGGGCGCTGAAGTACACGTGCTCGGCGGTGGCGGCGGGCGCCGAGCCACGGCTCACGGCCGTCTCCAGGTGCCACAGCCGCTTCCCGGCGTTCAGGTCGACGGCGTCCAGCGAGCCACCGGCCGCCAGCAGGTAGATCATGTGGCCGCGCACGGCGGCCTGCGGAGCGGTCAGCGGAACGGGCAACGCCATGCGGCGCGTCGTCCTCGAGCCGGGCGAGTAGCGGACCACCGCGTCCGTGACCGCGGAGGCGTTGTCGTCGGACAGCAGGATCAGCGAACCGTCCTGGCTGCCGACGGATCGCAGGGCGCCCCGCGACCGCGCCTCCCAGCGCGCGGCACCGGTGTGCGCGTCCAGCGCGGTGACCAGCGTGTACGCCCCATCGGCGGAGGTGGTGGCCGCGTGGACCAGCGGGTCGCCGGCGTAGGTGGTCAGGGTGGGGGTGCCGCGGCCGGGCAGGCGCCGGTGCCACTTCTCGTTCCCCGACCTCCCGTCCACTCCCGTCACCGTTCCGTCCGCGCCGGTGATCAGAAGCATGTCACCGGCGATCCGCGTACCCGCGTGGCCGGGCACGGTCCGCTGCCAGCGGGACCGTCCGGAGGCCGGATCGAGAGCCACCACCCGGCTGCCGCCGTCCGTGGGCAGCAACAGCAGTCCGCCCGCCAGCGCGGGCGTGCCATTGGAGTGTTCCCCGGCGACCGCGCGCCGCCAGAGCAGCGTGCCGTCCGTCAGGTCGAGGGCGTAGGCCGACCCGGAACGGAAGCACAGCAACCGTCCGGCGCCGTCGGCGCACCGGGGCATCCCGGAGCCTTCGCCCGCCGGCTTCGCCCGCCAGGCGGTGAACCCGGCCGCACCGGCACGGGCGCCGGTCTCCTTCACCGCCGGGCCGCCGTCACCGCGCGGCCACAGCAGCGCCGCGAGCACACCGGCTGTGACCAGGGCGGCGGACGCGACGGCGAAGAGGGTGCGGGAGACCGGACGGCCGAGGACCGTCCGCCGGGACGAGCGGTCCCGGGACTCCGGCCCGACCTGCGCGGGGGCGGGCCCCCGCCGCCCGGCGTCGTCTCCGGCCCGCTGCGCCGGTATGAAGGCCTGCGTGTCGTACGAGGCCGCCACGGAGCGCAGCTCCCGCATCAACTCGTCGGGGGTCGGCCGCTCTTCGGGCTCCTTGGCGAGACAGCGCCCGACCAGCGGTGCGAGACTCGCCGGCACCCCCGCCAGATCGGGTTCGTCGTGCACCACCTGATACGCGACCACGTACGGGCTGTCGGAGTCGAACGGCCCCCGCCCGGTCGCCGCGTGCACCATCACGGACCCCAGGGCGAAGATGTCCGCCGCCGGTCCCACCTCCCGGGGCCGGCGGAACTGCTCGGGCGCCATGAACGGCGGCGTGCCGATCAACTTCCCCGTCTCCGTGCGCAGTTCACTGTCCTTCGGCCGGGAGATGCCGAAATCGATGACCTTCGGCCCATCCTCGGCGAGCAGGACGTTGCTCGGCTTGAGATCCCGGTGCACGACCCCGACACGATGGATGTCGCGCAGCGCCTCCGCGAGCCCGGCCATCAGCCGCCGCAACTGCTCCGGAGCCATGGGGCCATTCCCCTTCACCTGGTCGGAAAGGGTCGGCCCGGGAATGAACAGCGTGGCCATCCAGGGCCGTGCGGCCTCCGGATCGGCGTCGACGACAGGCGCGGTGAAGGCACCGCTCACTCGCCGGGCCGCGGCCACCTCCTGCCGGAACCGGCCCCTGAACTCGGGGTCCCTGGCGAACTCGGCATGTACGACCTTCACCGCGAGCCTCATCCCCGAGGTGCTGCGGGCGAGGTGGACGACGCCCATGCCACCCGACCCCAGACACGACTCCAGGTGGTAGTGACCGGCGTACTCGGGAAGTTCCGCTTCCGCGCCCGCTCCGGTGCTGCGCTGTGGCGCCATGGACCGCCCCCCGTGCTCATCGTCCGCGCGCGACGCACGGAGCCTAGTCGATGACTCGTACGACACAGAGGCGGCTTGCTAGCCTCCGCGTGCGAGTCGCGCACAGGTGTTCCGTGACTCGCTTCGAGAAATCGACGGTCCCCATGACGGCCGTGGGGCCCAGGGGGAGAGGTCTCATGTCTGTCGACCGTTCGGAAGCAACCACGGGCTCCGCCGAGCAGGCGTCCCTCACGGCGGAGGCGACCGTGCGCACGTTCGCGGTGGCCCCGGGTGTCCGCCTGAACGTCCGCAACGGCCCCGGCACCAGCTACAGCATCGTCCGGGTCCTCCCCGAGGGCTCCCGCGTCGCGATCTTCTGCCAGGCACCTGGCACGACGGTCACGGGCCCCTACGGCACCACGAAGATCTGGGACAACATCGACAACGGCGAGTACGTCTCCGACGCCTACGTCCAGACAGGCAGCAACGGCTACATCGCCTCACGCTGCGCCGTCTGACGCCCCCGCCGCGCCCGACCCCACCCGGAAGCCCGCCTCCGCCCGGCGCCATAATCGTCCCGTGAGCGACGAAACCGGCACCCCGGACACCCCGGCGGGCTCCCCAGGCGGCGCGGCCCGGAGCGGCGGCCCCCGCCCGGAGCCCCTGCGCTTCTTCGGCACCTCCTGGGTGAACCACGACAACGGCTACGCGCTCCGCCGGGCCGGCGTCGCCGTCGGCTCCCTCGCCGCGGCCGCCGCCTCCTGCCTGGTGCTGCGCCTCGCCTACGACGGCATTCGGATCGCCGACACCGGCTCCTTCGTGATGGTGCTGATCACGGTCATGTTCGCGATCTGCAGCGCGCTCGCCTTCCGCAACACCTGGGAGGGCTTCGGCAAGCGCCACGACCCCCGGCGCCAGGCCTCCCTGCGTGGCCTGCTCGCCATCGGCTTCGTCGGCTCCCTCCTCGCCTACTTCGTCCGCTCCCTCACCGAGGCCCCGGGCGAGAAGCTGCACCGCGAGGAGTACGACAAGGCCCGCGAGGAACACGAACGCCGCACCACCCGCCGCACCGGCAACCCGTCGAAAAAGAAGCGGCACCGGTAGGAGGCCCGGCCCGCGGGTCCGGTCGGCCACAAGTCGCTGTCCCTTCGCGCCACGCTCCGACCACCATGGCCGCATGACGACCACGCAGCCGCCCACCGGCCCACACGCCTCCCGCACTCTGCGCGCCCGCTCCTTCGACTCCGCCGCCGCCCAGTACGCCGCGAACCGCCCCTCCTACCCGCCCGCCCTCTTCGACGCCGTCGAGGAAACGGCCGGCCGGTCCCTGTCCGGAGCCAAGGTTGTGGACGCCGGCGCCGGTACCGGCATCGCCACCGCCCTCCTGCACGCCCGCGGCGCCGACGTCCTCGCGGTCGAGCCCGGCGACGGGATGGCCGCCGAGTTCCGCCGCGGCCTGCCCCACATCCCGCTCGTCCGGGGCAACGGCAACGCCCTCCCCGTCGCCGACGCGCACGCCGACTTCCTCACCTACGCCCAGGCCTGGCACTGGACCGACCCGGCCCAGTCGGTCCCGGAGGCGCTGCGGGTGCTGCGGCCGGGCGGCGCGCTGGCGCTGTGGTGGAACACCGACGCCGTCGGCGTCGACTGGATCGCCGAGGCCGCCGATCGCGTCGCCCGCTTCTTCGGCGTGGACATCGCCGCCGAGAAGCGCAAGGCCGGTGAGCGCACGGACCGGGCCGACCCCAGCGGCCGTCTCGACTTCACCCGACGCGAGATCCGCTGGAGCCGCCGGGTGCCGATCGACACCCACCTGGCCAACCTCGGCAGCCATTCCCTCTTCCTCGTGACGTCCGAGGAACGCAGGACCGCCTTCCTGGCCGAGGAGCGCGCCCACCTGCTGAACGTCTTCCCGGACGGCGTCGTCGAGGAGACGTACGACGTGCTGCTGCTCGTCGCCACCAAGCCCTGACCTCGGCTTCCCGCGCCGGTGGAGCGGCGGACGGGTCTTCCCTCCCCCGTGGAGCGGCGGACGGGTCTCGCCCGGCCGCCGCTCCCGCGTGTGCCCCCATCCCGGGACCGCCTTCACCCATGCGACCCACCTCCCGCCTCGGCCACCAGAGTCCGCCCGGCAGAAGCGCCCGCCCGGAACAAGCACTCCCTCCCTCTTGACGTTCCGGACCGCCCGGGCAGATTATTCATCGCATGATGAATTACGTGCCGGACCCACCACACCCGGCCCCCGCCCCCGCCGTCCACGCCGAAGACCTCACCGTCGTGCGCGGCCCCCGCACCGTCCTGCACCACCTCCGCTTCACCGTGCCCCGCGGCCGGATCACCGGCCTGCTCGGCCCCTCCGGCTGCGGCAAATCGACCCTCATGCGCTCCATCGTCGGCACCCAGGCCAAGGTCACCGGCACCCTGAACGTCCTCGGCCGCCCGGCCGGCCACCCCGCCCTCCGCAGCGGCATCGGCTACGTCACCCAGGCCCCGTCCGTCTACGACGACCTGACCGTCCGCCAGAACCTCGACTACTTCGCCGCGATCCTCGACCCCGGCCGCACCGCCGCCGAACGCCGCCACCAGCACGTCACCCAGGCCATCGCCGACGTCGACCTCACCAGCCACGCCGACGCCCTCGCCGGCAACCTCTCCGGCGGTCAGCGCAGCCGCGTCTCCCTGGCCGTCGCCCTCCTCGGCACCCCCGACCTCCTCGTCCTGGACGAGCCCACCGTCGGTCTCGACCCCGTCCTGCGCCGCGACCTGTGGAGCCTCTTCCACGACCTCGCCGCCACCCGCGGCACCACTCTCCTCGTCTCCTCCCACGTCATGGACGAGGCCGAGCGCTGCCACCGCCTCCTCCTCATGCGCGAGGGCGAGATCCTCGCCGACGACACCCCGGACGCCCTGCGCACCCGCACCGGCACCGACACGGTCGAGGCCGCCTTCCTGCACCTCGTCGACCAGGCCGGCACCGCGGGCCGCACCAAGGAGAGCACCCGATGAGCACGAGCACCCCCGCGCACACCCCCGCACCCACCAGCGCCTTCAGCACCGCCCGCACCACCGCCACGGCCGCCCGGGTCCTTCGCCAGCTCCGCCACGACCCGCGCACCATCGCGCTGATGATCCTCATCCCCTGCCTGATGCTGGTCCTGCTGCGCTACGTCTTCGACGCCAGCCCCCGCACCTTCGACAACATCGGCGCCTCCCTGCTCGGGATCTTCCCGCTGATCACGATGTTCCTGGTCACCTCCATCGCCACCCTGCGCGAACGCACCTCCGGCACGCTGGAACGCCTCCTCGCCATGCCCCTCGGCAAGGCCGACGTCATCGCCGGCTACGCCCTCGCCTTCGGTGCCCTCGCCGTCGTCCAGTCGGCCCTCGCCACCGGCCTCGCGGTGTGGCTGCTCGGCCTCGACGTCACCGGCTCCCCCTGGCTGCTCCTGCTCGTCGCCCTCCTCGACGCGCTGCTCGGCACGGCCCTCGGTCTCTTCGTCTCGGCCTTCGCGGCCTCGGAATTCCAGGCGGTCCAGTTCATGCCCGCGGTGATCTTTCCCCAGCTCCTCCTCTGCGGCCTGTTCACCCCCCGCTCCGACATGCACCCGGTCCTGAAGGGCATCTCCGACGCCCTGCCGATGTCGTACGCCGTGGACGGCATGAACCAGGTCCTGCATCACACCGACATGACCGCGACCTTCGTCCGCGACGTCCTGATCGTGGCCGGCTGCGCACTGCTCGTCCTGGGCCTGGGCGCGGCCACCCTCAGGCGCCGCACGTCCTAGGCGCGCCCGGCGGTGTTCCGCCTGCCGGACAGCCACCCCCCACCCGTCAGGCCCGGTGCGAGGATGACCCCATGAGCCAGAAAGTCGCAGTCCTCGGCACCGGCAAGATCGGCGAAGCCCTGCTCAGCGGAATGATCCGGGCCGGCTGGGCCCCCGCCGACCTCCTGGTCACCGCCCGCCGCCCCGAACGCGCCGAAGAACTCCGCACCCGCTACGGGGTCACCCCGGTCGGCAACACCGAGGCCGCCAAGTCCGCCGACACCCTGATCCTCACGGTCAAGCCGCAGGACATGGGCACCCTTCTGGACGAACTCACGCCGCACATCCCCGCCGACCGCCTGGTCATCAGCGGAGCCGCGGGAATCCCCACCTCCTTCTTCGAGGAACGCCTCGCCGCTGGCACCCCGGTCGTCCGTGTCATGACCAACACGCCCGCCCTCGTCGACGAGGCCATGTCGGTCATCTCCGCCGGCAGCCACGCCACCGCCGACCACCTCGCCACCGCCGAGGAGATCTTCGGCGCCGTCGGCAAGACGCTCCGCGTGCCCGAGAGCCAGCAGGACGCCTGCACCGCGCTGTCCGGCTCCGGCCCGGCGTACTTCTTCTACCTGGTCGAAGCCATGACCGACGCCGGCATCCTGCTCGGCCTGCCCCGCGACAAGGCCCACGACCTCATCGTCCAGTCCGCCATCGGCGCCGCCGTGATGCTCCGCGACAGCGGCGAGCATCCCGTCAAGCTCCGCGAGAACGTCACCTCTCCGGCCGGCACGACCATCAACGCCATCCGCGAGCTGGAGAACCACGGCGTACGAGCCGCCCTCATCGCCGCCCTGGAAGCCGCCCGCGACCGCAGCCGCGAACTCGCCTCCGGCAAGAAGGACTGAGGCGAGCCGCGAGAAGGACCGAGGCGAGCCGCAAGGGCTGAACGGGGCCGCCCGGTGCCGGGGGCGACGGCCGCTCGGCACCGGACCGGCCGACCGCCTCCGCACGCACCGGACGCCCCGCGTCCCTAACGGCCGGTCGTGCTCAGCGCCGTCTCGAACAGCGGAGGCAGCAGACCGATCGCCCGGTACGCGGCATCGACGGTCGGCCGGGCCATCGACCGGGCCTTCTCCGCACCAACCCGCAGCACCCTCTCCACATGGGCGGGATCCGCGCACAGCTCCCGGTGCCTGGCCTGCACGGGCCTGAGGACCTCCACCACAGCCTCCGCGGTGTCCTTCTTCAAGGCGCCGTACGACTCATACGCGCCGGCCAAGGCCTCGGGGTTCCCACCTGTGCACGCCGCGAGGATCTCCAGCAGGTTCGCCACTCCCGGCCGCGCCTCCCGGTCGTACTCGACCTCCCGCCCGCTGTCGGTCACCGCCCGCATGACCTTCTTCCGCACCACGTCCGGCTCGTCCAGCAGATAGACGACCCCCGCACCCGAGTCGTCCGACTTCCCCATCTTCGAGGTCGGGTCCTGCAGATTCATCACCCGCGCCGCCACCCCCGGAAGCGTCGCCCGCGGCAACACGAAGGTGTGCCCGTAGCGCTGGTTGAACCGCACCGCCAGGCCCCGTGTCAGCTCCACGTGCTGCACCTGGTCGTGCCCGACCGGCACCTCGTCCGCGCCATAGGCCAGGATGTCCGCCGCCATCAGCACCGGATACGTCAGCAGCGACAGCCGCACGCTCCCGCCGCGCTCCCGCTCCCGCGCGGACTTCTCCTTGTACTGGATCATCCGCCGCATCTCGCCGTCGGCCGCCACGCACTCCAGCAGGTACGACAGCCTCGTGTGCTCGTCGACATGGCTCTGCAGGAAGACGGTGCACACCTCGGGGTCGAGCCCGGAGGCCAGCAGCAGCGTCGCCGTCTGGCGACTGAGCCTGCTCACCCGCGCCGGATCGTGGTCCACGGTCAGCGCGTGCAGATCCACCACACAGAACAGCGAGTCCGCCCGGTGCTGGTCCACCTCCGCCCAGCGCCGCATGGCTCCCAGGTAGTTCCCCAGCGTCAGGTGCCCGGTCGGCTGGATACCGCTGAAGGCCCGTGTCATCTCCACTCCACCTCCTGATCGGGACCGCCGCTCCTGCGGCCGGCCCCGGGAGTCCCGGAGGAGATACGAGAACGGCCGCCGAAGCGGCGGCCGTTGAGTGCATACGTGAGTACGGCCGCCGTCAGGCGGCCCACCAAAGCTGGGTGCACGTACGCGTAGTCACGTCCCCGAGCATACGCCGCAGGCAGGGCCTCGGGGGCTGAGTTGACACACCCACCACGGATCCGTACTGTTCTCCGAGTTGTCCGACGTGAGCGCCGATTCAGGTCGGTCCCCGGACAGCCATTCCGCAAGCACCACCCATCAATCGATGCTCCGGCGTCGGCTGCACTGGCGTGCGTATTTGCGAAATGAGGAATCCATGTTCGAAAGGACGTAGCCCCCGATTAGCTCGGGAGCCGGGAATCCGCTAAAGTCTCACTCGTCGGAACGGCCCAGCGGCCGGGAAGACAAACCCCCCTGACTGGGAGTCAGACACCGAAAGGATCTGATAGAGTCGGAACCGCCGGAAAGGGAAACGCGGAAGCGGGAACCTGGAAAGCACCGAGG